>DXDW01000213.1 GCA_019115305.1 Candidatus Anaerofilum excrementigallinarum
AAATTCGCATTGACAAGCTGTTTCCAAAAGCTTATAATAAAGCGTTGTTGGACAACGGCGTCCACTCTGTACTGCAGGGTGGGCGCCGTATCTTTTTTTGAGAGAAATGCAAGGGAAAAGGGAGCAAAGACGAGATGGCAAAGCATATTTTTGTAACCGGCGGTGTGGTTTCCGGTTTGGGTAAAGGCATCAGCGCGGCCAGCCTGGGGCGGCTGCTGAAACAGCGGGGTCTGAAGGTGGCGGCACAGAAGCTGGACCCCTATGTCAATGTGGACCCCGGCACCATGAGCCCCTACCAGCACGGCGAGGTATTTGTGACCGAAGACGGAGTAGAGACCGACCTGGATCTGGGCCACTACGAGCGATTCATCGACGAGGACCTGAACAAACTTTCCAACCTCACCAGCGGCCGGGTATACTGGAACGTTCTGCACAAAGAGCGGGCAGGGGAATACCTGGGCCGCACGGTGCAGATCATCCCCCATGTGACCAACGAGATCAAGGCCTTTATTTACGGCATTGGGGAGTATACCAAAGCCGATGTGGTGATCACCGAGATCGGCGGTACCATCGGCGATATCGAAAGTCAGCCCTTCCTGGAAGCCATCCGGCAGATCAGCCGGGAGCTGGGCCGGGAGAACTGCATGTTCCTCCATGTGGTACTGGTGCCCTATCTGAAATGCTCGGGAGAGCACAAGACCAAGCCCGCCCAGCACTCGGTGCACGAGCTGCAGAGCATGGGCATCATGCCGGACGTCATCATTGCCCGCTGCGACGAGCCTCTGGAGGACGGCATTTTGCAGAAGATCGCTGCTTTCTGCAACGTGGAACCCAACTGCGTCATCGAAAACCGGACCCTGAACAGTCTCTACGATGTGCCCCTGATGCTCCATGCGGCCCACCTGGACCAGCTGGTCTGCCGGCGGTTCGGATTTGCGGATGTGGAGCCGGACATGTCCGAGTGGAAGGACCTCTGCGGCCGCATCGCCACTTTGTCCCGGCGCACCACCATTGCCATTGTGGGCAAATATGTGGAGCTTCACGACGCCTATCTGTCGGTGGTGGAAGCCCTCTACCACGGCGGCTACGCCAACGACGCCAAGGTACAGCTGCGGTGGGTGGACTCGGAGCAGCTCACCAGCGAAAACATCGCCGAAAAGCTGGCCGGGGTCAACGGTATACTGGTTCCCGGCGGCTTCGGCGAGCGCGGCATCGAGGGCATGGTCCTGGCGGCTCAGTACGCCCGGGAGAACAAGATTCCTTACTTCGGCATCTGCCTGGGTATGCAGATCGCCGTGATCGCAGCGGCCCGGAGCCTCTGCGGCATGGCGGACGCCAATTCCCGGGAATTTACGCCGGACAATCCCCACTGCGTCATCGACCTCATGCCCGACCAGCAGGGCAATCTGCCCAAGGGCGGCACCATGCGGCTGGGTGCTTATCCCTGCACCCTGCAGCCCGGCACCCGGCTGGCTGCCATCTATGGCGCCGAGCAGGTGCAGGAGCGTCACCGCCACCGCTACGAGGTGAACAACGAGTTCCGTCCCCAGCTGCAGCAGGCAGGGGTGGTGTGGAGCGGCACCTCTCCCGACGGACGGCTGGTAGAGGCCATGGAGCTGCCCGACCATCCCTTCTATGTGGCGGTACAGTACCATCCCGAGTTCAAGAGTCGGCCCAACAAAGCCCATCCCATTTTCCGCGCCTTTATCGAGGCAAGCCTGAACCAAGACTGATTTTTTCCTTTTGCACTTTTGCGGCGGTTTCTTTGCCACACGGCAGAGAAGCCGCTGTTTTTTGTTTTCAAAACGCAAAAACTACTTTACTTGTCGTAGTAGTTGTGATATAGTAAAATTACTCCATCAGATAAAGTAATTGAAAGGAGAGGGCCTATGCTGGGCAGCGATGGGATTCGCGGATACAACGATACCATGATTCTCTCGATTTTGCGGCAGGGGGATTCCTACGGGTACGCCATCAGCCAGCAGATCGCCCGGCGTACCGGCGGGGTGTATACCATGAAGGAAACCACCCTGTATTCGGCCATCAACCGGCTGGAAAAGAGCGGGTATCTGTCCTCCTATTCCGGCACCGAAAGCCATGGCAAACCCCGCACCTACTTCCATATCACACCGGCGGGGGAGAGGTATTTTCAGGAAAAATGCAAAGAATGGAAACTGACCAAGCAGGTAGTGGACCTGTTCGCCAAGGAGGAAACCATATGAACCAGATCCGTGTATATGTAAACAATGTCTTTGCGGCCATCCCCGACACCCCCGAAGCCAGGGAGATGAAGCGCAACATTCTGGAAAGCATGGAGGACGCCTACCAGGAGCTGCGGGAACAGGGGAAAAGCGAAAACGAAGCCCTTGGACAGGTGATATCCCAGTTCGGCTCGGTGGAGGAGATACGGGAAGCGCTGGGGCTGCTGGAGCAAGACTCGGCAGATTCCTTTTCGGCCTCCGCACAGGATTTCAGCGCCAGCCTTTCCCCGGATCTGCTGGAGGAATACATGCTTTTCCGCCAGCGCTATGGCATGATGATTGCGCTGGGTGTGGCACTGTGCGTATTGGGACTGGCTGCTTTCATGTTTATGGAAGGACTTTTGGGGGATAACGCCGCCATCGGCGTGCTCTGTCTGTTTTTGTCGGCCGGAGCAGCCATTCTGATATATACCAGCGTGCAGAAGGAAAGTTGGGACAAACTGGAAAAGAACTGGAAAAAAGACAAACAGTCGGCACCGGCTGATCCCCCTCTTAAATCTTCCGACAACAAGAAGGACAAAAAAGAAGCCAAAAAGCGCATCAAGCGCAAAGCGGAAAACCTCAGCGGCGTGATCATGCTGGCCGCCACCCTCATCTTTTTTGTGGGCGGCTTTTGCTTTGACAAATGGGGCGTGGTATGGGTAGTATTCCCCATTGGCGGCGTGCTGTGCGCTTTAATGGAAGAAATCCTCGGCCTGTTTGAGACCTGATCAATTTTTCCGGAACCCTTTTCCTGCCCGGCTGCATATACTGGGTCAGCCTGAACAACAGGCCCCAAACATCCCAGCTGACAGGAGGAGTTCGCTATGTCTATGCCCGTAATTTCTATGCCCTGCAACCCCATCACCATGTGCCAGGCCGTCACCAACCTCATTGAGAGCATCGCTCTGGAGGAAACCGCGCTCAGCCATATCCTCAACGCCGAAGGCGAAAAACTGCAGAAGGCAGTCAGCATGGACTGCAGCATGCGGGAACTGCTGGAGGTAAACGAATCGGTGGTCAACATGGTGGGCGCCGTGTCCAACATGGAAAACGTGCTGAAGGAAAAGCTGGAATTTGTCTGCAACAACCTCTACTATCCCTCCCGGGACTGTGAGTGCTGAACCGAATCCAGGCTGCCGACAG
>DXDW01000023.1 GCA_019115305.1 Candidatus Anaerofilum excrementigallinarum
TGGAACGAAGGCTGCCGCTTTTTTTGCCGAAATTGCAGTTTGAGCTAAAAAAACAACAGTTCAGGCAGAAACTATTGTGCAAGGAGTTGGCAAAATGTAAAATTTCTGTCAGAAAGAGAGACCCCCTGTCCGGGAGGGGGCGCAAAGAGCTTTTCTCTTGTGAAAACGCACCAAAAGGAGGAAATCATCTTGAAAAAGACAAACGTCTGGCGCGGTTTGTCCCTGGTATGCGCGCTGCTGCTGGCCTTCTCTCTGATGGCCGGCACGGTGCTGGAGACCTACCGCACCTCTGTGGACGCCTTCTTCGGCACCCGCAGTCAGACCACCGTCACCGAGCAATCGGAGGACGCGGAAGACGCCTGGACCTACAAGTCCGACTTCACCACCGCCCAGGAGGCCTACGAGGGCTTCAAGGAGTTCGCCATCCGGGCTTCTCAGGAGACCTACGCCCTGCTGAAAAATGAAAACAACGCCCTGCCCCTGGCCAGCGACGCCAAGATCACCATGCTGGGCGTGCGCAGCTACGCTCCGGTGTACAGCAACAGCGGCGGCAGCGTGGCCGACGGCAAATCCACCGTGGAGATCTTCGACGCCTTTGCCGAGCGGGGATTCCAGCTGAACCCCTCCACGCTGGCCGCCTACGAAGCCTTCTTTGCCGACAAGGAGTGGACCACGCCCCAGTTCGGCGGCGGCATCCTGCCCCAGTACAACGAGATCACCAGCTACAACGACCCCTGCGAGCTCACTCTGGACGAGCTGCGGGCGCTGAACCCCGATTTTGACAAGGACTACGCCGAGTACTCCGACGCCGCCATCGTGGTGGTGGGCCGTTCCGGCGGCGAGAACGGCGACGGCTACTATCCCGGCGAGGAAGGTCTGGCCGAGGGCGTTTCCACCGTCACCGGCAACATCCTCAGCCTCAGCGACGAGGAAATGGCCATCATCGAGGAGGCCAAGGCCAACTTCGACAAGGTCATCGTGCTGATCAACGCCACCAACCAGATGGAGATCGCCAACCTGCAGGATGACCCCGACATCGACGCCATCCTCTGGATCGGCTACCCCGGCGCCTACGGCTTCTACGGCGTGGCCGACGTGCTCAACGGCACCGTTTCTCCCTCCGCCCATCTGGGCGACACCTTCGCCAAAAACAGCGCCCTGGCCCCCGCCATGCAGAACTACGGCAACATTCCCTGGGCCAACGCCGATGATTTCAGCGAAGCCGCCAACGTCAACTCCTACCTGATCGAGGCCGAGGGCATCTACACCGGCTACCGCTACTACGAGACCCGCTACGCCGACATCGTGCTGGGCAACGGCGGCGCCGAGGCTTCCGCCGGCACCTACGCCAACCCCGACGGCACCGTGGCCACCCAGGACGGCACCTGGGACTACGCCAACGAAGTGGTTTACCCCTTCGGCTACGGCCTGTCCTACACCACCTTTGAGCAGACTTTGGATTCGGTGGAGGTTTCCAGCACCAAGGAGACTGCCACCGTCACCGTGACCACCACCAACACCGGCAGCGTGGCCGGCAAGGCTGTTGTGCAGCTGTATGCCCAAGCCCCCTACACCGACTACGACAAGCAGTATCACATTGAAAAATCCGCCGTGCAGCTGATGGATTTTGAAAAGACCGCCACCTTGCAGCCCGGCGAGTCCCAGACCATCACCATGGAAGTGGATATGGCGAACCTGGCCAGCTACGACTCCGAGAACGCCAAGACCTACATCGTCGATCCCGGCGACTACTACTTCGCCATCGGCGACGACGCCCACGACGCCCTGAACAACATCCTGGCCGCCCAGGGCAAGACCACCGCCGACGGCATGACCGCCGAGGGCAACGCCGACAAGACCTATCACTGGGTTTGGGAGGGGGACGTGGACGCCGACACCTTCTCGGTGAGCAAGGCCGGCGTGGAGATCACCAACGCTCTGTCCGAGGGTGACTACGCCACCGACATCAACGCCTTCCTGCCCGACACCGTTACTTACCTGTCCCGCAGCGACTGGGACGGCACCTTCCCCCAGACTATTTCGGGCCTGACTGCCGACGAAAACCTCTCCCGTCTGCTGGGCAACGACTTCATCCCTCTGGAAACCGATGAGGACACCTCCTCCATCGTATTCGGGGATACCACCAGCAGCCTGACCATCAACGACATGAAGGGCGCCGACTTCGACGATCCCCGCTGGGAAGAGCTGCTCAACAAGGTCACCGTGGAGGAATTTTTGAACTTCGCCTCCAACGCCTTCCACAACATCGCCGCCATCGAATCGGTGGGCCTGCCCCAGTATGCCGCCGACGACGGCCCGGGCGGCTCCGACTCCCATTACCTCACCGAGGGTTCCTACCAGGGCGTGCCCTATGCCGACGCCGCCGACTACGACTACGGCACCCGGGTCATCCCCACCCCCCAGAACATCGCCTACAGCTGGAACAAGGAGCTTGCCTATGAAAAGGGCGAGATCGTCCTGGGCGAGAGCACTCTGGTGCTGAACCTGCCCATCATGATCGGCCCCGGCATGAACATCCATCGCCACGCCTACAACAGCCGCGGCGCTGAGTACTACTCCGAAGATCCCATCCTCACCGGCTACATCGGCAGCGCCGTGGTGCAGGGCGCCCAGTCCAAGGGCACCCTGGTCAACATCAAGCACGCCGCCTTCAACGACCAGGAGATCAACCGTTCCGGCATCGCCGTATTCATGAGCGAGCAGAAGGCCCGGGAGCTGGAACTGCGGGGCCTGCAGCAGGCCTTTGAGGCCAACGGCAAGCCCGCCTCCTTCCAGGCCGATTCCTCCAAGGACGACACCTACACTCTGGGCGCTCTGGGCATCATGAGCTCCTACAACCGCATCGGCGCCGTGGCCCCCAGCGCCAACCGGGGCGTGATGGTGCAGATCATGCGGGATGAATGGGACTTCAACGGCTACAACGTCACCGACTTCACCGGCGTTTCCCTCAAGGCTGCGCCCAAGGAGTCCATCCTGGCCGGCACCACCGCCTTCTGCGGCTTCGGCGTGGGCGAGGAGATCACCTACTGGAATGCCGAGGCTCTCAGCGGCGACGCCGACATGATGGCCGCCATCCGCCAGAACTGCCACTACCTGCTGTATGCTCTGGCCAACTCCGCCGCCATGAACGGTGTCAACTCCACCACCCGTACCGTGGACGTCAACACCTGGTGGCGTATGACCTACAAGACCTGCACTGTGGTCTTTGCCGCCGCCACCGTCCTCTGCCTGGCCGGCTATGTGGTGAGCAAGACCCGCAAAACCGACAAAAGGGGGAACTGATATGGCTACCAAAACAAAAAGCGTCTCCTGCCTGCTGTGGGTATCCGCCGCGGCCGGTCTCATCGGCCTGGGCGTCTATCTCTACACTTCCTTCACCGGATACCTGGCCTCCTCGGGGGCCAGCCTGTCCACCATCCTCTGCACCGCCGCCGCGGTGGTGCTGATGGCTCTGGCCGCCGCCGTCCGGGACAAGATGCCTCCGGTGGCCGCCGACCTGCTGGTGATGGTCTCCACCCTGCTGCTCATTGTGGGCTTTGCCTTCTTTGCCCTGGTCCGGGTACCCCTGGCCGCCGATGTCTACTTCATCCCGGTCAACTACCCCGCCGCCGAGGCCACTGCCCTGCACACCTCCATCGTGGGCCTGGTATTTGAGCTGGTGGGCATCGTCTGCGGCATCGCCGCCGCCTTCTCCAGCAAGCTGAGCTGATTGCAACGCCACATTTTCCGGCTCCCGCCCGCCTTCATCCCGGGCGGGGGCCATGCTTTGTTAATGGGAAACGAGGAAAAACTCCATGAAAGCCATTTCTTTCAACAGCGGCTGGACCTGCCGTCATCTGGAGGAGGAGGGACCCGGCCTGCCGGTGTCCATCCCCCACGACGCCATGCTGGCCGAGCCCAAAAGCGAAACCGCTCCCGGCGGCACCAATACCGGCTGGTACGAAGGGTTTGACTATCTCTACCAAAAATCCTTTTTGCCCGGCCGCGAACTGCAGGACAAACGGCTGGTTCTGGAGTTTGAGGGTGTCTACCACAACGCCGAGGTGTGGCTGAACGGGGAAAAGCTCTGCCAGCGTCCCTACGGCTACACCAACTTCTACGCCGAGCTCACCGACCGGCTCTCCTTCGACAAGGAAAACGAGATCCGGGTCATCGCCCGCAACGCCGACCAGCCCAACAGCCGCTGGTATTCCGGCGCGGGCATCTACCGCCCCGTCACCCTCTGGGTGGGGGACAAGGCCGCCCATATCCCCTGCAACGGGGTGCGGGTGCGGACTTTGGGCATCCATCCCCCCCGGGTGCGGGTGGAGGTGGACACCAGCTGTCCCGGCCAGGCGGAACTGGAGATCCTGGATGGCAGCCGGGTGCTGGCCGCCCACCGGCTGGACAGCCAGGGCAAAGCGGCCCTGGAACTGGACCTGCCCGACGCCCCCCTCTGGAGCCCGGAATCCCCCCGGCTGTGTGTCTGCCGGGTGCGGTTCGGCGCCGACGAGGTGAGCCAGCCCTTCGGCATCCGCACGTTGGAATGGGGGGACAAGGGCTTTCTTATCAACGGCAGCCGGGTGATCCTGCAAGGCGCCTGCATCCACCACGACAACGGCCTGCTGGGGGCGATCTGCGACCCCGACGCCGTGGAGCGCAAGGTGGATCTGCTGCGCAAGGCGGGCTACAACGCCCTCCGCTCGGCCCACAACCCCTGTTCCAAGACTTTGCTGGACATCTGCGACCGCACCGGCATGCTGGTGATGGACGAGTATATCGACCACTGGTACATCCACAAGACCCAGTACGACTATGTGGACTACTTCATGGACTGGTGGAAGCAGGACCTCAAAGACATGGTGGAAAAGGACTACAACCACCCCTCGGTGATCCTCTATTCCACCGGCAACGAGGTGAGCGAAACGGCCCAGCCCAAGGGCATCGCCCTCACCAAAGAGATGACCGACTACCTCCACAGCCTGGACGACAGCCGTCCCGTGACCTGCGGGGTGAACATCTTCTTCAACTTCCTCAGCAGCCTGGGCATGGGGGTATACAGCGACGAAAAGGCCAAAAAGCAGCTGGAAGCCGCCCAGAAGGCCCGGGCCGCCGGGGACAAACCCAAAAAGGACAAGGCGGTGGGCAGCCAGTTCTTCAACAATCTGGCGGGCCTGCTGGGAGACGAGTTCATGAAGCGGGGCGCCACCCTTCACGGCTGCGACGTGAAAACCCGGGACGCCTTCGCCAACATGGACATCGCCGGCTACAACTACGGCATCTACCGCTATCTGCACGATCTGAAAAAGTACCCCCGCCGCCTGATTCTGGGCAGCGAGACCTTCTGCAACGACGCCTACCGCTTTCGGGAGATGGCCAAGGAGAATCCCCGGCTCATCGGCGATTTTGTCTGGGCCGGCATGGACTATCTGGGGGAAGTGATGGTGGGCTCCTGGGAATACGAGGACTATGCTCCCCGGTTCGACGGCGGACTGGGCTGGGTGTCGGCGGGGTCGGGACGCATCGACCTCACCGGCAAGCTGCTCTGCGAGGGGCTCTACACCAAGGTGGCCCTGGAGCAGGAAAAAGGACCCTATATCGGGGTCTGCCCCGTGAACCACACCGGCCATAAGCATTCCCCCTCGGCCTGGAAGATGTCCAACGCCATCGCCAGCTGGGACTGGCCCGGCTGCGAGGGCAAAAAGGCCCGTGTGGAGGTCTACGCCCGGGCCAGCCGGGTGCAGCTGTGGCTCAACGGCCGCAAGGTGGGAGAAAAGCGGGCCAAAAAGGACTGCATCTTCCGCTTTGTCTGCCCCTGGCAGCCCGGAAATCTGGAAGCCGTGGCTTTTGACGAAACGGGGGCCGAGATCGGCCGCCATGCCCTAAAAAGCGCCGGCAAGGGCCTGCGGCTGGCGGTGGAGCCGGAGAAAGATTCCGTGGCTCCCGGCCGGCTGGTCTACCTGCGGCTGCGGTACACCGACGAAAACGGGGTGACCCGGCCGCTGCACCGGGGGCATATCCGGGTGCAGGTGGAAGGAGGGCAGTTGCTGGCTTTGGGCAACGGCTGTCCCTACAACGACCACGGCTATCTTTCCGACACCACCGACACCTATTTCGGCGAGGCCCTGGCCATCGTCCGGGCGGGGGAGACCGGCCGGGTGCGGCTGACCGCCACAGCCGGCGACGCCCAGGGCAGCGCGGCGGTGCCCATTGAGGAGGTATGACCATATGGCACAGACCAAGTGGGAAGAATTTGCCCAAAAACACAAGCTGGTGGCCCAGTTTGTAAAATTCTATGCCTTTTCCATGCTGGTGACTTTGTTTCAGTATCTGGTGCTCACCTTTCTGCCGGAGCTCTTTTTCCGGTTCACCGACTGGTGCACCATCCCCTGCCAGCTGATCCATCTGTCTTTGGGACCGGTGGATACCTATGTCTTCAACTATCCCGTCACCGGGGACGCCACCGGGGGCATGGGGTATTTCGCGGCCTTTGCCATCACCTTGTTTCTGGCCCAGTGTATCAACTTCCCCATGCAGCGCAACATCACCTTCAAGTCCAAGGGGAATATCTGGTACCAGATCGCCTGGTACATTGTGGCCTTTGTGCTCATCACCATCGTATGCAGCTTCTTGATGGGGCTGTATGTGCCCTTCTGCAAGGAATTTTTCCCGCCGGCGGTCTACAATGTGCTGATCACGGTGATCAACGGCGGCGTGCAGATGGTGATTTATTTCCCCATTTATAAGATCATTTTTCCCGAAGGAGAAGCAAAATGAAATCCCTTACCTTAGAGCAGAAATGCGCCCTTCTGTCGGGGGCGGACGTCTTTAAGACCCGCGCCTTTCCCGCCGTCGGCCTGCCGGCGCTGTGGCTGTCCGACGGCCCCCACGGGGTGCGCAAACAGGCCGGGGCCAGCGATCATCTGGGCCTGAATCCCAGCGAGCCGGCCACCTGCTTTCCCACCGCCGTCACGGTGGCCCAGAGCTGGGACACCCATCTGGCCGAAGAAATCGGCCAGGCCCTGGGCCGGGAAGCAGCCGCCCAGGGGGTGGGGGTGCTGCTGGGCCCGGGGCTCAACATCAAGCGAAATCCCCTCTGCGGGCGCAACTTTGAGTATTTTTCCGAGGACCCCTATCTGGCGGGCAAGCTGGCGGCGGGGTATGTCCGGGGCATCCAGTCCCAGGGCATTTCGGCCTGTCCCAAGCATTTCGCCGTCAACAACCAGGAGCTGCGCCGCATGGCCAGCGACTCGGTGCTGGATGAACGCACCCTGCGGGAAATTTACCTCACCGGCTTTGAGATCGCTTTGCAGGAGGGCGAGGCCAAAACCCTCATGACCTCCTACAACCTCATCAACGGGGAATACGCCAACGAGAACAAACACCTGCTGGTGGATATCCTTCGGGGAGAGTGGGGCTACAAGGGCATGGTGGTCACCGATTGGGGCGGCTCCAACGACCATGTGCAGGGTGTGAAATGCACCTCCAGCCTGGAGATGCCGGCCCCGGGTCTGGATTCCGCCCGGCAGCTGCTGGCGGCGGTGCGGGAGGGCCGGCTGTCTGAAGAGGAGATCGACGCCCGGGTGGAAGAGGTCCTTCGGGTGGCCCTGGACAGCCAGGCGGCTCTGGAAAAGGCCGACAAGACCATCGACTGGGAGGGCCACCACGCCCTGGCCCGCAAGGCCGCGGCGGAAAGCGTGGTGCTGCTGAAAAATGAAGGGGATCTGCTGCCCCTGGCGGCAGGAACCCGGGTGGCGGTGATCGGCGATTTCGCCGCCACGGCCCGCTACCAGGGCGCCGGTTCCAGCGTGGTGAACAATCCCCGGCTGGACAATTTCCTGGAAATGGCCCGGCAGACCATGGATGTGGTGGGCTACGCCCAGGGCTTTGACCGGTTCGGCCGCCCCGACCAGGGAATGCTGGAGCAGGCGGTGGAGCTTGCCCGGCAGGCCGACGCGGTGCTGCTCTGCCTGGGTCTGGACGAGATCAAGGAGAGCGAGGGACTGGACCGGGCCGACATGAAGCTGGCCGACAACCAGATCCGGCTGCTGGAAGCGGTGGCCGCGGTCAATCCCCGTGTGGCGGTGCTGCTGTTTGCAGGCAGCGCCGTGGAACTGCCCTGGCTGGACAAGGCCCGGGCCCTGGTCTATGCGGCCCTGGGGGGCCAGGCCGGAGCGGGAGCCCTGGCCGATGTGGTCACCGGCAAGGTGAACCCCTCGGGCAAGCTGGCCGAGACCTGGCCTCTGGCTTACGAGGACGCCCCCAGCGCCGCCTGGTTCGGGGGAGACCAGCGGCAGGTGGAGTACCGGGAAGGGCTGTATGTGGGCTACCGCTACTACCAAACCGCCGGGGTGCCGGTGGCCTTCCCCTTCGGCTACGGCCTGTCCTACACCAGCTTTGCCTATTCCGACATGCAGGCCGACGAGAAGGGTGTGTCCTTCACCCTCACCAACACCGGCAGCCGGCCGGGGGCCGAGGTGGTGCAGCTGTATGTGGCGCCGCCCCGGAAAGAGGTCTTCGGCCCGGTGCAGCAGCTCAAGGGCTTTGCCCGGGTGGAATTGCAGCCGGGGGAGAGCCGCCGGGTGGAGATCCCTCTGGACGACAAAGCCTTCCGCTACTGGAATGTGGACACCCACCGCTGGGAGATCGAGCCGGGAAGCTACCAGCTGCGTCTGGGGGCCAGCTGTGAGGATATTCGCCTTTCGGCCGATATTGTTCTGGCGGGCAGCGGGGCCGCCGCCCCTTACAAGGGGCTGGACCTGCCCCACTACCGCAGCGGCCAGGTGCAGGGCATGGCGGCGGAGGAGTTTGACGCTCTGCGGGGGGATACCCGCCGGGAGGGCAAACCTGCCATCGACCGCAACATCACCTTCGGGGAACTGGGCCACGGCCGCAGTCCCCTAGGCTGGCTGGTGGGAGCGGTGCTCAACGCCAAGCTGCGCCGCAGCCTGCGCTCCGGCAAGCCGGATTTGAACATCCTGTTCATCTATAATATGCCCCTGCGGGCGGTGGCCAAGATGACCAACGGTATGGTCAGCATGGGGGTCGTGGACGGCTTGGTGATGGAGCTGAAAGGCTTCTGGGTGCTGGGTCTGCTCCGGGCCCTGGGGGCCTTTGTGGTCAACCTTTTGCGCAACCGCAGCATGGAAAAACGTCTGCGCTGATTTTTTTCTCTATATTGCCTCCGGCCCCTGGCGGGCCGGGGGCCTTTTGTTTTTTGCACAAAAAAAGGGGCGGACCTTTGTGAAAAAGGTCCGCCCTTTGGGGCTGGAGCAAAAGATCAGGCCGCCGCCTTCTCCTTGCCGATAAAGCGGTCCAGATGGGGCTGCCAAAGCTTGACAAATACCCCCAGACACTTGCCCACGCCCAGGGCCGCCAGAATGGTGCCCTCCCGCAGGCCGTTGAGACCGTGGAAAAAGCCCAAAGACAAGGCCAGGGCGATGACGGTCACGGTGATGTCAAAGCCCATCTTGGCCCAATGCAGGGGAATGTGGAACTTGTCCGAGATCACCTGCATCACCCCTTCCCCGGGCAGCATGGGCAGCATGGGGGCGATATAGAGAAAGATGCCCATTGCCACGCACAGCATACCCACCGCCAGCCAGAACAGCTGCAGCAGGTAGCTTTGGGGCTGGGAGAGAATCAGGCCGGTGAGCCAGTTGGTGATGTCCACAAACCAGCCGAACAAAAAGGAGCCCAAAATCTGCAAAAGGCGCACCGGATGAAATTTGCTGCCCAGTAGCACCGCCTGGATGGCCACATAGCAGCAGAACAGGCCGGTGGTGAAGCTGCCCATACTGATGGAGGGCACGATCTGGCTCATCACATAGGGGATGGAGCTCATGGGGGACACCCCCAGATTGGACAGCACCGACAGCGACACGCCCAAGGCCATGATGAACAGGCCGGCGCAGTAAACCACAATTCTCTTTCCAACAACCACAGGTGACAATGTACGCAATGCTTTTTCAATTCCCTTCTCTGTATATTTGGTTGGTCCCGCCCTTCTCAGCCGCCCCCTGAAAAAGGCAGCAAAAAAGAAGGCGGCCAGGCCGCCCATTGGCTATTATAACATAAAAACAGAATAAATTCTATACACTTTTCACAAAAGAACATCTGCTTTTATAATGCAGACAGAGAACGGATACGAAACAGCGATCTTTTTTGCAATGTGGCAAAAAACAGGGGAGAGAAAGAGAAAAGATTTTGTGCAAGTTTATACATGGTTCAGAACAGAGCGGGACAGGGCGCAGTCAGGCAGGCCCAGCCGTCCCGGCAGTCCAGCTGCGCCCCCAGAAGGGCCGCCAGGGCGTCGGTCTGGTGGCCGATGCACCTCGTCCGGGCCAGGGGCAGCCCGGCGGGCAGGGGAAGCAGCAGAGAGGCGGGGTCCACTCCCTCCGCTTCCAGCTGGGTGAACCGGCCCAGTATGAGGCCGGCGATCTGGTCAAAGACACCCATCAGGGCCAGCTGGGCAAAGCCGGCGGCAATGCGGCTGGCCGAACCGCCCTGGGCCTCCAGCACCAGCAGCTTTCCGGTGAGATCGGGCCAGCAGGGGGTGCCGGCCAGCTTGAGCAGACAGCGCAGGTTGCCCCCGGCCAGGGTCCCCGCCATGGCCCGGCCCCGGAGAAACTCCACCGGCCAGGCAAACAGACTGCCGTCGGCGGCGAGGAACTGTTCCAGCCGCTGGCCCCCCTGGGTGAGGTGCCGGGGCTGGTAAAGCACAGAAACCGGCTTGCCGGCGGCCGAAAGGGCGTTGAGCAGACAGGTCAGGTCGCTGTATCCCCACAGCACCGCCCGGCTGGCAGCGATGGCGGGCAGGTCCAGCCAGGGCAGCAGCTGGTTGGCGAGATCGCCCCCCGACAGATCAAACACCGCAGTGGCGGTGGGGTCGGCAAAGGCCCGGTTGAGTATCTCGGCCCGGCGGATGGGGGAGGAGGGCCGACCCAGCAGGGGGCTGGTGGCCACCCGGCGGCCGGCGCCCTGGAGAATGCCTGCCAGCTGGTGCGCCTGTTCCAGCGCCCGGGGCGGCAGAGGGTCGGAGCAGCCGACCAGATACACGGTGGGGATATCCATGGCGATCTTCCTTTCCTGTGGAGGCGCGGCCCGGTGCCGGCGCTGATTTTGCACCATTGGTATACAGAAATTATATCATGAAGCGGCAGCGGAATGGTATAATTCGCCATCTTTTTCGGTTGCCCCGCAAGGGGCGAGAAAAAGGGCCAGTCAGATAGGCGATAGAGTGGCCGTTTTGGGGCTTGTTCTGCCATCCCGGGCATGCCGGGGCCCTCGTTGCAGCCTTTGGGCAGGCGGCGGAAAAGGCCGCAAACCCGGGCGGTCACTTTATGGCACGCGCCCGGCGGCCGGGCGGCGGACGGGGTCGGGATTTTCCGGGATATTTTCCCCAAATGCCGCCAATTTGCCAAGGATCGGTCCTGCTTTTTGGTTCATCTCACAAAAAAGGTTTATACCGCCTTTTCCCGGCTGGAATTATGTGGTGTTGCCCTTGATTTTTGTGCCGGGTGTGTGGTATACTGGTAAAGCTGTTGACAGCATCTACCCTGACCCGGCGTCTGGCGTATCCCTCGGGTAGTTACCGGCGCTGCGTTTCGGGCAAATATCTAATGTAAAGAGGAGACACTACTATGGAAACCAAGCAGAACATCATCGAATCCGCCCGCGTGCACGACACCGACACCGGTTCCCCCGAGGTCCAGGTTGCCCTGCTCACCGCTCGCATCAACCACCTGACTGAGCACCTGAAGGAGCACAAGAACGACCACCACAGCCGCCGTGGCCTGCTGAAGATGGTTGGCCGCCGCCGCAATCTGCTGGCTTACCTGCAGAAGAAGGACATCAACCGTTACCGCGCTCTGATCGCCAAGCTGGGCCTGCGCAAATAAGAGATTCGGATGCAGACGGCGCACCAAAACCGCGCCGTCTGCTTTTCCATATCACCCCTGGCAAAGGCGCCGGGCCGCTGGTCCGGTGTTTTTACAATATAATTTGAAAATAGGGTGCGCGGTGATTAGCAACGATCCGGGCGGGTTTTGCCCCAAAGCCCGCCGGGATGATTGCTAAGGCCGCGGCTCCCTGCATAAAGGAGGCAAACAAGAATGGCACTGGAATTTTCTTCCCGCAAGGAAACCTTTGAAAACTTCAAGACCTTCACCACCGAGCTGGCCGGCCGGCCCTTTGTGGTGGAAACCGGCAAGATGTGCGGCCTGTCCAACGGCAGCTGCCTGGTGCGCTACGGCGAGACCGCGGTGCTCTGCAACGTTACCATGAGCGAAAAGCCCCGGGAGGGCATCGACTTCTTCCCCCTGAGCGTGGATTTCGAGGAGAAACTGTACTCTGTGGGCCGCATCCCCGGCAGCTTTATGCGCCGTGAGGGCCGCCCCGGCGAAAAGGCCATCCTGACCAGCCGTGTGGTGGACCGTCCCATCCGGCCCCTGTTCCCCAAGGACATGCGCAACGATGTGTCGGTTGTCATGACCGTCATGAGCGTGGACCAGGACTGCAGCCCTGAGATCGCCGGCATGATCGGCACCTCCATCGCCCTGTCCATCTCCGACATTCCCTGGAACGGCCCCATCGCCGGCGTGTTCATGGGTCTGGTGGACGGCCAGCTGGTGGTCAACCCCACTCTGGAGCAGCGCAATGTCAGCGACCTGCAGCTCACCGTTGCCGCCACCGAGCAGAAGATCGTCATGATCGAGGCCGGCGCCAACGAGGTGGACGAGGTCACCATGCTGGATGCCATCAAGGCCGCCCATGTGGAGATCAAGAAGATGATCGCCTTCATCAACGGCATTGTGGCCGAGATCGGCAAGCCCAAGAAGGAATTCCCCTCCATGGAGCTGGACCACGACCTGTTCGAGGCTGTCAAGGCCGAGTACCTGGACGACTTCAAGGCCGCCATGGATACCGACGACAAGAACGTCCGGGACGCCCGGCTGCTGCCCATCCGGGAGAAGCTGGCTGCCCAGTACGCCGAGCAGTGGGGCGACGGCATCATCGAGGAACTGATGTACAAGATGCAGAAGTTCGTGGTGCGCCGCTGGCTGCTGGATGAGGGCAAGCGCGTGGACGGCCGCGGCATCAACGAGATCCGGCCCCTGGCCGCCGAAGTTGGTCTGCTGCCCCGCACCCACGGCAGCGGTATGTTCACCCGCGGTCAGACCCAGGTGCTGACCGTTGCCACTCTGGCCTCCACCCGCGACGCACAGATCCTGGACGATCTGGGCACCGAGGAGACCAAGCGGTATATGCATCACTACAACTTCCCCCCCTACTCGGTGGGTGAAGCCCGGGCTCCCCGCAGCCCCGGCCGTCGTGAGATCGGCCATGGCGCTCTGGCCGAGCGTGCCCTGCTGCCCGTTCTGCCCAGCGTGGAGGAGTTCCCCTACACCATGCGTCTGGTGAGCGAGGTTCTGTCCTCCAACGGTTCCACCAGCCAGGCTTCCATCTGCGGCAGCACTCTGGCTCTGATGGACGCCGGTGTGCCCATCAAGGCCCCCGTGGCCGGCATCTCCTGCGGCCTCATCACCGAGGGCGACCGCTGGATGACCATGCTGGACATCCAGGGCGTAGAGGACTTCCACGGCGATATGGACTTCAAGGTGGGCGGTACCCACAAGGGCATCACCG
>DXDW01000214.1 GCA_019115305.1 Candidatus Anaerofilum excrementigallinarum
TAAATATTATAGCAGAAGTATCCGTAAATTTCCAGCGATTTTAACGGATTCAGAGCAAAAATAGTGCAACTTTTTTACTTTTTTGGAAAAACGCCCCCACTTTCCCCTTGCAAAGACCAAAACATGCGGTAAACTATAAACTAGGATACTAGCGCCTTGTGATTTTAACACAATGGCTATCCAAATAGAACTCGGGCTGCTTCGGCGGCCGGCCCTTTGGGGCGGAAGGAGAAGAAGATGGGTTTTCCCTTTACAAGCAAGACCAAACAGGAGGGCGACGAGTGGCTGGTAGCCGGGCTGGGCAATCCCGAGCCCCGGTACGACGGCACCCGCCACAACGCCGGCTTTGAGGCCCTGGACGAGCTGGCAAAGCGGTGGAACATCAGCATCAACCGGTCCAAATTCCAGGGCCTGTACGGCGCCGGCACGGTGGACGGGCGCAAGGTGGTGCTGCTCAAGCCCCTTACCTATATGAATCTGTCGGGGGATTCCATCGCCGCGGCGGCCTCCTTTTTCAAGATCCCGCCCCAGCGGGTGCTGGTGCTCTGCGACGACATCGCCCAGGCACCCGGCAAGATCCGCATCCGCCGCCAGGGTTCGGCGGGGGGCCACAACGGCCTGAAAAGCATCATCGCCCGGCTGGGCAGCCAGGAGTTCCCCCGCATCCGCATCGGGGTGGGGGAAAAGCCCAGCCCCGACGCCGATTTGGCCAACTGGGTGCTGGGGCATTTCTCCCCCGAGGACAAAAAAGCAGTGGAAGGCCGGTACGGCGACATCGAGGACGCCGCCCGGCTGATCTTTGACGGCAGCATCGAGCAGGCCATGAGCCGCCACAACGGCTGACAGCCCGCCCCGGACAAGAGAGGGAATACAGATGTATCGAGAGCGGATCGTCCAAACCAACGAATATGCCCGGCTGAAAGCCGCCATCGCCACCCCCGGCGCGGCGGCTCTCTTCGGGCTGCCCGCCGTGGGCCGGGCCATGGTCTATGCCGCCCTGGCCCTGGAAAACCATCGCCAGCTGGCGGTGGTCACCTCCGGGGAGGCCGAGGCCACCCGCATGGCCGCCGACCTGTCCACCTTGGGACTGCGGGCGGCGGTGCTGCCGGGGCGGGACCTGGTGCTGCGGCCCATCGAGGGCGCCGGCCGGGAGACGGAATATCGGCGGCTGCGGGTACTGGGAGAGCTGGTAGGGGGCCGGCTGGACGCGGTGTGCCTGTCGGTAGAGAGCCTGCTGCTGAGCACGGTGCCCAAAGAGGAGTTCTGCCAGAGCACCCTCACCCTCAAGCCCGGCATGGAGATCGGCCAGCAGGCGCTGCTGGAAGCGCTGTTCCGGGCCGGATACAACCGCCGTCCGCAGGTGGACGGCCCCGGCCAGTTCAGCGTCCGGGGCGGCATTCTGGACCTCTACGCCCCCGACATGGCCGCCCCCGCCCGCATCGAGTTCTGGGGGGATGAGATCGACACCATCCACTCCTTCGATCTGGTGAGCCAGCGCCGGGACGCGGCTCTGGAAAAGATCTATCTGTCCCCGGCCCGGGAGGTGCTGTTCGGCGACCCCGCCCAGGCGGCGGCTTTGCTGCGCAGCGCCCTGGCCAAGGAAAAGGGCGCCCGGGCCCGGCGGCTGGAACAGGCCATGGAGCAGGATCTGGCTCTGCTGGACGGCGGCGCCATACCGGTCTCCATGGACAAATATATCATGCTGCGGTATGGCCGGGCGGCCACTGTGCTGGAATATCTGGAAAACCCCATCCTCTGCCTGGAGGAGCCGGGAGCCATCCGGGAGGCGGCCCACGGGGCGGCCTTCCGCCGGGGGGAGGAGACCAAGGCCCTTTTGGAAGAAGGGGTGCTGGCCGCCGGCCTGGAAGGGTACTATCTGGAGGAGAGCTGGCTCACGGCCCAGGTGGCCAAGATGCCCAGCATCGTCAGCGAGAATTTCGCCCGCAGCCTGCCCGACATTTTCCTCAAGGATCTGGTCAACGCGGCGGCCCACCCGCTGCCTCCCTGGCCGGGAGAGCTGGGGGCGCTCACCGAGGACCTGAAACCCATGACCGCGGGCAAATACGCGGTGACGGTGCTCACCGGCACCCCCCGCGCCGCCGAGGCCCTCTGCCGGGACCTGGCCAAAGCGGGATTTTCCGCCACCACCAACGCCGACACCCCTCCGGCGGAGGGGGTGGTGCAGGTGCTGCCCGGCATGCTGTCGGCGGGTGTGGAGCTGCCCTTTGCCCGGTATGCCGTCATCACCAGCCGGCGGGCCGCCGCCTTTGAGGGCAAAAAGAAGCCCGCCCGCAAAAAGAACAAGGGTCTGGCCAGCCTGTCCGACATCAAGCCCGGGGACTATGTGGTCCACCAGGACCACGGCATCGGCGTCTATGCCGGTATCCGCCGGCTGGACCTCCAGGGGGTCGTGAAGGACTATCTCCAGATCAGCTACGCCAAGGGGGACACCCTCTATGTGCCGGTCACCCAGCTGGACCTGCTGGCCCGGTACACCGCCCCCGGAGACGGAGAAAAGGTAAAGCTGTCCAAACTGGGAGGCGGCGAGTGGGTCAAGACCAAAAGCCGGGTGAAAAAAGCCACCCAGGAGATGGCCCACGAGCTCATCGCCCTCTATGCCCGCCGGATGCAGGCCCAGGGCTATGCCTTCCCCGAGGACGGGGATTGGCAGCGGGACTTCGAGACCCGGTTTGAATACGACGAGACCCCCGACCAGCTGGCTGCCACCGCCGAGATCAAGCAGGATATGGAGCGGCCCCATCCCATGGACCGGCTGCTCTGCGGCGACGTGGGCGTGGGCAAAACCGAAGTGGCTTTGCGGGCGGCCTTTAAGTGCGTCATGGGGGGCAAGCAGTGCGCCATCCTGGCCCCCACCACTTTGCTGGCCTGGCAGCACTACAACACCATCCTCTCCCGCATGGAGGCCTTTCCTTTAAAGGTGGGGCTTTTGTCCCGCATGCGCAGCGCTGCTCAGCAGCGGGAGACCATCAAGGGCCTGCGGGCCGGGGTGGTGGATATCGTGGTGGGCACCCACCGGCTGCTGCAGAAGGACGTGAAGTTCAAGGACCTGGGCCTGGTCATCGTGGACGAGGAACAGCGGTTCGGCGTCAAGCATAAGGAACAGCTGAAGGAAAACTTTTTGGGTGTGGATATGCTCACCTTGTCGGCCACCCCCATCCCCCGCACGCTGAACATGGCCATGAGCGGCATCCGGGACATGAGCACCATCGAGGAGCCCCCCATCGAGCGCCAGCCCATCGAGACCTATGTGCTGGAATACGACGAGCGGCTGGTGGCCGACGCCATCAAAAAGGAGCTGGCCCGGGGCGGCCAGGTCTACTATCTCCACAACCGCATCGACACCCTGGAGGCGGTTTCGGCCCGGCTGCAGCGTCTGGTGCCGGGGCTGCGGGTGGGCATCGCCCACGGCCGCATGACCGAGGAACAGCTCAGCGCCGTCTGGGAGCAGCTGCTGGGAGGCGAGATCGACCTGCTGGCCTGCACCACCCTCATTGAAACCGGCGTGGATGTGCGCAACTGCAACACCCTCATCATCGAGGACGCCGACCGCATGGGTCTGGCCCAGCTGTACCAGATCCGGGGCCGGGTGGGGCGGTCGGGCCGCAAGGCCTACGCCTATTTCACCTTCCAGCGGGACAAGGTGCTCACCGACATCGCCGCCAAGCGGCTGTCGGCTCTGCGGGAGTTCACCAGCTTCGGCTCGGGCTTCCGCATCGCCATGCGGGATCTCCAGATCCGGGGCGCCGGCAGCCTGCTGGGCAAGAGCCAGCACGGCCACATGGAGGCCGTGGGCTACGATCTGTATATCAAGCTGCTCAACCAGGCCATTGCCGCCGAAAAGGGGGAGGCCCCGCCGCCGGACAAGAGCGAGTGTCTCATCGACATCACGGTGGACGCCTATATCCCCGACCGCTATATCCCCGACGCCTCGGGCCGCATCGAGGCCTACAAGCGCATCGCGGCCATCGGCAGCAAGGAGGACGCCAGCGACGTGCTGGACGAACTCATCGACCGCTACGGCGATCCCCCCGCCGCGGTGGAGGGGCTGGTGGATATCTCTCTGGCCCGGGTCACCGCGGCCCGGCTGGGCATCTACGAGATCAACCAGCAGCAGAGCAATCTGCGGCTGTTCTCCGATACCCTGGCGCCCGGCGCCGCCCGCCGTCTGCTGGAGACCATGGCCGGGCGGGTGCTGTACAACGGCGGCGCCAAGCCCTATCTGGCGGTGTCGGTGCGCACCGGCGAAAAGCCTTTGGATATCCTGGTCATGGCCCTGGATGCCCTGCAGGAAGGGGCTCAGGAAGAGGAAAATCGGTAAAACGGCTTGCATACCGTCCGGCGGGGCGGTATAATGCAAAGGTGATTGGCCCTTTTGTGGCTGTCAAGGGAAAGGAGACGAACATCTGTGAAACATACAAAGACCCTGGCGTTCGCCAGCGCCGCCCTGATGGCCCTGGGCCTGGCGGGCTGTTCCACCCCGGCCAGCGCCGGCAAGGTGGGGGATATGGATATTTCCTCCGGCCTGTATCTGCTGATGCAGCTCAATGCCTATAACGAGGCCGCCGGTCTGGTGGAGGACACCAGCGCCGATGTGCTGGATCAGACGGTGGAGGATATGCCCGCCGCCGATTGGATCGCCGAAAAGACCACCGAGAACATCCGCCGCTATGCCGGTATCCGTCAGCTGTGCGCCGAGCACGGCGTCACCCTCTCGGAGGATGACCAGACCCAGCTGGACACTCTGGTGGAGAGCCAGTGGACCAGCTACGGGGACTACTATGAGTCCAACGGCATCGGGGAGAACACCTTCCGGCTGGCTTTGGAAGCCGAGCTGCTGGCCGAGGACCTGCTGCCCGCCATCTACGGCGAGGACGGTTCCGATCCCGTGGACGCCGCCGAGCTGGAAAGCTATATCCAGGAAAACTACACCGACCTGGCCTACTTCTCTCTGCCTCTCATGACCCCCAGCTACACCTTTGCCACCGAGGAGCAGCAGACCCAGATTGAAGAGCTGGGCAAAAAGGCCGCCCAGCGGATGCAGGACGGGGAAGAGATGGGAAAGGTAGCCGCCGAGACCGTCAAGGAAGCCTACGACATCATGGAGATGGAATACACCGAGGATGCCGCCGCTGTCCAGACCACCACCGTCACCAAGCTGGGTGACAGCGTGGCCGAGGCAGTCACCGCCGTGTTTGAGACCGGCGAGGGCGGTTTCGGCAGCGTCACCGACAGCACCAGCGTGGTGGTGTTCCGGCGTGACGCCCTGTCCAGCCCCGATTCCCTCACCGACAGCGCCCTGCGCTACATGAAGCAGGATGACCTTGACCAGCTGGCCCTGGCTGCCGCCGACGAGATGGGCGTGGCTCTGGACGACAGCGCCCGCAAGGCTCTCAGCGTGAAAAATATCAAGGAATGATCCCGGCGGTCCCAGGCCGCGGGATGCGCGCCCTTTGTCTTTGTCCCAGGCAGAGGGCGCTTTTTTGCAGCCGCGCAATTTACAAAATGTTCACAATTGTATCCGCGTTTTTTCATACCTGAATGGTATACTTTCAACCAAAGTCACATATCCGGCTTTTACGCGATATACCATAAATTTGGGAACAAGGAGTTGTAGTATATGCAGCAATCAAAGGGCCCCCAGAAGTCGATGCTGGTTTTTCTGGCCATCGGCATGCTTCTGGTTCTGATGATGAATGCCCTGGTGCCCCGGCTGACCCAGGCCCAGGAGGTACCGTACAGTGAGTTTCTCCAGATGCTGCAGGAGGGAAGGGTCACCCAGGTGCAGCAGGACGTCACTGGCGCGGAGATCCAGTTTTTGGCCAACGATGACAAGGGCCGCGCGGTCTATTATGTCACCGGCGCCATGACCGACGTGGACCTGTCGGCCCTGCTGCAGCAGTATAAGACCGCCGACGGAGAGAGCATCGTATTTGGCCGGGAACTGCCGGCAAAAAATAATTCCCTCATGACCTTGCTGTTCAGCTGGCTGCTGCCCATGGCTTTGCTGGGCGGACTGAGCTTTTTGCTTATGCGGTCCATGCAGAAGAAGATGGGCGGCAACGCCCTCAGCTTCGGCAAATCCAACGCCAAGATCTATGTCCAGGCCCAGACCGGCAAGACCTTTGCCGACGTGGCCGGCCAGGACGAGGCCAAGGAAGCCCTGGCCGAGATCGTGGATTTCCTCCACAGCCCCGACAAATACCGCAGCGTGGGCGCCGTGATGCCCAAGGGCGCTTTGCTGGTGGGCCCTCCGGGTACCGGTAAAACCCTGCTGGCCAAAGCGGTGGCCGGTGAAGCGGGCGTGCCCTTCTTCTCCATCGCCGGCAGCGAATTTGTAGAGATGTTTGTGGGTATGGGCGCGGCCCGTGTGCGGGATCTGTTCAAGCAGGCCAGCGAAAAGGCCCCCTGTATCGTGTTCATCGACGAGATCGATACCATCGGCAAAAGCCGCGACGGCGCCGGCGGTATGGGCGGCAACGACGAGCGGGGGCAGACCCTGAACCAG
>DXDW01000215.1 GCA_019115305.1 Candidatus Anaerofilum excrementigallinarum
CGGATTTTACGGTGGAATACAACAAGGCAACCGATATTTTCACCTTTAAATCCAACGGCAACGGCCACGGCATCGGCATGAGCCAGTTTGGCGCAGCCGGCTATATTGCCAAAGAGGGATGGTCGTATCAGCAGGTGCTGGCGCACTACTATCCCGGCACCATCCTGACAACAGTGGACTGAACCGTCTGTTTCAAACCCGTCTGCCCACTGGCAGGCGGGTTTTTGATATATATGGGCATAAAAAGGGGGATTCGGCGGTTCATTGTGCCTTGGAAAGTTGAATAAATTCCGGTATATTGCTATAATAAAGCAAAGACTGAGCAGCGCCTTTCGACCAATACCTGCCGTTTACCACGGCACAGCTGCGCAAAGGGGAAAGAAGTATGGGAGATGAAGCAATGAAAAACCGCCGGGTTCTCATCGCGGATGACGTGGAGCTGAACCGGGCGCTGTTGGCTATGACCTTTGAAGAGGACTACCAGATCCTGGAGGCGGAAAACGGCCGCCAGGCTCTGGAGCAGCTGGCAGCCTGCGGCAACCAGGTGCAGGCGATTCTGCTGGATCTTGTGATGCCGGAAATGGATGGCTTTGCGGTGCTGCAGCAGCTCAAAGGACAGGGCCTTTTGGACAAGATCCCGGTGTTTCTCATCACAGCGGAAGAAAACGAGATCTCGCTGCGCAAAGCCTACGAACTGGGCGCCATGGACGTGATCAACAAGCCCTTTATGCCGGAGCTGATCCGCAAACGAATCGGCAATGTCATGGAGCTGTTCAACGCCCGGGGCCAGCTGCGCAGCCTGGTAGAGACCCAGGAGCAGGCCCTGCAGGCCCAGGCAAAACAGCTGCGGGCTCAGGCCAGACAGCTGCAGCAGCTGAACAGCTCCATCATCGATACCCTTTCCACGGTCATTGAGTTCCGGGACTGCGAAAGCGGCGAGCATGTCAAGCGCATCCGCAACTTGACCACCGCAATTCTGGAAAAACTGGTGGAACAGTATCCCGAATACGGCGTCCTGCCCCAGGATATTCCCCTGATCGCCGAGGCGGCGGTCATGCACGACGTGGGCAAGATCGCCATTCCCGACTCCATTCTCAACAAACCCGGCAAGCTCACCAGCGAGGAGTTTGAGATCATGAAGCAGCACACCGTGCGCGGGTGTGAGATCCTGCAGCATGTGCCTCAGATTTTGGAGAGCGGCCTGTATCAGTATTGCTACGACATCTGCCGCCACCATCACGAGCGCTGGAACGGCAAGGGCTATCCCGACGGTCTGAAAGGGGACGCCATCCCCATTTGGGCCCAGGTGGTTTCGCTGGCCGACGTCTACGATGCTTTGATCAGCGACCGGGTGTATAAAAAATCCTTCAGCCGGGAAAAAACCATTTCCATGATCTGCGGCGGCGAGTGCGGGGAATTCAACTCCCGGCTGCTGGAATGCTTTTTGCAGACAGAGGAGCAGATCTATGCCAGTATGTACGCCAACCAGCAGCCGGAGCTGCCTATGGCCATGCAGCTGGAGTGGGCCTCGGCGGCCATGGCGGTATCGCCGGTGGATCAGCTGCGACAGCAGCTGGAATGGGAGCAGAAATGGTGTGCCTGGCTGCTGGCCCAAAACGGCGGCGGCATCTCCTTCTCCTACAATATCCGACAGGACTATCTGGAGTATACCCCCAGCTACGGGGAGTGGTTCGGAGAAAGTCTGCGGCAGTTCCATGCGCTGGACTTTATCAAGCAGGACGAGCATATCGACGGGCAGGAAAAGGACCAGCTGCGCCAGCAGCTCAAACAGCTGAAAGCCGGCGAGCCGGACCTGTGCCGGCAGTTGACGCTGCAGGTCAAGGACGGTTCCCTTGTGCCTTTTGACCTGCGCATACAGGCCGTCTGGTATGAAGATGGACAGATAGCGGGCTATATGGGCCGGTTAGACCCTCTCCGGCAACCTTGAATTCCTCGGCGGACGAATCGGGCGGCGGCTTTTCCTTTGGGACAAAGCCGTCGCTTTTCTGCGGCTGTGGTTTTTGGCGGCGGAAAAATTTTCCGAATCCCTTTGCTCTTTGTCAAAAACCACCCAATGTGGTATAATGACCGCAAGCGGCTTATACCCCTTTCATTGCAAGGGAACCATATCGGAGAGCCCTCTGTCCATTTTTGGTTTGGAGCAGCGGGAAGAGACGAAAAAGTACCGGCCCTGCTCCTGTGATGGCGTGCGGGGAAAGGTACGGCTGTGTCAAAAAAGCCAGCGAACTGCGAGGGAGGACGAAGGCTTGGTCAGTGTTATTGTACCGGTGTATTGCGTGGAAGATCGGCTGCGGCGGTGCGTGGATTCCATTTTGAACCAGACGCTGCGGGATCTGGAAGTTATTCTGGTGGACGACGGCAGCCCTGACGGCTGCGGCGCCATCTGTGACGAGTACGCGGACCGGGACAGCAGAGTGCGGGTGATCCATAAAGCCAACGGAGGCCTTTCCAGCGCCCGCAACGCGGGGCTGGAGGTGTGCCGGGGAGAATATGTGGCTTTTGTGGACAGCGACGATTGGCTGGAAACCGATATGCTCCAGCTATTGCTGGACAGCTGCCTGCAATATGGCACCCAGATCGCCGAATGCGGTTACCGCAGCATCTATTCCGACCGGACCGAGGATTCCTGCCCCGACGACGGGGAGGTGCTCCAGGCCGACGGCCTGCGGGCGGTGAAGGGGCTGCTGGAATGGACCGATTTTTCCACTGTTGCTTGGAACAAATTGTACCTCTACAACGTTATAAAGAATATACGCTACCCCGAGGGCAAACTGCACGAGGACGAGTTCACCACCTACCGCATTTTTCTGCAGGCGGAGAAGCTGGTATTTGTCCGCCGGATCAAATATAACTACGACCGCACCAGAGAGGGAAGCATTACCTCCGGGCCTTTTTCGCTGCGGCAGCTGGATGCCTGTGAGGCAGCGCAGCAGCGGCGGGATGCCCTGCACCAACTGGCCGCAAACCAGCAGGTGTCCGAAAGTGCTTCCAACTCCTATTGCTGGGTGCTGCTGGATAGGCTGTATGCCGGCTGGAAGGCAGGGATGCAGCAGCAGCCCCCCATGCAGAATCTGTTGGAGCAGGCCAAACGGGAAGCGGAATATTATCGCAGCCATCCGGTTGCGCCGGTCTATCGGCGGCAGCTGGAATTTCTGTCCCAAAAGGGGCTGGATGCATTCGGAAAACGCCGGGATACCGGCTGGCAGGGGGAAGAGGACCCGCCTGGCCTGTGGAGCCGGCTGCTGACGCGGCTGCGGCAGGGAAAATA
>DXDW01000216.1 GCA_019115305.1 Candidatus Anaerofilum excrementigallinarum
AGGAGAAGGGGCTCTTGATGATGTCCCGCTTTTCCTTCAGGGAGTTGATTACCACCATGAGGAACGGGAACATATAGGCGATAAAGATAACGATAAGTACGAGCATGGCCAGGGCGTTGGTAACCTTGCGCCGGGTGCCGCCGATCTGGTTGTTTGCCATTACGCATCCACCTCCTGCTTTTTGGTCAGATATACCTGCAGACCGCTGATGATAGCCACAATCACAAACAGGATCAGGGCCTCGGCCTGGCCTACGCCGAACTGACGGGAGGTGAAGGCCTTTTCATACACATGCATGGCGGCCATCTCGGTGGTGCCGTAGGGGGCGCCGGCGGTCAAAGACAGGTTGACGTCGTAGACCATGAAGGCGCGGGACAGAGTGAGGAACAGGCAGATGGTGATGGAGGACATCATCAGGGGAATGATGATGTTGGTCAGCTTCACCAGACCGCTGGCGCCGTCGATGTCGGCGGCCTCCATAACGTCGGGGCTCAGACCCATAAAGCCGGCCACATAGATCAGGATCATATAGCCGGACAGCTGCCACACCGACACGATGACCAGAGCCGCAAAGGCCTTGGTGGGGTCGGACAGCCAGGAGATCTCGAACAGGCTCCAGCCGGTGGCCTCGCCGATGCTCACAAACACCCGGGAGAAGACGAACTGCCAGATGTAGCCCAGGACGATGCCGCCGATGAGGTTGGGGGTGAAGAAGCCGGCCCGGAAGAAGTTCTGGCCCTTGATGCCCCGGGTGAGCAGATAGGCGATGCCGAAGGCCAGCACGTTGACGATGACCACGACAAAGACAACATACTTAAAGGTGAGCAGCAGAGAGGTCCAGAACTGGCTGTCCTGCACCACGCCCACAAAGTTGGAAAGACCCACAAAGTTCTTCACCGAGGAAACGCCGTTCCAGTCGGTGAGGGTGAGGTATACGCCGTACAGGAACGGAACGATCACCACCGCCGCAAAGCAGAACATTCCGGGCAGTGCAAAC
This sequence comes from Candidatus Anaerofilum excrementigallinarum, assembly GCA_019115305.1. Lineage (GTDB taxonomy): Bacteria > Bacillota > Clostridia > Oscillospirales > Ruminococcaceae > Anaerofilum > Anaerofilum excrementigallinarum. Next base: position 998 of record DXDW01000216.1, read on the forward strand.
ACGCAAAAATCCTTTGCGCCGCTTTTTCCTTTCATTTCAAAATCCCTCCTTATTTCTGCTGGGCCCAATAGTCGTTGATGGACTGGATCAGCTCGGTGCGGTCGCTGCGGTCGGCCAGGTATTTCTGCATGGCCGCGCCCAGCACGGCCCAATGGTCGTTGGGAACGATGGCCGAAGCGTTGAAGGCAGTGCCGTCCTGCACATGGTTATAGATATCCCGGCTCAGGGGGTCCAGGGGCTCGTAGGGGTTGTTTTTGAAGGGAGGGATGATGCTGCAGGTCTTTACCAGCATCTGCTGGCCGATCTCGCTGTACACGATCCAGTTCAAAAACTCCTTGGCGGCGGCCTGCTGGGCCTCGGTGGCCACCACGCCGTCCAGCATGATCTGCTTGGAGGGGGAGGCCTGGATCTTCTGGTTGACAAAATCGTCGGGATCGTTGTTCATGAAGTAGGGCAAAAAGCCGTAGGCGTCATCCTTTTCAGCGTCGGCCTCCTCCATGTTGGGCCAGGCCCAGTTGCCGTTGAACCAGAAGGCGGTCTTGCCGTCCACCAGGTCGATGGCCATTTCGTCGTAGTCGGCGCCCAGGGGGTCACCCTTGGCCACGTTGTACTTTTTCAGCACATCGAACATGTCCAAAAACTGACTTATCCGGTCGTAGGTATGCAGATCCAGCTCGCCGCTCTTGATCTTCTCGATGGCTTCGGCAGCGCCGTCGGAGGTGCCGTTGTAGGTCTCATAGATGTACTGCAGCTGGTGGGCGCCCAGGGACCAGTCCTCCATGGCCACCGAGATGGGCTTTTCCATGCCGGCTGCCACCAGGCGGTCCAGCAGGGCCACAAAGTCGTCCAGCGTGTGCAGGCTGCTGGGGTCGAAGCTCTCGCCCAGGGTCTCCTCAATGGCCTTCTGGTTGTAGATCACGCCGCGGCCCTCGATACACAGGGGGAAGCTGTACACCTTGCCGTTTACCTCGGTGATGTAGCCTTCCGCTTCGGCTACCCAGGGCTCATTGCTCAGGTCGGCGGCCTTCTCCTCGGCCAGGGCGATAACGTCGGTGGTGTCCAGAATGGACAGTGTCGGCGGGGTGCCCGAGTTGTACAGGCTTACCACCTTGGTGTAGGGGGAGTCGCCGTCGGTGACCGGCATGACCTCCACATGTACGCCGGACTTCTTTTCAAACTCCGCGCTCATCTCCACAAGCGCCGTCTGGATCTCGGCTTTGGAGTTCAGCAGAGTGATGCTGGTACCGCTCAGCGAGGGGTCGTACTCGAAGGTGTCCACCGACGTGTCGATGGGTACCACCTCTTTCTCCTCGTTGGGGTCGTCCGGATTGCTGGCAAATCCGAACCGGCATCCCGTCAGCATCGTCGGCAGCAGAGCCGCAACCAGCCCTGTTGCGATGACCTTTGCCATGGTGTTCTTCTTCATAGTCTGTCCTCCTGACCAGTTTTGTTCCCAAAGCGCCCGCCGCCGGGCTTGCGCCGCCTCCCGGCCGCTGTTTCTGCAAGGAGAAAAGGGTATTTATATGCAGAAAGAACAGCGCCGCCCCAGGCGGCGGCAGCGGCCCGGCGGGCCTTGCTTCGCCTTGTGCCGAACAGCGAATGTAACCGGTTACTTTACGGTTTTAATATTACCACCCTAGCAAAGACACTGTCAATCGTTTATGGGCATAGAGAACAAGTTTGTGAAATATGTTAGTTCCTTTTGATGCATTTTGTATATATTTTACAAGCATTTGTGGCCACAGCCAATTGTGTCTGCCAATGGTTTTTGCTATAATATTTTCAAAGTCGCCAAATTCGGCGGGCACGGCAAAGGGCGATTTCAATATATATGCCGTATGCCTGCAATTTTATGCCGCGCAGGGAGGAGCTGCGCGGTGAAAAAAGGATGTCTTTCATGAAAAAAAGCAAACCCGTTACCTTTGACGACATAGCCAAATACACCCATTTTTCCAAAACCACCATCTCCCGCTATTTCAACAATCCCGAATCCCTGACGCCCCAGAATCAGAAGATCATCGCCGAGGCGCTGAAAAAGCTGGACTACCGCGCCAACAAGGTGGCCCGCATCCTGGCAAACGGAAAAACCGAGTTCATCGGCATCCTCATGCCCGATCTGTACCACCACTTCTTTTCCCGCATCCTCAACGAGATTTTGGGGACCTACGAGGAGTTCGGCTACAAGTTCCTGGTGTTTGTGGGCAACAGCAAGGAGGAGGTGGAGCGCCGCTATATCCAGGAGCTGCTGGCCTACCGGATCGAGGGGCTGCTGGTGCTCAGCCACACCATTCCCTCCGAGAGTCTGGCCCAGCTGCAGGTGCCGGTGGTGACCATCGAGCGGGAGGACGCCCAGGTGTGCAGCGTCAACACCGACAACTATCTGGGCGGGCAGCAGGCCGCGGCCCTGCTGGCCGACTGCCAATGCGATGTGCTCATCCACGTCAATTCCCCCAGCGACCCCTCCATCCCCGCCTACGGGCGCATCCGGGGCTTTGAGGAATACTGCCAGAGCCACGGCCTGCCCCACGAGGTGATCATCCGCCAGCTGGACAGCAGCCAGCACTGCGACCAGCAGCTGCTGCGCGAGGTGATCGATTATCTGGACACCGCCTACCAGGGCCGCAAAAAGGGCGTTTTTATGGCCAACGACACTTTGGCCAACACCTTCCTCAACCTGCTGTTCCGCAAGCACGGCTGTTTTCCCGCCGACTACCAGCTGGTGGGCTTCGACAACTCCCTCACTTCCAGCGAATCGGTGCTGCCCATCAGCACCATCGGCCAGCAGGTGGACCAGATCGCCGCCGCGGCCATCACACTGTTGCAGCAGCAGATGCAGGAATCCAAAAAGAAAAAAGGGGCCACGCAAGGCCCCATCCACCAGATCATTCCCCCGGTTCCTCTGGAACGGCAGACCACCTGCCGCCCCGAACCGAAAAAAGGATGAAAAAACACGCTCTGCCAGCCGACAGAGCGTGTTTTTTATTTTTTCTTGGCAAAAATCACCAGTTTGCTGAACAGGTAGTTGATGATGATAACCAGCACATTAGAGGCGATCTTGATGGGCAGAGAGGGCCCGTGGAGCAGGTCCACCCCCACAAACATGATGGCCAGATCCATCACGCCGGTAGCTAAACGGCAGCCCACAAAGTTGGCCAGTTCGGGCAGCATCACCGCCGGAGCCATGTTTTTGGATTCAAACACCCACAGTTTGTTGGTGATAAAGGCAAATGCCACCGACAGCACCCAGGCCACAATGTTGGAGGGCACGTTGGCCACGCCCAGCTGGCTGTAAAGCAGCTGGTAGCAGACAATGTTGATGAGGGTGGTGAGGACTCCGAAAATGCCGTAGGAGATGAGAGACCGGTATTTTTGCAGCAGTTGTCGTATCATGGTTTTCCTTTCGGATGGGGCAGACCCGGCAGGGCTGCCGGCCGCGGGCAAACGTTGACTGACAGAGATCAATCGGGCACCCGGCCGGTGGCGATGAAGTCCTGCACCTGCTCTTCGGTGGGGATGCTGGGGATGCCGCCCCGGATGCGGGTGGACAGGCTGGAGGCCGCCGAAGCGAAGGTGGCCACCGCTTTCAGCTCCTCCACCGACAGGTCGGCGGGGGCTTTTTCATACCGCAGGATGCGGCTGACCGCGCTGCCGCCGAAGATATCCCCGGCGCCGGTGGTGTCGATGGTCTTTACCGGGGGACAGGGAGCATGGATCGCGCCGTTTTTGTTGACCAGATAGCAGCCCTTGGGTCCCAGAGTAACCATGGCCAGCTGGACGCCGAACTCCTCCAGCAGCTTTTTGCCGCCTTCCACCTCATCCAGGTTCCAGAGGAATTCCACCTCGTTGTCGCTGATCTTGACCACGTCGGCCTGGTGCAGGCCCCATTCGATCTGGGCCTTGGCGTCGGCCAGGTCCTTCCACAGGGGGATGCGCAGGTTGGGGTCGAAGGTGATGAGCTTGCCCTTTTCCTTGGCGTAGGCCACAGCCTTCTGGGTGGCGGTCTTCACCGGCTCGTCGGTGAGACTCAAAGTGCCGAAATGGAAGGCCCGGGTCTCGTCGATGAGGGACAGGTCCAGCTCATCCTCCCGCAGGCAGGTGTCGGCGCCGGGTTTGCGGGCAAAGCTGAAGGAGCGGTCTCCCTCGGGGCTGAAGGTGACGAAGGCCAGCGTGGTGAAGACGTCGGGGTCCACCCGGATGCCCCGGGTCTCGATGCCGGCGTCCTTCAGGGTGCCCAGCAGCAGCCGGCCGAAGGCGTCGTCGCCCACCTTGCCCAAAAAGCCGGTTTTCAGGCCGTATTTGTTCAGCGCAGCCAGAAAGTTGCCGGGAGCTCCGCCGGGATTGGCGGCCATGGTGGGGTATCCGGCGGCGTCGGTGGACTGGGACGCAAAGTCGATGAGCAGTTCGCCCAAAGCTACTACATCAAACATGATTGTTCTCCTCCTTTATTGCAAACGGCAGTATGGGGCTGTGAAATTTGGTTGTAGTATAGCACACAGCCCGGGCATTTGCAACCGAAGGAATCAGCAGTTGGGAAGGGTGGCGTTGGACAGACATTCCCGCGGGGTGCAGCCCACAATGAGCTTTTCTCCGTCGGAATACCCCTCCTCGCAGCCGGCCAGTTCCTGGATCAGATGCCCCCGCAGCTCGGCGATGCGCCGGGCATACTGGGGGTCGGCGATGGCATTGTGGGTCTCGCTGGGGTCCTTGACCAGATCAAAATACTGCTCCTCGCCGGTCTGGCTGAACCAGATATACTTGTCGGTTTTGGTGACGATGAACTGGTGGGACTTTTCGCCGTAGACGTGCTCCCCGTGGAGCCACTGGCGGCTGTGCCCCTGGCGGATAGTCTGGCCGTCCAAAGTGGCGGGGATGGCCGCTCCGGCGATGTCCAACGTGGTGGGCATCACGTCCCGCAGCTCCACCAGGGTGTCGTCCACCTCGCCCCAGCGGCGGCCCAGCAGGTTTTCGGGGCCGCTGAGGATCATGGGCACCCGGATGCTGCCCTGGTAGGGCACCGACTTGCGGTCCAGCCCGTGGTCAGAGAGCATCTCGCCGTGGTCGGAGGTGAACAGAATGATCGTATTGTCCATGAGCTTATTCTCAATGAGCGCCATGAGGATGCGGCCGATCTGGTGATCCACATGGGTGATGCAGGCATAGTAGCCGATCATCTGCTCCCGGACCAGATCCGGGTCAACGGGGCCGGTGATGTTGTTGAAGATGCGGCCGGTCTTTTCCAGCAGGGCGGTGTCGTCCCAGTCGCCGGTGACCGGGGGCCGCAGCTCCTTGTTCTTGTACATGTCGAAGTAGTAGGCGGGGGCGTCGTAGGGGGCGTGGGGCCGCACAAAGCTGGCCATGAGGAAGAAGGGCTGCCGGGGGTCCCGCCGGCGCAGAAAATCAATGCTGCGCTGGGCCACCCAGTTGGTGGGGTGGTATTTTTCCTCGTAGGGCCAGGGGCGGGCGGTCCAGCCGTTGCAGTCCATACCGGTGTCGGTGACATCGGCTTCGGCTCCCAGCTCGGTGCGCAGCCAGTGGAAATAATCGTCGGCAATCAGCTGGTTTTCGCTGGAAGGCACGTCGGGGAAGCGGTATTCGTGGAGATAGCCGTCGTGGAGCTCCACATTGTGAAAACCCGCATAGTGGCGCAAGGGGTGCACATGCATCTTGCCCACGCACTGGGTGTAGTAGCCGGCCTTGGCCAGCTCCCCGGCCATGGTGCAGCCGTAGTTCCAGTCCACCCGGTCCTGGTAGCCCACCCGGCCGGTGTGCCGCTGGGACAGACCGGTGTGCAGCACCGCACGGGCCGGCACGCAGGTGGGGCAGGAGGAGTAGGCGTTGGGGAAATAGACGCCCCGGCTGGCCAGGGTGTCGATATAGGGGGTTTTCACGTCGGGATGGCCGGCAATTCCCATGCAGTCGCCGCGCATCTCGTCGGTCATAATGAGAACAATATTGGGACGTTTATCCATATCCGTTTTTCTCCTTGCTGGTTTGTGCAAAAAGCCCCGGGCCAGGCCCGGGGCTGCAAAATCGGTTCAGCCCCTGTCCCGGCAGAGCCGGCGGCAGGCGGGGGCTGGTTGGGTCAGATTCAGATCTCGTACCACTTGATCTCGTTGGCATCCAGGTGCAGATCGAAGCTGCTGCCGTCGCCCTTGTAGACGGTGGTATCCTGGGGCTCGTAGGTGTTGTTGACCACGCAGTACTTGCCGTTCTTCACGTAGGCATGCACTTCCACGTTGTAGTTGGAGGAGAACCACTTGTGCAGGCCGTCCTCGTCGTGGCTGGCCCACAGGATGGCGCGGTAGAGCACGCGGCTGTTTTCGAAGGTGTAGGGCAGGCCGCTGATGTAGACAGCGCGGCCGTCGCCGAACTCGTTGACAGCCATCTGCACTTCCTTGTCCCGCTGTACCAAAATGGTGGTGCCTTCCTTGGCGTAGATGCTCTTCTTGCCCTCGCCGAAGTCCATCTCACCCTTGCAGTCGGCCAGGATGAAGTGGTCGCGGTGCTCGTCCCAGTTGTACTTGTCGTAGCCCAGAGTGCAGCCGGTCTCCTTCTCCACGCCCAGCACGCCGGACAGCTGGAGGAAGCGGCCCTGGTACTGGTGGCCGGAAGGCTCGCCCACGCCGATGATGCCGCCGCCGCCATGCACGAAGGCCTTGATGGCGGAGGAGATGGCGGGATCTTCCCAGATGGCGCCGCCGGTGTGAGCGGTGTCGGCATCGCCCACGTTGATGATGACGTCGATGCCCTTCAGCAGCTCGGGATCGGCCTTGATGTCGTCAAAGCTGATGAACTTCACATCGAAGGGAGCGCCGGACAGAGCCTCGATGACGCCGGCGTAGCTGTAGTTCTGCTTCTGGTACAGAGCATGGTGCACCATATGGCAGCCCCAGCTGCGGCACTTGCCCCAGCAGTTCAGCACGGCAACAGTCTTGACGGTGTAGGGAGTGGTGCCCTTGATGTTGGTGTACAGCAGACGGAACTCGTTGCAGACGCTCTCCACATAGTCCATGAACTCGGGGAACTGCAGAGCCAGCTTCAGGTAGCCGCCGTAACCGATGCGGTCGATGGGGCTGCGCAGGATAGCGCGGCGGGCGGTCACCCAGTTCTCCTTGGCCTCACGCACAGGGTCGCCGCCCTCGTGGAAGGTATCGGGGAAGAAGTAGGGCAGGAACCGGCCCTCGGTGTACTTCACGCCGGGGATGTCGCTGATCAGGCGCAGAGTGGAGCCGTTGCCCACGCTGCCCACCACGGCGTCCAGACCGATGGTCTTGAACTCTTCCATGAAGGGCTCGGTGCCGATGAAGTGGTCGCCCAGGAACATCATGGCTTCGCAGCCCAGCTCGTGGGTGATGTCCACCATCTCTTTGGCCAGCTTGGCCACCTCACGGCGCTGGAAGGCCATGAAGTCCTTGAACTCCTTGCTGGGGGCGCGGTACTGGTTGTTGTAGTAGCCCTGGTCCACGATGAACTCGGGACGGAACTTGTAGCCCACTTCCTGCTCGAACTGCTCCAGGATGTAGGGGGACACACTGGCGGAATAGCCGTACCAATCCACGTATTTCTCCCGCTTCAGCTCATCGAAGATCAGAGTGAACTGATGGAAGAAGGTGGTGTAGCGGATCACGTTGACATAGGGGTGATCGGCGATGAACTTGCGCAGCCGCTCCATGGTGAACTTGTGGGTCTTGGGCTGGCGCACGTCGAAGGTGATCTGGTGCTCGAAGTTGGTCCAGCCGTTGGTCACGGCGTTGTACATGTGGACGGGGTCCCAGATCAGGTAGGCCAGGAAAGCCACGGTGTAGTCATGGTAGGGCTCGGCCTGGATGGTAACATTGCCGTCGGCATAGCTCCACTTGTCGGTGGGGACCACTTCACCGGTGGTGCGGTCCATCACTTCCCACCAGCGCTTGATGTCGTCCCGGGTGTTTACCTCCATCAGCTCGGGGCTGATGCCCTGCATCAGGGGGATGGTGACGCTGTCGCCGGTGGCGGTGTGGAAGCCGGTCATGATGTAGCACTGCTGCACCTCGTCGGGATTGGCCTTGGCCCAGGCGTTGTCCTTACGGGTGGTGTAGTAGGTGGAGTAGATCTTGGCGTCAGCGTTTTTCAGTTCCTCGGGGAACTCGGTACCGTCGCAGTCACGGATGGCGTCGGCGCCCCATTTCTCCAGAACTTCCAGAGTTTCGGGGATCACGTCCATGTCGGTGGGGATGGTTACGCGGCCTTTCTTCAGAATGTCGCTCATAGGTTTGGTCCTCCCGGTGATAGTATTTCTTTACAATGCAGACCTGATGAGGTCCAATTTATTTTGTATAGGGTTTGTTATACAGGTATAGCAGCACTAAAATACCAGCCAGACCAATCAGCTGCACACCCAGTCCAATAAGGCCTTGGGTCATGCCGGCCATAAAAC
>DXDW01000217.1 GCA_019115305.1 Candidatus Anaerofilum excrementigallinarum
GAAGAAACTAAAAAGCAACGCCAAGTGCGGTTGGCGTTGCTCATTACGCACCTTTAGGTGCTGCTGGAATAATGGCCCTTATAGGGCCGTTCTGCAAACCCCACGTTCAACGTGGGGTTATGATTTGCCGGAAAAGACCAGCGATTACTTTTTGGCGTCGTAGAGCTTTTTGCTGCGCACGGCCTGGACCATGGGCAGGCCGGTGTCGTAGTCCAGCTGGCGGGGCTCATACTCCTCGTTTTCCCGCTGGCGGGTGAAGGCGTCGTTTTCCCAGGCGGGGACCTTGTCCTTGCGCCAGGGGCGCACTGCCCACTGGTAGCCCCGGTAGGCGTCCCGGGTGTCGTTCATGTGGGCCAGCAAAGCGTCGTGGAGCCGGTTGCGGATAGCGGCGTATTCCTCGCAGTCGATGAGGTTTTTCACCTCGGCGGGGTCGGTCTCCATATCGTACAGCTCGTCGGTGTCGCACAGGTGCAGCACCAGCTTGTAGCGGCCGTCGGTGACGCCCCGCATCATCTGCAGGCCGCCGAAGCCGTCGTGGTCCACCTCGTAGCGGGTGAACTCGGTGTGCACATAGTCGTTTACCCGCAGGCTGGTGTCCGCAAACTGGGCCAGCATGCTCTTGCCCTCCAGCAGACGGGGAATGGGCAGACCCATGTATTCCATGATGGTGGGCACAATGTCGATGTGGGAGGCGGGGGCGGTGACCACCTTGCCCTGCTGGCCGCCCCGCACGATCATGGGGATGTTGGCGATCTCCTTGTACATGGCGGCGTTTTTCATCTGCAGCCGGTGGTTGCCCAGCATGTCCCCGTGGTCGGAGGTGAACATGACAATGGCGTCGGGGAAATCCCGGTCGATGATCTCCATCACCCGGCCCACCTGGTGATCCATAAAGCTGTTGCAGCCCAAAAACAGAGACAGGCCGCCGCCCTCCACCCGCAGGGATTCGGGATCGGCCTCGGCGTCCTTGCCGGCCCACAGCCGCTGCATAAAGGGCTTTTGGGTCAGGTCGTCGGCATAGTTTGCGCTTTCGGGCATCCGGGTGTGGTCATACATGGTGTTGAAGGGGGGCGGGCAGATGCAGGGGCCGTGGGGCTCGTCGTAGGAGATGGTCAAAAAGAAATCGGTGCCCTTGTTGTTTTCCAGGAACCGGATGGCCCGGTCGGTGCAGCGGTGGGCGTAGGTCTTGTCGGCGGTCCAGTCGGGGTCAAAGGAGGTGGAGCTCTTGCGGCTGCGCTGCTTGTCCTCGTCGGAAAGCTCCCCCAGATAGCACTTCATGTCGTACCAATAGTCGGGGTCGAAGCCCTCGGGGCAGCGGCCGTTGCCGAAATAGTCGCCGCCGTCCAGATGCCATTTGCCCACATAACCGCAGTGGATGCCGTTGTCGGTGAGGCGCTGGCCGATGGTTTTCACGTTGTCCCCCAGGGGCAGGGAATTGGCCACCACCCCGTTGGAGTGGGGAAATACCCCGGTGAAGATGGCGCTGCGGGCCGGGCCGCAGACCGGCTGGCAGCTGTATGCGTTGTCGTAGCGGATGCCCTGGGCGCAGAGCCGGTCGATGTTGGGGGTGTGCATGTCGGGGTTGCCGTAACAGCCCAGCATATCGGTGCGCACCGTGTCGGCCATGATGAGGATGAATTGTTTGTTCATAGACGATCTCCTTTTGGGTGTCGGAAAAAAGACGGACGGCGGCTCAGATGCCGCGGATAACCAGAGAAAAGGCGTGGCGGAGGGCCGGCTGGGCGTCCAGGTGGAGGACATAGGCCGCTGTGGGCTGGCCGGTTTTGTGGTCGGCGTAGTGTTCGGTGAGCAGCCGGGGGGTCAGACCGGCGGGGAAGACCAGCTCGGCCTGGGCCCGGGAGGAGGAAAAGATGGCCCGGCTTTGCTCCAGGCGGATGGGCTGGGAGCTGACGAATACCTCTCGGCAGCTTTCCGGCTGGGAAAATTCCAGGGTGTCCTCCACGGTGATCCGGCCGTCTTCGGCATGGTGGCAGATGCTGCGGCGGTAGCTTTGGAGGGTGGGGCAGTTGTAGCAGCCGGCCAGCTCCATGGAAAGCCGGTCGCTCTGGCCGCATTCCGCCTGTACATTCCGGGTGCGGTACTCGGGACCGGCGGCCTGCTCCTGTCCGGCGGGCAGGGCTACATTGTGTCCCCGGGTGGCGTGGGCGAACCGCTCGTACCGGCGGGGGCCGAAGGAATCGGCGTCGTAGAGGACGGCGCCGAAGTCACACAGCAGCTGTTCTCCTTCCCGGCAGACCAAAAAAGAGCCGCAGTCGTTGTGGTTGTGACTTTCCCCGTTGCTGCCTGCCTTGGCCGCCAGGCAAAGGGCGGGGGAGGTGGAGATGAGCCACTGGGCGTCGGGCAGCCAGACGCTGCGCCGGGGAGGCAGACCGAACCGGGCGTCCGGCCGGTACCAGGCCAGATCCCGCAGCCCCAGGCAGAAGCGGTAGCAGTTGTCGGTCAGAATATCGTCGGCATAGGCGGCATCGGGGATGGCGCAGTCGGGGTAAACCTGTTGGAGATAGCAGGACAGCCCCATGCGGTAGCCCCCGGCCATGCTGCCGTCGGCAAAACTGACGGTGCAGCCTTCCGATAAAAAGTAGTGCTGCTGGCACAGGGCGATGGCCTTCACCTTGGGCAGGGCAAAGAGATCGCAGGCTCCGCCGGTGCGCTGGAGCAGCAGGTCGGCAAAGCAGGTGAAAAGGCCGAAACCGTAGGTCCAGTAGCCCACTCCTTCGGTGCAGACGCCGTCCTCCCCGAAGCTGTCCAGATAGGTCTGCATGGTGGACAGGCAGCGGCTGAGGATCTCGGCCAGCAGGCCCGGGTCGGACACCAGATGGATGGCGGTGCCGCCGATGGCGCCGGCGCAGACGGCGCACCAGTTGTTGTGCATGGCCTCAAAGCGGTGGACACGGTCAGGGCGGCAGAAGGGGTCCAGCACCCGGCGGTGAATTTGGGTTTCCACCTGCTGACGTACCGTTTCCTCCAGCAGGTCGCCGCACAAGGCCAGGGTTTCGGCCAGGGCAAAGGCCGTTTCGCAGGCAAAAAGGTCCAGGTGTGTTTCCCAGCGGTCAAAGGGCAGAGGCTGGTCGTTCTCGTCGAGAAAATGGGCGGGCAGGCACCAGAAGGGCTCGGCGCAGATGACCCAGAGAATGTTCTGCAATGCCGGCAGCCAGTGGGGGTCCGGCTCCAGGCGGCAGAGCAAAGCGTAGGTCAGCAGCCGGCCCCGGCGGGCAAAGTAGGCCTCTTCAAATTCGATGCGGTCGCCGCTTCGCCAGTATTCGGCAAACAGCCAGTAGCTCAGCTCGGGTATGGGCTGGGTGAGCCATTCCTTTCCCTGCCGCCGCAGCGCCTCCTGCTGCTGTTCGGCCCAGGGCCCTTGGGACAGGCTGACCCCCGGCGGGTTGAACCGGCAGGGCCGGGGCTGGGCCAGGGCTTCCAATAGTTGTGCTTTGCTCCACATATCACTCTCTCCTGATCTTTTTTTGATATCCGGTAGGCGTCATGCCAATATGGCGCTTGAAAACCTGGGAAAAATAGTAGGCATTTTCAAAGCTGAGCATATCCGAGATCTCGTAGATGCGGTAGCGGCCCTCCCGAATCAGCTCACAGGCACGCTCCATCTTGACATGGTTTATGTAATCGGAAAAGTTGTGGTTGTACATTTTTTTGAACAGGGCCGACAGATAGCCAGGGGAGATGCAGACATAATCGGCCACATCCTGCAGCATGATCTTCTTCTCCACATTGTCCAGCACATACTGCTTGGCCTTTTCGATCAGCTCCTGCTTGCCGGAGGCGTACTGCTCCAGCTGGGCCGCCAGTTCATTTTGCAGCAGCTCCAGCCAGTGCAGCGCCTGGCTGCGCCGCAGCAGCTGGACCTGCTCCCAATAGCGGCAGAGGGCCAGGTCGCCGTCCGAGCCCAGGACCCCGTCCACCGCGGCGCAGATCTCGCCGCACAGCCACTCCGCCTGGCCCTTTTCGTGGGCGGTATCCCGGATTTTGGCGGATGCCCGCTCCAGCAGCTTGGCCACGCCGGTGGGGTTTTTGCTCCGCAGCTCGGCGGTGAGCCGCCCGCCAAAACCCGAAAGGTGCAGAGGCTGGAGTTCCGGCGGGGAAAATTGTCGGAAAAAGGTTCCCTCCTGCTCCAGATAGCAGTATTCCTGCAGCAGCACCAGCTGACGCCGGCACTCCGCCAGGTCGCCGCCCTGCCGGAAAAAGTCGGTGGCCGTTACCCGCAGTCCGGCCTGGGTGATGGTGGCGCTGGCGCTTTGGGCTTTGGCGGCAAACTGCAGCACCCGGGTCTCCCATTCGGAGCCGTCCAAGCCCCAGGCCAGCAAAAACAGCTGCTGCCCCAGTTTGTTGGGACAGAACAGCAGCTGGTGGGGGAAGAGGTTTTCGGCCAGCTTGCCCAGCATATCCCGCTGCCAGTCGCACAGGCGGCGCCGGTCGGCGTCGGAGCCGTCTTCGGAGGGCTTTGCCCGGGAAAAATCCAGGGGAATATAGGCCATGCCCCAGCCGCTGGTCACGCCGTGGCGCTCCAGCACCGCCGCCGTTTCCTGCAGATCCGAGTCGCCGCCGGCCATGGCGCGGGTCAGGTGGTGTACCGCCATCTGCAGCGCCTGCTGTTCGCCCTCCTTCAGATAGGAGTCCACCAGCTCCACCCGGGTGAGCTTGGTTCGCTTGTCCCGCTCCCGGCAGGCCCGGGCCAGGCTGGCTTCCAGGGTTTCGGCCACCAGCTGGCTTTTCAGCAGGTAGTCCACCGCCTTGAACCGCAGAGATTCCCGGGCCAGATCAAAGTCGGGATGGTTGGTGAGCATGATAAATACGGTGTCGGGGCTCTCCTCCGCCGCCAGAGCCAGCAGCTCGGTGCCGGTGATCACCGGCATGGCGATGTCGCAGATCACGATGTCCGGCGACAAAGCACGGATCTTTTCCAGGGCCTGCTTGCCGTTGCGGGCGGTGTCCACCACCTGGCAGCCGTTCTTTTCCCAGTCGATGAGGTATTTGATTCCCGACAGAATGATAGGCTCGTCGTCCACCAAAAGCACCTGATACATAGCATTATTCCTCCTTGGGAAGGCGGATGTGCACCCGCGTGTATTTGCCGAGTTCGCTTTCCACCGTCAGCCCGTAGCTTTTGCCGTAGGTCAGCTGCAGCCGCTTGTGGACATTGGCTACCCCCATGCCGTTGAGGGAAGAGCGGTTTTTGCGCCGGGGGGTGGTGAGCAAAGCGGCCAGTTTGTCCGGCGGGATGCCCGCGCCGTCGTCCTCCACCGTGAGAACCAGATCTTCTCCCTCCAGCCGGCCCGACAGGGTGATAGTGCCGCATTCACCGGTGGGCTCGATGCCGTGGAAGATGGCGTTTTCCACCAGAGGCTGCAGGGTGAGCTTGATGATCCGCAGCCCCAGCAGCTCGGCGGGAATCTGGTTGACAAAGGTGAAGGTCTCTACATACCGCACATTCTGGATGGCGATGTAGTCGTTGAGAAGGTCCAGTTCCTCGCCCAGGGGAATCTTGTCCTGGGTTCCCTTGGCCAGGTTTTTCAGCAGGTTCACCAGACTGTTCACGGTGCTGGCGATGCCGGGACACTGCTGGATCACCGCCATCCAGCGGATGGTGTCCAGGGTGTTGTAGAGGAAATGGGGATTTACCTGGCTTTGCAGCAGCTCGATCTCGATGTTTTTGCGCCGTATATACATCTCTTCGGTTTCCCGCAGCAGATGTTTGATGCTCATGGTCATCTCGTTGACCGTGTGGCCGATCTCGCCCAGCTCGTCCTGGGAGCTTTCGATGGCGGGGTCGAAGGAGAAATCGTTTTTGGTGATGCGCCGGATGCGGTCGTTGAGCCGGCGGATGGGCCGGGCGATATAGGCCGAGACGATCACCGCCAGCAGCACCCCCAGCAGCAGGCTGGTCAGCAGCACCACAAACAGGGTGTACAGCAAATGGACGCCGTTTTCCTCCAGCAGATCCACCCGGTAGCAGGAGTGCAGCTCCAGCCCGGCCAGGTCCAGGGGAGCGTCGTCGATCTGGTACAGCCTTCCCTGGTAGCGGGCCATGCCGCTGCTGTCGGGCACAAGCTCGGAAAACTCCGGCAGACTGGACCGATAGGGGCTGAGCACGTTGCCGTCCGGATCGGTAAGGAAAATATTGTAGGCTCCCAGATAAGGGGTGAGAAGATTGGAGAAAAGCTCCAGCTGGGTTTCAATATAAATAAAGCAGGTGGCGCTTTGGCCGTTTTGGCTGGGTATGGGGCAAAGAATGGCCAGGGTGTCTCTGTTGCCCTGGAGGGAAGGGGAAATGGCGGCGACATAGGGGGAACGGGGGTCCATCTCCTTGGCCTGCTGGTAGAGGGGAAGGGAGAGGATGGTGGACACATCGGTGGTGTAGCCGTTCTGCAGCGAGCGGGCGTGGATCATCAGCCCCTCTTCATTGAAGGCGATGAGCTTATTTACATAGGAAGCCACGGGGCAGACGGTGAGGTAGGAGTTGAGCTGTTCCTGGGCTTTTAATGTAAAGGAGGTAATGTCCTGCCCGGGACGGGTGGCCTGTTCGATGGCGCGGTCGCTGGCACAGAGCACCGCCAGGGAGGTGAGGCTGTTTATGTAGTCGTTCATCTGGGTCTGCATGGTGGACAGATACATGCGCTGGATACGCAGACTCTTTTCGTCGATGATCTTGTTGAGATAATTGAACAGATAAAAGTTGCTCACCAAGGTCACTGTGGCCACGCACAGCAGAGTGGAGGCGATGAGACGGAATTTGATGCTGTGGATGCGTTTAAACATATATCATGTACTCCCCTTTGGTGTAAAGCGAA
>DXDW01000218.1 GCA_019115305.1 Candidatus Anaerofilum excrementigallinarum
TGTGGTGCGTTCTGAGGCGGAGGATGAATATGAGGAGCTGTACCTGAAAATTCAGCCGTTGCTGCATACACTTGCCCGCTATAACGTACTGGCGCAACTCCGGAAGGAGATAGATGCGTGCGATGAAGAACTGCTGCGAATTCTGCGCAGAAGATTTGACGCCGTGGAAGGCGTGGGCCGATTAAAAAAACAGTGGAGCATTCCGGTCTTCCAGCAGGAACGGTCAAAAGAAGTGCTGAAAAGAGCCTGCGCCCAGAATCAGGCAGAGCAGCTGCAGTTTACGGATAAATTCCTGCAGGAACTGTTTGCTCTCGTAGTCCGGGCGGCATCTGAAAGGGAAACGGAATTATGATTTCAGACAAGCACGGTCAACAGTTGGTCCACCCCTGTTTTCAGGAGGGGTGTCATTCTGGAAGGATTCACCTTCCGGTCGCACTGCGCTGCAATATGCAATGTGGGTATTGCCTGAGAAAATACGACTGTGTTAACGAAAGCCGCCCCGGCGTGACATCCCGTGTAATGACACCCGCAGAGGCTGTGGCCTATTATCAGGAACAGGCGAAACGGTTTCGTCTTTCCGTGGCGGGCATTGCGGGTCCGGGAGATCCGCTTGCAAACTGGGAAGAAACCGAAGAAACCCTGCGGCTGATTCACAGTGCGGCACCGGACCTGCACTTGTGCCTGTCCACCAATGGGCTGACAGGAAACCGGTTTGCAGGCAGGCTGTATGGATTGGGGGTGCGGTTTGTTACCCTTACCATTAACGCGATGGACGAAGAATGCGCGGAGAAAATCTATGAATGGGTGGCCGATGGTTGTGGAAATGTTCTGCATGGAAAAAATGCCGCCGCCTTTCTGCTGAAACGACAGCGGGAAGCCTTGCAGGCTTTTTCCGCACAGGGGTTTTATATTAAAATCAACACGGTGTTGATTCCTCGGATCAACGAAAACCAGATTGCGAAAATTGCAAGGGTTGCCGCCTGCTATGGCAGCAAACTCATCAATATCATTCCGCTGATTCCCACAGAAAAAACCAGGTTTGCCGATTTTTCTCCGCCTTCCGCGGAAGTTCTGTCCGAATACAGAGCGCAGGCACAGGCGTATTTACCGCTTATGCACCACTGCCAGCACTGTCGTGCGGATGCGGTCGGCTATTTGGAGAAGTTCAACCCATAAAGCACCTGCAAAAATAGCTCTAATTCAAAATGTACATCGTTATATACATAAGGTATGTACGGCCCAGGCTGCGATCAAGAACCCCCGCAAGTAAGAGTTCCGCCATGTTTCCTGGGATTTGCAAAGGCGCAAGCCTCCTGTAAATCCCAGGCATAAAGGGCGCAAAGCCCTGAAAACGGCTGTCTCTGACCCGGAAGGGTTTACAGCGAAAACAAAACCCCCGCACATTCCCGTTCCGGGCAATGTGCGGGGGTTTTTCTTGTTATTTTTGGATATTGGTACAAATCCAAATGGGAATACAAAATGCATCCTGTATTTCCGGATTCATTCGGCCCTTGCCGGCTGCTGTCTGCACGGCAGCCGGCAAGGGCTATATTTTTAAGAAAACGCCCTCACTCCTCCACTTCCAGTGCGAATCCTTCGGCGTAGAAGGCGCCGCCCATGGCCAGATCCTGCAAATCCAGGGTGACGCCGTCCTCGTTCCGGCGCAGATGCAGGCTCTGGCCGGTGCGGATGCTGCGCGCTGCACGCACCTGCTGCGGCAGATGCAGTGTCAGTCTGGAAGGCAGCACCGGCACCTCGTCGTAGGTGTAGAAGGCGTAGACGGTGTTTCCCTTTTGGGTGTAGAACAGCCGGTCCTCAAAGCAGGGCGCACAGATGCGGGTCTCGTAGATGCCCTTGCCGAACAGCTTCAGCCAGGCGCCCAGATCCCGCAGCGAGCGCACGCCCGGCGCCGGCAGCATACCGTCCGGCTGCGGTGCGATGTTCAGCGCCAGGTTGCCGCCCTTGCTCACCACCTCCAGCAGCAGATGCACCAGCTGGCGGCCGCTCTTGAAGGTGTCGGTGTAGTGGAAGGAGAACTTGTCCCCCACCGTGGTGCAGGTCTCCCAGGGCACCGTCAGGGCGGTGTCCGGCACTGTCTTTTCGGGAGTGATGAAGTTCTCGTATTCGCCGCCGCAGGTGCGCTCGCAGACGATGAGATGGGGCTGCGGGCCGGCCCGCAGCTCCTCCACGATCTCGCCCAAGCGGATGTCCTGGCCCAGATTGTCCGGGCGCACCCATCCGCCGTCCAGCCACAGCACGTCGATCTTGCCGTACCGGGTGCCCAGCTCGCGGATCTGCCGGTGGACAAACTGCACATACTGCTCCCACAGCTCGGGGTGCTGTTCCACGTCATAGTTCACGTTGCGGGTGGGAGCCGTGCCGAACTGGGGCGCCCAGTAATAGGGACTGTGCCAGTCGAGCTTCGAAAAATAGGTGGAGATGCCAAGCCCCCGGCGGCGGAACTCCCGGTAGAGCGCCCCCACCACATCGGCGTCGGGATGGGTGTGGAAAGGACAGTCGGGAGAAGTGATCTTGTAGTCGGTGGTGTCGGTGTCGTACATGCAGAAGCCGTCGTGGTGCTTGGTGGTGAACAGCAGGTATTTGAAGCCGCATTCCTCGGCCAGCTGTGCCCAGGCGGCGGCGCTGAACTTGACCGGATTGAAGGTCTTGTTTGCGTCCCAGTACTGCTGCTTGCAGACCGCGGGGTCGGCCCAGGTGAAGTCCTCCTGGCTCCAGGCGGCGTCGCCGTCGCTGAGCGGCCAGCTCTCGTAGGTGCCCAGCTGGCTGCCGGGGGCCCAGTGCATCATGAAGCCCAGCTTCAGGCCCATGAACCATTCCAGATGCTCCTGCACCGCCGGCGAGCGGGGCGGGATGTATTCTTCGGGCGGGGTGTAGTTGTGGATTCCGTTGGCGACGATCTGTTTTTTCATGGGGTGTTGTCGGCGCCGAACACCTGGGACAGCAGGCTGATAAACACAATGGCAAACCCGACGATCAGCGCCGAGCGCACCGCAATGGCGGTCCAGTAGTATATTTTTTCCTTTTTGGTATCACAGGCAGCGATCTTCCGCTTGAGTATGGAAGGGTCCAGCTGCAGTGCATCATAAAATTTCATCATGGGTGTCTTTCTGTCCTTTCTCAATCTGTGCAGCAAGTTTATCCGCATAGTGCATAAACGCTTCAAAATCTTCGCCGGCGCTTCGCCACAAATCATAGAAGGGCTGCAGAATGCTTTCGTAGCCCTTCCGCAGTTCCTCCATGCCGGCTTCTGTGATGAACAGCTGGTAGCTGCGCTCGTCTTTGGTCTGCTTTTCCTTGCGTATGCAGTTTTTTCATACAGCGATTTCAGACAGCGGCTCACCGCTTCCTTTTTCATGCCGCTGCTTTTCCCAAGCAAAACCGGGGTGTTTTCTTCCGGCTTCAGATACAGATGGGCCAGAAGCTCGCATTCACTGGCCGTCAGCGCGGATTTGCGCAGCGGCAGCAAAGCGCGGATCACCTTCTGCATCTGCTGCTGGTAATGCATCATGTCGGTCCATTCCATAGATGCCCCTCCTATATAGTTAACATTGTTAATGTTGTGCAGAACGGTGCTGTCTGTCAATGGCTGCGGCGCTCTGTATCCATTGACATTCCCTTTGTATGAGGGTTAGAATTACAAAAAAGAGCCTTGTGTCCCTTCCGGCCTTCAAAAATCCGCCCGGTATTTCGCGCTGCGGACACTTCGGAATCGACTAGACGGGAAAGGAATGGTCTGCATGATTTTGTACTACCACAACAGCTTCGGGGATGTTTCCATGGTAAATCTGCCCGGCAGCACCCCCTGGGAGATCACCTACCAGGAATTCGACGAGGATGACCTTGACAATTGTTCCCTGTATCTCAAAGTCGACGGCAAAGAGTACCTTCTGCGGGATCTGGAATACTGGCGCCAGGGGCGGCCCTCCCTGCCTTTGTGGGAGGTAAGCCGGCTGTACGAGGACCTGCTGCAGGCGATTTTTCAGCAGCTGCGCCGGTGCCCGGACATCGCCGCGCTGGACCTGGACGAGATCGAGGGGGATATCCTCCGCGACAAATATGCCATCCAATGGCTGGAAAAGGAATATGTGGAGCCGGATTTTTTGTCCTGTCTCCCCCAGAAATAACCCCGCCCGCAGACGCAGTCCTTTGGACGATGCGTCTGCTTTTTTTACCGGAAAAGGCCATTTTCCCCCACGGCATTGCCAGGCCGGCGGGAATATAGTATGATGGAATCACAACCTTTTCGGCAGATATGTTTTCCCACAGGGCTTTTCTGCCGCACTTTCCGCCGGCGCCATCCGCCGGCCCCTTCCGCGAGGTAAACAACCATGAAAAAACGTCCCAACCTGCTCTTTATTCTCACCGACGACCAGGGCGCCTGGGCCATGCACTGCGCCGGCAACACCGATTTGCACACCCCCAACCTGGACCGCCTGGCCGCCCAGGGCACCCGATTTGAAAACTTTTTCTGCGCCTCGCCGGTGTGCAGTCCGGCCCGGGCCTCCATCCTCACCGGCTGCATCCCCTCCCGCCACGGGGTACACGACTGGATTCGCAGCGGCAACCTGGACAAAAGCCAGCTGGGGGAGGATGCCAACCGCCCCGATTTTGCCGAAGAGGACCGGCCCATTTCCTACCTGGAAGGGCTGGAAACCTACCCCGACCTGCTGGCAAAGCAGGGCTACACCTGCGCCCTTTCGGGCAAATGGCATCTGGGTGACAGCCTGCGGCCTCAGCACGGCTTTTCCCACTGGTACACCATCGGCCGGGGCGGCTGCCCCTATTACCAGGCAGACATGGTAGAAAACGGCCAACTGCATTGGGAAAACCGGTATATCACCGATCTCATCACCGACCGCGCCCTGGACTATCTGGACGAATTTGCCGGCGGGGAAAATCCCTTCTATATCAGCGTGCACTACACCGCGCCCCACTCCCCCTGGGACGAAAAGGACCACCCCGCCGAGTACATCGAGCTGTATCGGGACTGCGAATTTACCGCCACCCCCGACCTGCCGCTGCATCCCAACCTGCTCCCCACCGCTCCCAGCGGCACCGGCCAGCGCCGCAAGGAGCTGCTGCGGGGCTACTATGCCGCCATCTCCGCCATGGACGCCGGGGTGGGACGGCTGCTGGACAAGCTGGAACAGCTGGGCATCGCCCAGGACACCTTGGTGATCTTCACCTCGGACAACGGCATGAATATGGGCCATCACGGCATCTGGGGCAAGGGCAACGGCACCTTCCCCTTCAACCTGTTTGACACCGCGGTCAAGGTCCCCTTCCTGGCCAGCTGGCCGGGACATATCCCCGCCGGCCGGGTGACCGACAGCATCTGCAGCCACTACGACATCATCCACACCCTCAACGATATGCTGGAGCTGGGCGGGCAGCTGCCCGATTTTTTGCCCGGCCGCAGCTTTGCCCCGGTGCTGCTGGAGGGCGCCGAGGCCGACAACCATGTGGTGGTGCTGGATGAATACGGCTCCAGCCGGATGATCCGCAGCCGGGAATGGAAATACATCCACCGCTATCCCTACGGCCCCCACGAGCTCTACAACCTGTCCCAGGACCCCGGCGAGACCCGCAATCTGGCCGGTCTGCCGGAATACGCCCCGGTGCAGGCCCATCTGCTGGACCAGCTGCAGCAGTGGTACCAGACCTACGCCGACCCGGCGGTGGACGGCACCCGGGAGGCAGTGTCCGGCTTTGGGCAGCTGCGCCGTCCGGGGATCTATTCCCAGGGCCTGCCCGTCTACGCCCAGGGTTCCAAATAATCCCGCCGGAACAAACACCGGCCCCGGACAAGCGCCTATTCCTTGTCCGGGGCCGGTTTTCTGCGCACTTTTGCAAAATTGCTGCAAAAAAGAAAAAGAGCGGTTTTCCCCGGCCCGCAGCCTGAGAAAACCGCCTTCCGGCAAAACAAAGCCCCGGTCCAAAGACCGGGGCTTGCTTGGTGCGGATGAAGGGACTTGAACCCCCACGGTATCGCTACCACTAGAACCTGAATCTAGCGCGTCTGCCAATTCCGCCACATCCGCATATATGTAAACGCAGATTTCTCTGCGATTACCCTTTTTTACCGACTTTCGCCGTGTTCCCTGCGGAACGATATATATTATAGCACGGTGAAATAGGCTTGTCAATCTTTTTTTGCATTTTTTATCAACTTTTTTCGCTCTGCTCCGGCCTTTTCCGACAAAGCAAAAGCCCTGGTCCAAAGACCAGGGCTTGCTTGGTGCGGATGAAGGGACTTGAACCCCCACGGTATTGCTACCACTAGAACCTGAATCTAGCGCGTCTGCCAATTCCGCCACA
>DXDW01000219.1 GCA_019115305.1 Candidatus Anaerofilum excrementigallinarum
ATCCAGAGCAGATAGGTTTTCCAGGAAGGTTTATTCATACACGATCACCCCGAAATAGCCTATGCAGCCGATGCCGGTTTTATACCTTCCCTGCACGATGTGACTTTGTTCCCCATCCCCAGGGCGGACGGGTACAAAAAAGCAGGCTGTTCTTTTCCCCGCTTGTTGACATTGTCGATATTCGACATTATAATGAAATCGGAGAATATCGATATTCGACATTATCCCGAAGGAGGTGTTCTGTATGCCCCGGGAGAAGTTCAAGACCCTCACCGAGCAGATGTACTATATTCTGCTCTGCCTGTCGCGGGAATGCTTCGGCATGGACATTATGGACCAGATTCCCCGCATGACCGGCGGGCGGGTAAAAGTAGGCTCCGGCACTTTGTACAATCTGCTGGAGCAGTTTCTGGCCGAAGGCATGATCCGCCAGACCCGGGCCGAGGGACGCCGCCGCAGCTATATCCTCACCCCTTTGGGCAGACAGGCTCTGGAGGAGGAATACCAGCGGCTCTGCGCCCAGGCCGCCGACTACCAACGCATTTTCGCCGAGGAGGGAGACCAATGAAAAACACCCGGCATGAGTTGTTTTTGTTTTCCTTTTACGATGTCACCGGCATGGCCCGGCATCTGGAAAAAATGGCCGCCAAAGGCTGGATGCTCCAGGCCATCACCCCTTTTGGCCTGCGCTATCGCCGCATAGAGCCAAAGGCGCTGCGGTTTACCGCCTGCTACTATCCCCCCGCCTCCACCTTTGACCCCGAGCCCGGGGAAGGCCAGCTGACCTTGCAGGATTTCTGCGCCTGGTCGGGCTGGGAACTGGCCACCAGCCAGGGCCAGCTGCAGATTTTTTACACCGACCGCCCCAACGCCACCCCCATCCAGACAGACCCGGCCATCGAACTGCGGCTGATCCGCCAGGCGGGCAAAAAGGTACTGCCCGGTCATCTGCTGCTTTTGCTGCTGGGGCTTTTGAACATGGGCATGAACCTGTGGAACCTCTTCGCCCAACCTCTGTTCTGGCTATCCAGCGCCGCCAGCCTGTTCGGGCTGGTATGCTGGGCATCGCTCCTTATCTATCTCACTGCCGATCTGGGCTGTTATTTCTTCTGGCTGCGCCGGGCCGAAAAAGCCGCCGAGCAGGGAGTCTTTCTGCCCACCCGGGGCTGCGGCCGGCTCCAGCGGGTGATGCTGGGAGCGGTGGCACTGGCCGGCGTCTACTGGCTTTGCACCGAGCAGCTGCCGGGAATGCGGCAGCTGGTTCTGGTCTACCTGGCGGGATTTGCACTCCTTCTTGCGGCGGTAAACGGTGTAAAAGGGCTGCTGCGGCGCAAAAAGGTATCCGCCCGGCGCAATCTGGCCCTGACCTTGGCCGCCGACGTGATGCTGGCCCTGGTTCTCACCGGAGCCATGGGCTGGGGCATCCTCCGGGCGGTGCAAAGCGGACAGCTTTCGGCCTGGCAGCTGGACACCACCCCGCCCCTGACGGTGGCCCAGCTCACCGGTCAATCCGACGAGGGCTACATCTTCCAGTTCCAGCAGCAGAGTTCTCTGTTCCTCTCCCGCCGGGTCTATGCCCAGCAGTCGGATTTCGACCAGATGACCCAGCTGCCCTGGATGGAATACACTTTGTTTGACACCGATTTTCCCTCTATCCGGCAGCTCTGTCTGGACGAACTTTTTGCTGCGGCAGCGGACTATGGACAGTTCCAGCCTATGGACGCCTCCCTCTGGCAGGCCGACGCTGCCTGGCAGCTTTGGGAGGAGTACGAAGCCCAAAATGTCTATATCATCGCCTGGCCCGGCCGGGTGGTCCGGCTGGAAACCGACTGGCTCCTCACCGACCAGCAGATGGTCCTTGCCGGCCGGCAGCTGGGGCAGACCTGACCGAAACAAAGCGCCCAGGACCTTTCTTTTCAGGTCCCGGGCGCTTTGCTGCATTTGTCCGCCCAAAACCAGCAGTCCCCATAGGCCAAAAGGCGGCTTTTGTGGTACAATGGGTGCAAACCATCGCCGCGCCAAAACGCGGCAGAACAGGAGCAACCGATGAAGCGTGTATTAGTAACCGGCGCGGGCGGCTTTGTAGGTGCCCGGGTCATGGAACAGCTGGGCGGGCGGCTGCATCTTATTTGTCCGCCCCGGGGCTGGATGGAGCGAGCCGGCCTGGGGGATATTCTCAACCTGATGGCCGAAACTCGGCCCGATGCGGTGCTGCATCTGGCGGCCATGTCCAACACCTGGGCCTGTGAGCAGGACCCCGCTGTCTCCTACCGGGCCAACGTGATGCTTCCTCTCTGGATTGCCCAGGCCGCCCAGAAGTGGGGGGCCAAGCTGGTTGCTTTCAGCTCCGACCAGGTATATGCCGGGGTGACCCAGGAAGGCTCTTTGTCCGAGGATATGCCCCTCTCCCCCGCCAATGTCTATGGCCGCCACAAGCTGGAAGCGGAACAAAAGATTCTGTCCGCCGCCCCCGACGCGGTGCTGCTGCGGGCCACCTGGATGTACGATCTGCCCGGCTACGGTCTGCCCGCCGGTTCGGGGCTGCTGCTCCAGCTGCTGCGGGCGGGATTGCGGGGCGATTCCCTCACCTTTTCCTCCCATGACTGGCGGGGCGTGACCTATGTGCGCCAGGCAGTGGAAAATCTGATTCCCGCTTTGGAGCTGCCGGGAGGCGTGTACAACTACGGCAGCGAAAATGACCGGGACATGCTGGCCACTGCCCGCTGCTTCTGCCAGGCTCTGGGGATATCCGTCCCCCTGAACGAAGGAGACCGGGCCCGGAATCTGCTCATGGACACCTCCAAGGCCCGGCAGGCCGGGGTAGTTTTCGACGACACCTGCGCAGGCATTGACCGCTGTCTGACAAACTACGGCCTGAAAAAGCCCTGACTTCTTCCCTTGCTTTGACAAAACAGACAAAAACCGCCCCCGGCTTTTGGGATTTCTCCCAGTCGCCGGGGGCGGTATCTTTTCAAGCAATCAGTTTTGCTCCGGCTGCCAGCCTTTGCAGACATCCACCCAGTCCACAAAGCCGGAATGCTGCTCCAGCTCGGGGATGGTGAGTTCAATGGCGCTGTTGCTGCTGCCGCAGGCGGGGAACACGGTGGCAAACCCCTCCAGCGACCGGTCCAGATAGACCTCCACCCCGGGGCGCAGGGCAAAGGGACAGACCCCGCCCACGGCGTGGCCCACCATCTCCACCGTCTGGTCGGGGGTGAGCATTTTGGCCTTGGTGCCAAACCGGGCCTTGTATTTGGGATTGTCCACTTTGGCATCCCCGGCGGCCACGATCAGAATGGCCTTTTCCCCCACCAGAAAGGCCAGGGTCTTGGCAATGCGGCTTTCCTCGCAGCCCAGAGCTCGGGCCGCCAGCTCCACCGTAGCGCTGGAAACATCAAATTCCCGCACCCGGTCCTCCATGCCACAGCCTGCAAAATATTCTTTCACCTTTTCAATGGACATTGGTTCTTCCTCCCCTGCCCGCTGCCCTTCCGCAGACGGGCTTGTTTTGTATACCTGCCGGTACGGTTATTCCTGGTGGGCATTCTGGTAGGTCTGGCGGATCTCCTCGGGCAGCCCGTCGGGGAGCATGGCTTTTATCCGCTCCTCATTGCCGTCCTGTATGGCCTGGTCGTAGTACCAGCACTTGAACTTGAGCATGTCCAACACCCGGTTCATCTGGGCGATCTGGGCCTCCACTGCCTCCTTCTGGCGCTGGAACATCTGCCGGCGCTGGGGATAGGTGGAGGGCCCCGCCTGGCACCAGTCCATAAACTGCTTGATGTCCCGGATCTCCAGTCCCGACTCCTTGAGGCACTCGATGACCCGCAGAGCCTCCAGCTCCGCCTCGCCGAACCGGCGGATGCCCGACACCCGGGTCATGCCCGGAAACAGCCCCTGTTTGTCGTAGTAGCGCAATGTGGAGATGGGCAGCCCGAACATCTCGGACACCTGTCCAATGGTATACATACCGACCCCTCCCAAAAATTTTGCAAAAAGCCTTGACCTAAAGTCAGGTTTATGGTTTATGCTTACTATATCAGAAAATCATCCCCGGCGCAAGGCCGATAAAAAAGGAGCACTGTTATGAGCAAAAAAGTTTTGATTCTCTCCGCGTCCCCCCGCAAGGGCGGCAATTCCGAAACCCTGGCCCGGGAATTTGCGGCAGGCGCCGCCGAAAAGGGCCACCAGGTGGAGACCGTTTTTCTGCGTGAGAAAAACTACGCCTTCTGCAAGGGCTGTCTTGCCTGCCAGAAGCTGGGCCGCTGCGTGATTGCCGACGACGCCGTGGAGATCGCCGAAAAAATGGCCGCCGCCGATGTGCTGGTATTCGCCACCCCGGTGTATTATTACAGCGTCAGCGGCCAGCTGAAAACCATGCTGGACCGGGCCAATCCCCTGTTCACCGCCGACTACGCCTTCCGCCAGGTCTATCTGCTGGCGGCAGCCGCCGAAGCCGAGGACCACGCCGTGGAGGGCGCGCAGAAGGCCGTGGAAGGCTGGGTGGAATGCTTTGAAAAGGCCAGCCTGGCCGGGGTGGTATGTGCCGGCGGCGTCACCGAGCCGGGAGATGTGGCCGGGCATCCGGCCCTGGAAAAAGCCCGGCAGATGGGCGCCGCGATTTGAAAGAAAGGGAGAAAACGATGGAAACTTTGAAATTGCAGACCGAATGGGACAAGGTATTTCCCCAAAGCGACAAGGTGGACCACAAAAAGGTCACCTTCCACAACCGCTACGGCATCACTTTGGCGGCGGATATGTACACCCCCAAAAACGCCCAGGGCCTTCTGCCTGCCATCGCCGTATCCGGGCCTTTCGGCGCGGTGAAGGAACAGTCCTCCGGACTTTACGCCCAGACCATGGCGGAACTGGGCTTTCTGACCATCGCCTTTGACCCCTCCTTTACCGGCGAGAGCGGCGGCAGTCCCCGGTATGTGGCCTCCCCCGACATCAACACCGAGGATTTCTGCGCCGCGGTGGATTTTCTCTCGGTACAGGACAATGTGGACCCCGAGCGCATCGGCATCATCGGCATCTGCGGCTGGGGCGGTATGGCCCTCAACGCCGCCGCCATGGACACCCGCATCAAGGCCACGGTGGCCAGCACCATGTACGACATGACCCGGGTCAATGCCAAGGGATATTTTGACAGCGAGGACTCCGAGCAGCACCGCTTTGAAAAGAAAAAGGCCCTCAACGCCCAGCGCACCGCCGACTACAAGGCCGGCAGCTATGCCCTGGCCGGGGGCGTGGTGGACCCCCTGCCCGCCGACGCGCCCCAGTTCGTCAAGGACTACTACGACTACTACAAGACCAAGCGGGGCTACCATCCCCGGTCTCTCAATTCCAACAATGGCTGGAATGTCACCTCCTCCCTCTCCTTTATGAATATGCCCATTCTCCAGTACAGCCAGGAGATCCGGTCGGCGGTGCTGGTGATGCATGGTGACAAGGCCCACTCCTGCTATTTCAGCAAGGACGCCTTCGCCAAGCTCACCGGCAGCAACAAGGAATTGCTGCTGATCCCCGGCGCCAGCCATGTGGACCTCTACGACCGCACCGACATTATCCCCTTTGACAAGCTGAAACGCTTTTTCCTGGAGTACCTGCGATGAACAGAGGGCGGATACTCCCTCTGCTGCTCTGTGCAGGGCTTGTTCTGGCCGGCTGCGGCGCCCAAGGGGAAGCGGAGAGCCTTCCGGCCTCCTCTCTCCCGGCTGCGGCCCCCTCGCCGTTGCCCGCCGCCCCTGCATCCCCGCCGCCCGGCGAATCATCTGATCTGGAGGAAAGTGACGTGACACAAAAACAGCTCACCCTCACCGTCAACGGACAGCCGGTGGAGGTATCCTGGCAGCAAAACAAGGCGGTGGAGGAACTCACCGCTTATGCCGAAACCGAAGAAATCCTGGTATACACAAGCCGGTACGGCGGCTTTGAGCAGGTGGGAGACCTGCCCCAGAGCTTTTCCCGCCAGGACCGGCAGATGACCACCCAGCCCGGGGACATCGTGCTCTATGCCGGCGACCAGCTGGTGGTGTTTTTCGGCTCCAATTCCTGGAGCTACACCAAGCTGGGGCAGATCGAGGATCTTTCCGTGCAGGAGCTGTCCGACCTGCTGGGGGACAGTGAAGCGGAAATCCGTATCGGCCTGGAATAAAGCAAAAAACGCTGCCCGCGAAAACAGAATTGTTAAACAGCCGAAAGGGCTTGCCGCCTGTGAAAAGCAGACGGCAAGCCCTTTCGCTTTGTCTTGTTTTTCGGAAATCCCGGTTCAGAATGGTGACAGGGCGCTGTGCCGGGATTCCAAGGCGTGTTTTCCAGCTGCTTGCGTTTTTTCTCAACAGCCGGTCAGGATTTGCCCCGTCAGCGGATGGGACAAACGCCGTTGGCGCAGTCGGAGGCGCCGATATCCAGCTCGGTCTCCTCGTGCTCGTAGCGGCAGAGCAGCGCCGGATTGAAGGGGAGCATGGCCGCTTTGCGGCGCTGGTATTCCGCCTGGTCGATCTCCTCGTAGGGCAGCAGCTCATAGAAGCTGTCGTCATAACTCAGGAAGGAGAGGGCCACCACATCGTCCCAGTGATCCCACACCCATTGCTCCACATCATCCCACTCGTCCTGCCGCACGTGCACCGTGATGGAACAGTTGTGGTCCACATAGTGTTCCATGAACATCTTGTAGTTTTCCAGCTGCTCAATGGCGGTCACGTCGCCCTTGACCCGGCCGGCGGGGGCCTTCACCGGAAATTCCAGCACCTTGGTGGTGGGGTCTTCGGGGTCCTGGCCCACCTCGGGCAGCACCGGATAGCCCAGCTCCTCGCAGACCCGGCACAGCGGGTCGGCAGCGGCGATGCGCACCCGGCGGATATAGTAGGGAGAATGGGAGTAGTGCACGCCGCTGGATACGGTGGGCAGCAGAGACAAGGTACCCTCCGGCTTGAGGGTGGTCACCAGCAGCGGGCGGTTGCCTCCCAGCTGATCGGCCATCTCGTCCGCCGCCTTGCGGGCCTGGGCCCGCAGCGCATCCAGCAATTCAGCCTGCTGGGCGCGGTCCAGCCCGGTGGCGTTGACCATATCCTGCCAGCCGGTGAGGGAGCAGCCCAGCAGGCGGTCCCGCTTCTGCACCCGGTCCCAGCGGTACATCTCCAGCTCCCGGCAGGTCATACGGTAGCCCGCCCGTGCCGACAGGCGCTGGGCTTCCAGCAGCCCCGCCCGGTCCAGGGTTCCATCTTCCTGCACAAAGGCCATCACGTTCACCGTGGTCAGGTTGCACAGGCCGTTGGAATCCAGCAAAATCTCGCCGCAGGGGTTGCAGCCGCAGAAGTTGGGCCGCCGCTTGAGGCCAGCCTCCTCGTTGATCCAGCCCGGTTCGCCGGAATAGCGCATCTGCTGGATATGCCAGTGCAGCTTCTCCCGGGTGGGCTTTTGGCGATAGAAGATGGAGTTGTTGCTCATCTGCCGGTGGGCGATGTTCTTGTCGATCTCCCAATGGCCGTTTACCTGCCGGTAGAGATTGGATTTTGCCTGGATGCAGGTCTCGTCATCCGCGTCCACCAGGCCGATCTCCGAGGTGCGGCGCACACCGCCGGACACCACGTTCTCGCCGATGATGTTGGCGATGTCCAGCAGGTCGATGGGGCGCAGCTGGGTACGCACTTTGCCATCCCGGGCGCCGGCGGCGGTGACCACCTTGTGGATCTTGTCCAGCATGGTCATCATGGAGCCGGAACCGCTGGCCGTGCCGCCAAAGGTCTTGAGCCGCTCTCCCTTCGGGCGGATGGAGTCGTAGTTCACCACCAAAGTGGTGATACCCTCGTATTCCCGGTTGGTGATAAGCTCGAAATACCGGCCCAGAGCCTGGGCCCACCCCTCCTTGGAATCGCCGATGGCCAACGTGGCGGTGTCCCGCTGGAAGGTGAGATTGGTGTATTCCAGCCGCTCCTCCACAGGCACGGGATCGTAGGATTTGTGCAGGATCTTCAGGTCGGTGCGCACCGGCGGCAGCTGGTCCGCGTCGGATTTGAGCACCCGCACCCCCACGCCGCTGCCCACCATCAGCAGGTAGAACAGGTCGTGGTAGGCCGCAAAGTCGTTGATGACGGTAAAGGCGCAGTTGTAGTTGGCCATGGGATACTTTTCCGCCACCGGCGTGCCGCCCACCCACAGGGTGCGGCCGGACAAAAACTGCCGCAGATTGTAGATGTTGTCGTACAGCTTCTCCGCCTCTTCCCGGGAAGTGGGAGCCAGAGAGGTGTTGTATTCCACCGCCCGGCGCACCGTCTCCCACCAGAACTCCCGCCGTCCCTGCTGGGGCAGATACCGGGAATAGGTGCGGGTGTAGACGAAGGCCCCCAGCTGCTCCATGGGGTTGGGGGCATGTTTGTAGGGGTTCAGGAACTCCCGTGTCAGGATGCCTTCCTTCCACTGGCCGCTGGCCCGCTCCTTCTCCTTCTGCACCCGATAGAGAATATAGGTCTTGGCGGTGCGGTAGAGCTGCTGCTTGAACAGGGTCTCCTCCACTGTATCCTGGATGCGCTCGATGTCCACGATCTCCTGGCCGAGGGCCTCCAGACTGGCCTGCACCGCCTCGGTGACGCGGTCCACTCCATCCGGGTCGTGCTCCCCGGCTGCCGCTGCGGCCAAAGTGATGGCGCGGCGTATAAATTCAGCGTCAAAAGGAACTACCTTGCCGCTGCGCTTGCGTACATTCATATTGATCTCCTTCCATGAAAGCTTGCGAATATACTACATATAGTATCGCCGCCGCTTTCAAAAGTCAATATCTAGTTTGTTTTTTATCTTTGCTTATATAAAAAGCGCCCGCCCGGAGCACGGAAAATTTCCGTACCCCAGGCGGGCTTTTTTGCTGTGTCTGCTGCAAAATCAGGAAAGGGTGATCTCCAGCGGGGTGACCTCGCAGTGGTCGGTGAGCCCCCGGTCCCCTTCTATCTCTTTTACGCCGTAGACCTTGCCGCCGGAAGAGGCATAGATCCGGTCCCATTTCTGGGAAAATTCATCGTATACCCTGCCATTGGCATCCACCGGAATAAAGCAATTTTCGCCGCTCATGAAAGTCTGCTCCACAAAAGCGAACCGCTCATCCCACTGGACCAGATCGGTGCCGAAGTATACTCCTTCGGGCCCTGTCACCTGCTGGCCGGAGGCGGTAAACAGCTTTTCCCCGGTATGGCCGTTCTGTTCCACGATGTAGAAGGGCTGGTCCACCATATGCAGCAGCATCTGGTTTTTGATCTCATCGCCCCTCTCATTGCCTTCGTAGAAAAAGCAAAAGCTCTCCTGGGTATCCTCCTGGGCCAGCACCTTGCCGGTGCGGTCGATCTCCAGTTTTTTGTAGATATCTTCCATGAAGTCCACTGTCACATCGATCCAGGCCGTTTCGCCGTCGAAGGGGCGCAGAATGATATGATAAGGCTCCACCTGGCATTGCAGATACTCCTCAATATTCTCCTGCAGGGTCTGGGCGGAAAGCACCACATTGCCCTGGGTGTCCACATAGCCGTGGGGCGTATTGGCCAGGCCGCCGTCAAACAGGCTGGTATAGCTTTCCACCGGTTCCTCCTCTTCAAAGCGGATGGGGATGGTCTGGCCGTCCATGGTATAAAAGCGGTCGTCGGAATCGCCGAAGAACCAATACCCCTCGTTGGCATAGGCTCTGGGGAGGGTCAGGACGAAGGCATCTTCCGCTTTCTCCAGTTTCTGCTCCACCAGCATATTCCCCTGCCGGTCAAAAACATAGACCGCCCCCTGATCGTGCAATCCTTCCAGCTGCAGATTCCACAGCCCGTCCCCTGCATAGAACAGTTTGGGATAGGCGTAGAAGCCCTCGGGGTCGCTGGCAGTGGCGGTGGGGTCGTGGAGCCATTCCACCGTTTCCTGGGGTACTGTGAAAACCGTCTGGAAGTTTTCGTCGCAGACCACCACCTCATGGTCCATGGTCTCGTACCACTCCAGGCCGCCGGTGCAGGCATCCCCGATGCTCCATACGGCACACCGGTCCACAGCGCTGAGGGAATCAAAATCCCAGTCCAAAAAGGACAGGTTGTTCAGCCGGGCATAGGGCATGGCCGTCCGCTTGATGGAAAAGCTTTCCCCCTCACGCACCTGCAGCTGGCTGAAGTTCTCCGGCTCGGGCTGGGACTGGGCCGGCTGGGAAGCAGCCTGATCCACCGCCTGCTCCTCGAAGGTGATGTGCAGGGTGGTCCGCTCCTGTTCGCTGAGATACAGATAGACAAAGCTGTCCTGGGTGATAAAGGTGCCGCCGGTCATCATGTAGCGTGCCAAGGCGTTGTCCTGGGACATATACTGCTCCATGGTATTCCCCTGGCCGTCGTAGAGGATAAAACCGTTGTTCTGGCTGACAATGCGCACACAGGGGGCAGCTTCCTGGAGCAGATTGCCGTCGTAGTCATAGAGATTCACCTGGTTGGAGCCTTCCCGGGCGTAAAAGCCCTCGGGAGCCAGCCGGCAGATCTCATCAAACCGGGCCGTACAGCGCACCTGGCCGTCGCTGCCCCGGATGCCGTACAGGCTGCCGTCGGCATAGACGGTGCAGCCCTCCTGTACTCCCACCGGCTGGATGTCCTCCGCCCGGTACAATTCTCCGTCGGGGCCGTAGACACGGTCGCCGGCCAGGGCATAGCCATCCTGTTCCAGGTAGTGCAAAGTCATGACCTCTCCCTGGGACAGATCCTCGCCTTCCATATTATAGATACGGACGCCGACTTTGTCGTAACAAAAGACAAAGTCCCCGCCCATTTTGCGCAGCGCAAACCGGTATTCCGGGTCCAGAGCGGCGATCTCGCTGCCCGCTTCGTCGATGATGCTCCAGGCATACACCTTGTCGGCGTACCGGCAGACCAGGGCTTTGCCATCGCTGAAGGGAGAAACGAAATCATAGGCGGGGGCCAGCTGCACCTGGCCATCCAGGTCGCAGTAGCCCCACTTGCCGTCCTGGTAATAGGGCACCCAGCCGTTGTCCCCCACGGTGAAGGTGTCGTCCAGGGCTATCTGCTGTTCCAGAGAGGGCATGCTGCTGCATTCCGGCTCACCGCCGTAAAAAATCGCCAGACCTTCCTCGGTGGTGGCAAAAGTCTCAAAGCTCTCCCCGTGGAGATTGCTCATGTCGGCGCAGGGGTCGATGAGTTCCAGCTCGCTGGGCACGGTATACAGCGGGGTGTACTCCCCTTCCAGGGTCAGGTAGCCGCACTCCACCCGGGGCATGGGGTAATCCTGCTGGTAATCCTCCTCGGTCATGGGCAGATACCGGGCGGCAAAGGCCACCCCGTCGTGAAAGGAGCCCACCAGATGGTAGTCGTTGAGGATATCGGCGTACTGGGTGTCCAGCACCGGCACTCGCCGGGTCTGGGCGGTGGATTCGGACCCGGAGGCGGAATCCGCCGGGGCCGCCTTTGTGCAGCCCGCCAGCAAAGATGCCGCCAGAGCGCACAGCCCCAAAAGGGCAATCGCTTTTTGTTTCATCTTTATTTCTCCTATGGACAGCCGCCCGCAAAAAAGCCGGCAAGCGGGCTGCCGCCTACCGGCCTTAGGGGCTGTATTCCGGCGCTTTCCGCGCCTTTTTACCGAAAGAAAATCACTGGGCCTTTTCGATGTGGTACACCTGGATGGTGTCGGCGTTGGGGCACCAGTACATCCAGTCACCCTCGGTGAGGGGGGTGGTGGGGTAGTACATACCGTTGATGTCGCCCAGATACCGGGATTCCAGCTCCATGACTGCGTTGCCGTCCTGGTCCATGAGATAGGCAGTGGCGATGGTTTCCCGGGTCTCCTCGTCCTGCACCGACTCACCCGAAATATAGGTGAGGGCGGGCTGGCTTTCCACCTCCTGCAGCTGGGCGTCGTACTGCCGGATCTTGCCGGTGGCCTTGGTGCGCATATACCGCAGGCCGTTTTCGTCCATATCCGAGATCAGCGAGAGGGAGGGCTCCACCACCAGATTGAAGTCCTTGTCCAGCACGCCGAAGCCGCCGTCCCCGGAAATATACATGCTGCCGTCGGATTCAATGCCCAGAATCTCATATTCGGGGTTTTCGCCGATGACGTTGCCGCTGCGGTCAAACACCGCGATGGTGCCTTTTTCCACCGGGGGATTGGGGCCGTAGCATTGGTCGCCGTCCACCACGACGCCCCCTTCGTACAGATCGATCTGGGGCCGGGGCCGGTTGCCGGCGATGGCATGGGTCACATTGTCCAGCACCAGAGAACCGTCGGCGTTGTAGAGATGGCCCACGCCATCTTCGTCGATGGTCATGTAATAGCCCAGGCTGCCGTCGGCCCAGCAGCTGCCGGTGAACAGTACCTCGCCCTTTTCGTTGAGCAGGTC
This sequence comes from Candidatus Anaerofilum excrementigallinarum, assembly GCA_019115305.1. Classification (GTDB taxonomy): domain Bacteria; phylum Bacillota; class Clostridia; order Oscillospirales; family Ruminococcaceae; genus Anaerofilum; species Anaerofilum excrementigallinarum. Next base: position 12,359 of record DXDW01000219.1, read on the forward strand.
ATAGACATAGTGGCCCCCATAGGCGCCGCCCTCCTCGTCCCGGTGGCCCAGGGCCAGACCGTTCATGGGCTCCACCGCCGTATACTGGGGCTGGACGATGATGTTGCCGTCCAGGTCACTGTATCCCCACTTGCCGTCCTGGTAGTAGGGCACCACGCCGTTTTTGCCGCAGGCGAAGTTCTGGGTAAGGAAATAGATGTCCTCCCGGCGGGGGCTGCTGCTGCCGGGGATATCATCCAGGTTCATACTGTACAGTTCTTCCTCCGAAATGGTGTACAGAGGCTTGTACTCGCCGCTTTCACTGAGATAGCCCGCCTGGTTTCCCTTGAATACAAAGGCCCAGCCGTTTTTGAAGGCGCTGAAATGGTCGTACCCGGCAAAAATATCGCTTTCCACCGGCTGCAGCGAACCCTCTACCGGCAGATCGGCGGTGAGCAGACCTGCCTCCACCGGCTGCTGGGTGGGCTCGGGCTGGCTGGAAGCCTCCGACTGGGAAGCCGCAGCGGAAGAAACCGAAGGGGTGGACGCGGACAGGCTCTCGCCGCCGCAGGCTGCCAGGCAGCACAGGGCCGCCGCACCCGCCAGACAGGCGATGATATGCTTTTTCATCACAGATTCTCCTTTTCTTGTTAAAAATACAGGCGGCATTTTGATTTTATCCCGATAAAACAATTTCAGTATATGCAGGTTAGCAGCGAATGTCAAGAAAAATTTTATTCCGATAAAATTTTACACAAAAGGGATTGACGACTCCCCCGGCGGCAGAGTACACTATAAGCGGCATTTGATTTTATTCCGATAAAACAAGAAACTGAAATCAGGAGGTTTTCGTGCCATGAAAGAAATCAAACTGTTTGACGCCGAGCTCACCGTAATGGAATATCTGTGGGAAAATGGGCCGGTGCAGGCCAGCCAGGTATCCGAATACCTTCTGGAAAACTGCGGCTGGAAAAAGAGCACCACCTATATCGTCCTCAAACGGCTGGAGGGCAAGGGCGCGGTGCAGCGCACCGACCCCAAATATGTGGTGTCTGCTCTGGTAAGCCGCCAGCAGGTGCAGCTGGCCGAAACCAGCAGCCTGGTGGACAAGATGTTCGGCGGCAGCTTTGCCAATCTGTTTGCCAACTTTCTGTCCTCCGACCAGGTATCGGACAGCACCTTGGACCAACTGCAGCAGATGATCGACGAAAAAAAGAAGGAAAAGTGACCGCCTGCCGCGCCGGGGAGAAAACAAGATGAACCAACTGTTTCTGGCGGTGCTGAATATGAGCATCGCCGCTGTGCTTCTGTTTGTGCTGGTGCTGGCCGGACGGCTGGCGCTGCGGCGGTACGGTACGGCGGGCTTCCGCTATCTTTTGTGGCTGCCCTTTCTGCTGCGGCTGCTGGTGCCCTATTCTTTGCCCAGCGTTTTCAGCGTCTACAATCTGTTTCACCAAAACGTTTCCCGTCCCGGGGGAATGCTGCTCTCGGTGGTATACCTGGAACCGGCCTTCGCCCAGGAGCAGGTGCTGTCCACCGGCCAGCAACTGCGGCAAAAGCAGCTGTTTATGGCGGCCTGTGTGGTGTGGGCGGCGGTGGCCGGGGTGCTGCTGCTGGCCTTTGCGGTGCAGTATCTGCGGCTGCGGGGGGCGCTGGCGGTGGCCTACCGGGCTCCCGACGAGCAGACACAGCCCCTGGCCAAGCTGGCCGGGCTGCGCCGGGTCCCGGCTGTATTGTACACCCCGGTGGTGCGGGGGCCCATGGCCTTCGGCATCCTCCATCCCCGGGTACTGCTGCCCATGCAGCTGAAAGAGCATCCCGAGGTGCGGCGGTACATTTTGCTCCACGAGTTTTCCCACATCCGCTGGGCCGATCACCTGCTGCTGACCGTCAGCTGGCTGGCCCTGGCGCTGCATTGGTTCAATCCTCTGGTATGGCTGGCCCGCAGCCTGATGGCCCGGGACATCGAAGGCGCCTGCGACCAGCGGGTGCTGCGGCTGGTGGGCAGCGAGGAACAGCTGGCCTACGCCCAGGCCCTGGTGGACTGGGCGGACAAGCGGCGGCTGAGCATGAGCTACGCTGCCTTTGGGGAGCAGGACGTGGTGCGCCGGGTAAAAGGGGTGCTTGGCTGGCGGCGGCTTCCCCGCTGGGCCGAAGTGCTGCTGGGCTGCGCCGTGGTGGGAGTGTTTCTCTGCACCGCCACCAACCCGGTGCTGCCCGAAAGCACCTATCTGCCCCAGACCTCCCCCTTTGTTTCGGAGGGACAGCGGGAGCTTTTCCGCCAGACCGCCTACCAGCTGCAAACCGCCTTGGAGACCGGCGACCCGGCTCTGCTGGCCCAGCTGGCCAGCATGGACCCGGCCTACTACGCCCCTCTTTACCAGAGCCTGGACGATCTCTCCCTGCGGGTGGACTCCATGCGGCTCTACTGCAACGAAGCCACCAGCGCCGAAGTCTACCTGCAGGTGACGGTAGACCAGGGCGCGGGGCTGTACGCGGCGGGAAAAGGCACCTTAGTGGCCCATTTTTCCCAGACCGACTACCGTGCCGAGCCCTTTGTGGACTGCCTGATGCCCCAGCAGAAATACGAAGGTGCCCGCCTGGCCGACACCGACAGCGAGGCGGCCAAGCTGGCAGTGCGGCTTTGCGCCAACCTGGACCAGCCCACCTTTGAGGCCGCCACCCTTTCCCCGGTGACGGTGGCCCGGGTCTGCATGGCCAGCGCCATGGAGGACAAGGGGGAAAGCGCCCCCTTTACTCCGGCCCGGATGGCGGAACTGGCAAAGGAGTACTTTGCCCTGGACAATTTTTCCTGTACCGACCCGGCGGTGTACGACGCCGCCACCAACACCTATTTTTACAGCCAGACGCCCCAGCCCCAGATGGTGGTCACCCGGATGGAAAAGACCGGTGACCAGATGCAGGTGACGGTGGAGAGTTTCGACGATCCCCTCTGCCTGTATCCGCTGCAGCGGCTGGAATGTCAACTGCAAGAGGCGGGATAAACCCGCCTGTTTGTATCGATCCTTTTCACTAGGAGGAAACTGCATGAAATCATCCTTTTTGCAAAAGCTGCGCCGGGGCGCGGCGGCAGCTCTCAGCGCCGCCATGCTCTGGGGCGCCCTTGTGCCCGCCGCCACGGTCTGGGCCGGGGAAGAAACCGCCGACCCCGCCCCTCTGGCGGTGCAGCTGTATGACAGCGCCAACCAGCCTCAGGGCGAGCCGCTGCAGGACGGTGACAGCATCGCCGGCTGGAACTATTACGACAATCCCTTTTTCCTGCTCTGCCGGGGTGACGCGGAAAGCCCCGTCCTGAAGGAGGAAGCCTCGCTGGAGATCATCTCCCACGCCACCGGAGAGGCTCTGCCCGGCGGGGTACTGGTGTCCGAGTTCTGGGAGGGGGATTATGCCCTCTACCACCTGTTCACCCCCTCTCCCGAGACCGCCAGCAGCTATTTCGGTTCGGTGAGTCCCGATTTCGCCTTTGATCTGGTCTTTTCCAGCGGCGGCGAAAGCGTCACCATCCATGTTCTCAACGAGAATGTGGAGGTCTCCATGGACTCCAGCGATGTGATGGTGTCCTGCCTGGGCGTGGGCAACTACTGCGCCGACCTGGGCTCCCTGTGGGTGACAAGCCAGGATCTCTCCGGCTATACCCCCACCTTGGACTGGATCGCCCAGGACATCGGCCTTTCCGGCGACCTGGCTCAGTATTTTTCGGTGAGCTGGGTAAACGGCAGCAAGGTGATGCTGAATGCCGCCGACCTGAGCCAGCTGCAGGATGGCCAGATGATCACCGGCCAGATCACCTGGACCGGCAAACTGGACGGCCAGCCCCATTCCCGTCCGGCCTACTACCGGCACAGCGCCAACCTGCAAGGGGCCTGGTATGAACGGGACGAAAGCACCGGCAGCTGGGTGCCTTACAACCAACGCACCCTCCGTGCCGGGGACAAGGGCAGCTTCCAGCTGCAGGTCTATGGCTCCGGCGGCCCCAACTACGGCTCCTGCTTTTCTCTGGCTGACGCCGTCATCAACACCGACCTGCCCGCGGGCATCCAGGCTACCTTGCAGCCCGACGGCTGCACCTTGCTGGTGGAATACGACCTCACCGGCGCCGATTTCCGGGAGCAGCCCTATTCCATCCAGGTCCAGGTCCCCGGCGTGAACCTTTCCTGGGTGCAGATCCAGGTAAACCAGGCGCCCCAGTACGCCCTGGCTATAGATGCCGGCGACGTCTACTCCTACACAGACGGCAACAGCTGGCCCAAGCGGATGCGCTCCCTGATGGAAGACTATGTGGTGGTGCCCCTGGTGGACGGCCGGCCCGCCGCCACCCAGGAGGAACTGGAACAGTGCGCCCTTTCGGTGCAGGACAGCGAGGATTCCGACATTCTGCGCATCGTCCCCCGGCAGGTGACCTACCTTGACGAGAAAAGAGAGACCCATTCCGCCTGGGCGCTGGCCATTGTGCCCCTGTATGAGGAAAGTTTTTACTTCGATGCCAGCGACTACAATTCCCCTACCTATCATATGATTATCGAACGGGAGGGCGAAGTTCTGGGGGACGTCCGCTATGACGTGCAGGGCTGCGACTATACTTCCGACTACAATAATATCCTGAAAGACGACTTTCTCTATACGTATAATATCTCCCAGATACCCGATTCCGAACTTTTTGTGCTGCGGGATGAAAACGGCCAGAGCCTGCCCCTCACCCAGGCCCCCGTCATCACCGGCGAGGCCGCCCAGAACATCACCGTGACCTGGGCCGAGGGCCTGTCGGGTGTGCGGGTGGATTTTGCCGACCAGCAGGTCGCCGGACTGGCAGTGGTGGAGCTGCGCAGCGGCGACACGGTGCGCAAGCTGGTGTATGACTGCAAAGCCTTTGCCACTTCCGCCACCTACTACTCTTTGGGCACCGACTATATGCGCCGCCCCTACACCGAAACCCTGAATTTCACCGAGGAACTGTCCAACCTGGCTATGGGCATCGCCTCCAATGTAGCCACCACCCGGTTTGTGGAGGACGGCAGCTTTGATCTCTACCTCTATTCCACCCAGTACATCTCCCACAAAAACCTTGCCACCGTAGAGGAGATGGGTTCCCGGCTCAGCTTCGGCACCGAACTGGTAAAAAGCGTCACCTATACCAGTTCCGACCCCGACATTCTCAAGGTGGAGCAGGAGATCCGGCATACCGACGAAAAGGACCCCGTCTTTGACGGCAACGGCTATTCCAATCCCGACGGCAACTGCTACGGCATCCGGCTGACCCCCGGCGGCAAGACCGGCAGCTGCGACGTATACGCCACCATCGAGCTGAACATTCCCAGCAAAAACGACCCCTTCGGCTGCGATACCTCCCGCACCCCCGAGGTCGTCTGCATCGGCTACACCTTCAACATCCAGTCTGCCGAGACCGCCCAGACTGTCTACGCCGGCCCCGACGATCTTCTCCAGGTTCTGGCTGATATCGAGCTTACCCCCACCCCGGTGGTGGTACTGCTGGAGGGCGGCAAATATCCCATGGACCTGAATCTGGCTGGCAAAAACATCATCCTGCGCAGCCAGGATGCGGAAAATCCCGCCGTGTTCACCGGCACCCCCGGCCAGGAAGGCGGCTTTATCATCACGGTAGACTCTCCCTCCCCTGACTTTGCCCTGGAGGACCTGGTCATCGACGGCGGCGGTGTGCGGGGCGGCGTACTGCAGATTCCCTATGCCGGCCAGCCCCAGAACGCCTTCACCATCCGGCGCTGCCGGCTGCAAAACTGCACCACCGGTGTGAAGGGCTCCGAGCCCCGAATCTGCCTGGTGCGCCAGACCACCTTTGAAAACTGCCAGGTAGGCGCACAAGCCGTTTCTCTCTACTCCTGCACCCTGCAAAATAACGACGTCGCCCTGCTGGACAACGGCATGTATGAGCGGGACAGCTCCAACGCTCGTTGGACTCGCTTTGTGGACAACCAGGTGGATGTGCGCATCCTGTCCACCTCTTTGGGCGCGGCGGAATACACCCTTTCTCTGCCCCAGAACTACTGGAACGGCGCTTCCGGCCCCTCGGTGGAGGTGGTAGACCGGGAGAGCGGCAAGCCCCTTACCGGCAAAACCGTCCATCGCTACACCTCTCCCTACTACACCGATTCTGCCCTGTCTGTTTTGAATGTGGACCTGGACACCACCCAGACCCAGGGCGACACTTTGCTGCTGCCCCTGGAAATGGGCGGTGAGGACGCCGGCAGCCTGCTGCTGGCCGCCGACGCCTTTGCCAATATCCAGCAGTCGGGCAAGGAGTCCCGTTTCCCCATCACCGATGAAAACGGCGACCAATTGGCCCAATGGGATTTTGCCTCCATCCAGTACACCGACATCGACACCGACCTGGAGGTGAGCGACGAGCTCTCGGACAACGCCCAGCAGACGGTGGACCAGCTGCCCCAGGAGGACCAGGACAAGATCCTCCAGGAAGTCAACCTGAGCCACAACGGCCAGCTGCCCGGCCGGGCCACTTTGCGCATCAAGGCCAGCGACGTGCCCTCCGGCGACCTGAGCCAGCTGCGGCTCTACTGGGTCAAGCCCGACGGCACCGTGGTGCCCGCCGAGGTGGTGGACGTGCAGTTTGACGCCGCCCAGCAGTGCTACATCATCACGGTGGACCACTGCTCCGAATACATCATCACCAGCGGCTCCCTGAGCGTGGACGAGGACGGAGAAGATGGTGGCGAAGACGGCGGCGAGGACGGCAGCCAGCCCACTCCCAGCCCCTCTCCCGCGCCCCAGCCCACCGCCACACCGGCCCCCTCTCAGCCTGACGGCGGGAACGGCGGCAACTCGGGCAATGCCGGCGGCAGCACCAGCGGCTCCGGCGCTTCTTCTGAAACTTCTGTCCAGAAAACCCCTGTGCCCCCGGCTCAGTCGGGCCAGAGTCAGCTGTACAGCGCCCAGCAGGTGCTGGATGCCTTCGACAGCCAGACCGGGGACGTGACTTTGGCGGTGGACGCCCAGAACAAGGTGAGCCAGAAGGCATTTGAGCTGCTGAAAGAGCGGTCCGGCGCACGGCTGCGGCTGCAGGGGGAGGGCTACGCCTGGATCTTTGCCGCCGACAGCATCGCGGACACCACTTTGCCCGAGGGCGTCTTTGATGCCGCCGTATCCCTGGAAGTCTCGGCCCAGGCCAAGGAGCGCATCCAGGCCTTTGCCGCCGACAAGCCCTGGCAGGCCATCGAGACCGCCTTTTCCGGCCAGCTTCCCGGCCCGGCCCAGCTGGAACTGAAGCTTTCGGCCCTGGCGGGGATGCACTGCGGGCTGTATCTGCTGCCCGAGGAGGGCGAACCCGAACACATCGCCGATGTGGATGTGAGCGACACCGGCACCGCGGTGCTGCCTCTGGAGCACTGCTCCGTCTACTTCCTGGTGGCCGAGGATGCCGACAGCCAGCAGACGGCGCCCTCTCCCACTCCCGCGCCCTCCGCGGAGCCTGTGCCTCAGCCGGAAACTCCGGCGGAAAATAGTGGCCTGCCCCTTGGTATTCTAGGGGTCGCTGCGGCCGCTGTGGTGGTGATTGCCGCCGCTGTGTGGTTCTTCCGCCGCAAAAAGCAGGATTAAAGCCTGTCCATTCCCTTTGAGGACATACCAATAAAAAAGCCGCCGGCTTCTGTGCAATTCGCACAGGGCCGGCGGTTTTCTTTTGTTGTGCTTTCCTACCCAAAGTCTGCGGGCAGCCTGTGCTGCCTCCGATTCATCCCACCAGGATGTAGCCGTCCTCGGTGGTCTCGTAGAGCAGCACCATGGTTTCGTTGACCCTCTCGCGGGCATATTCCCGGGCGGATTCCTCCAGGGGCTGTTTGCTGTACAACCAATAGCCCTCTTCGGTGCCGTCGCTTTTGATGTAGTTCTCCTGGTTTTCCTTCCAGGCCCGGGCGGTGGCAAAGTAGGCGCTGCGGGAAAAGTCCGAGTTCCAGTCGATGTTATTTACCACATAGTGCTGGTAGAGGTGATACACCTCGTGAAACACCGTGTCCATGACCTCCTCGGCGATATCGTCCAGGTGATCGGTATTCACCACGATGTTTTGCAGCGATTCGCTGTAATGGCCCAGGGAATTTTCCTCCTCCTGCTGGGCGCGCACCTCCACCGGCGGCACCCCCAGCCGCTGGGCCTCGGTGTCGGCCAGCTGCTGTACCAAAGCCAGCTTTTCCTCCCGGGTATAGGTCTCCCAGTTTTCCTGCCGGAAGCAGCGCAGGAATTCCCGGTCGGCGGGGACCGCGTCCTGGCCCGCCTCCCGCTCCGCCTGGTCCGCCAGCCGGGACACCAGCTCTATCTGGGGCTGGTAATGGAGGGTATCCAGCCCGTAGACAAACAGGCTCAGCACACAGGGCACCGTAAACAGCACCGCCGACGCCAGGGTAAAAAAGCGATGGCGAATCCGCCGTTCCCGCCGGGTTCCGGACACCGGGCGCTGCGACCACCAAAACAGCCCGTACAATACCGCCAGCGCAGCGATCAGCGCCAGCGCAAGCCAAAAGTGGTATTGGGCAAACACCAGCATCAGCAACAGTTCGATGGGACAGAGGTTGGACAAAATTTCCATCCAGCCGCCCATTCCGCAGCTGTCGGCAAAGGGCAGCAGAAACATCCAGGCCAGCCCCAGCAGCGAAAAACCGATGATGAGCATATAGTCCGGGATGTAAAGCCCCACCGGCTCGATATAGACGCTGAAGGGACGCGCCACCAATAGAAACACGAATCCGAAAAACACCAGTCTGCTGGCCCACACCAGCAGACTCTTCACCCACTCCATAGCGCCCCCTCCTTGTCGAATCCTGCCGTATTTTCTGTTCCTCTATTATATACATCCCCCGCGGGGGATACAATGACATATTCCACAAAAAATCCCCCTGTTTTTCGCCGGCGGGCAAAACAAAACCGCGGCAGGAAAGCCACTTTCCCGCCGCGGTATCTCTTTTGTCACAGCAGATAGCGCCGCTCGAACCAGGCCACCGGCTTGCTGAACTGCTTGGCAGCCAGCCCCACGCAGAGGGCAGCGGCCACTGTGCCTTCCCGCACGCCCTCCACTCTGCCCAGCGCCGCCAGCCCGATGAGGATGGAGAGAGCCACCAAAGTCACATCAAAGGCCACCTTCATGTTGCCGAACTTCACCGGCAGCACCTGGCAGATGGCCAGCACGATGCCCTCGCCCGCTGTGGTGATCAGCCCGGCCATTACCTCCACGCTGACCCCAAAGGCAATCAGAAGAATGCCGATGACGCACAAAATCCACTGCGCCAGGTAGCCGGAACAGGGGATGCCCCGGATGGCCCATTCCCCCACGTCGATCATCACCCCGAACAAAACCGCGGCGGGAATCTGCAGCAGCTGGAACCACTGGTAGTTTTTGCGCAGAATGGCAATCTGGATGAGCACAAAGATACAGTTCATGATGATGGTGGTGGTGCCCACCGACAGACCCGAAATGACGCTGGTCACATAGGGCACGCTGGAAATGGGCGAGGTACCCAGCCCTGCTTTCACCGAAAAAGCCACCCCAAAGGCCATGATGATCAGCCCCGCGCACAAAAGCAGTACCCGCGCGGGAATATGCTTGAGAGTTTTTATCTGTTGCATCCTTTCCCCTTCTCTTTCTGTATCCCTGCCCCCAGAGGCAGGGATAATTTGTCTGTTTTGCGAAGCCCGGCCCTGCCTTTCTGACAGGACAAGGCAAAAACATCGGACTTTCGCCAACTATTTATGATACTACTTTTGCAGATAATTGCAAGTGCAGCCCCCGCAGCCGGCCGAACCATGAAAAGCAAAGGCTCTGGCATTTCGGGCAGAAAATGTGTATCATAAAGGCAGTGCCTGCACGCCCTGCCGCGCCTTTGCCGGATGAAAGGGCCGCACCGCTGCATGAGGAGGTACCAGCTATGTATCACGCCCCGGATTTTGAAAACATCGGCGAGTTCCCGGACTCTGCCGATCACTGTCCGCCCTCTTTGCCGCCCATTGTGGAGATCACGCTGCATTACACCAAGAGCCTCTATTCTCCCTGCTCCGGGGTGGGCAGCGAGCCCATCCGCACCGCCGTCTATTTCGAGTCCCTTTCCATCGACCGCGCCTCCCAGACCATCCAGCTGACCCAGGAGATCGGTCCCGACTGCACCGTGACCTGCCGCTATGAGGTGAAGGATGCCGTGGGCCAGATGCTGGACTATTTTGACGAGATCGAGCTGTTTGCCGCCCGGTATCCCACCGGCGGATATTGCGTGGAGTCTCCCTGCGATAACGAGGAGCTTGTGGAATATCCCGACCACACCGCCGTCTATCTGCTGCATATCTACCGCCGGGGCTGCCCCGACCGGCTGATTTCCGGCAGTTACGACAAAAACGGGCTTCCGGAGGATTTTGGGGCATTCATCGAACAGGTACATGACTTTATCCGGTTTTACGGTTCCAGCGATATTTTCTCTCCCAAAGTATACAATCGGCTGCGCCGCCGCAAAGGAGAGCTGATCTATTGCAGCGTGCGCTTTGAAAACAGCGGCAAAACCTACTACT
>DXDW01000220.1 GCA_019115305.1 Candidatus Anaerofilum excrementigallinarum
AGCTCACCGCTCTATTATAACAGTGTTATATATCACTGTTATATGAGGTTGTATATGGAAGAAAAATCGACTGCCACGCTGGAGAGAATCCAGCAGGCCGCTATGGAGGAATTTACAGAGAAGGGATTTCAGGGTGCCTCTCTGCGGCAGATTGTGAAGCAGGCTGGTGTCACCACCGGCGCATTTTACGGCTATTTCTCCAGCAAAGAGGCGCTCTTTGCATCCATCGTGGAGCCCCACGCCGCCGCGCTGATGGGCCGGTTCATGGAAGCCCAGACCTCCTTTGCCGAGCTGCCGGAGCAGGAACAGCCGGAACACATGGGACTGGAGTCCAGCCAATGCGTCCATTGGATGGTGGACTACATCTGCGACCACCGAGAGCCGGTGAAGCTGCTGCTGGGCAAGGCCGAGGGCACCAGCTATGAGCATTTCGTCCATAATATGGTGGAGGTCGAAGTGGAATACACCCTCCAATACCTGGAGGTACTCCACCGTCTGGGGCATGAATGCCCCCAGCTGGATGCACAGCTATGCCACATCATTGCCAGCGGAATGTTTAACGGCATTTTCGAGATCGTCGTCCACGACATGCCCAAGGAGCAGGCCATGCGGTATGTGGACCAGCTACGGGATTTCTACACCGCCGGGTGGTTGCAGCTGATCGGCCAGTAACATACCGCCAATCTTTTTCGTAAGATCGGGGCTTTGCCCCTTTCTTTTTACACAAAAGGTTAGCGATAGCTAACCATAAAAGGAGGAATATTTGTGAAGGAAAAGAAGCAAAACGCTCTGACCGTTCTGCTGGGATATGCGGGCAGCCACAGGCGGCTTACCTTCCTGGGGCTAGGACTGTCAGCAATATCCATGGTGTGCAGTATGATTCCCTATCTCTGTATCTGGCTGGCGGCCCGAGATTTGATTGCCGTGGCGCCGGATTGGACCCGGGCCCAGAGCGTGACGCGCTATGGCTGGATCGCCTTTGCTTTCGCGGTGGGCGGCATCCTCATCTACTTCCTGGGTCTGATGTGCACCCATCTGGCGGCGTTCCGCACGGCGTCCAACATCCGCAAACAGGGCATGGCACATGTGATGCAGGCTCCGTTGGGCTATTTTGATGCCAATGCTTCCGGTTTGATCCGCAGCCGCCTGGACGCAGCGGCCGCCGATACAGAAACCCTGCTGGCTCACAATCTGGCGGACATCGTGGGCACAATCACCCTGTTTCTTGCCATGCTGGTGCTGATGTTCGTGTTTGATTGGCGTATGGGTGCGGCATGCCTGCTGTCGGCGGTGATCTCCATCCTTGCCATGTTCAGTATGATGGGCGGCAAAAACGCCGAGCTTATGGCGGAATACCAGGCGGCCCAGGACCGTATGACCAAAGCTGGCACGGAATATGTACGAGGCATCCCGGTGGTCAAGATCTTTCAGCAGACCGTCTACTCCTTCAAGGCCTTTCAGCAGGCCATTGAGGAGTACAGCGCTAAGGCGGAGTACTATCAAGGTGATGTGTGCCGCGTTCCGCAGTCCATCAATCTGACCTTTACCGAGGGCGCCTTTCTGTTTCTGGTACCGGTGGTGCTATTCCTGGCTCCCGGCGCACTGGCTTCGGGTGATTTTGCGGGACTTGTCACAAACTTCGCCTTCTACGCCGTATTCTCTGCCATCATTTCCACGGCACTGGCCAAGATTATGTTTGCGGCTTCCGGTATGATGCTGGCCAACACCGCTCTGGGGCGTATCCAGCCGGTCATGGACGCACCGATGCTGCCGGTGCCGAATCATCCCCAGACTCCCAGGGACAACCGGGTGGTATTCCGGGATGTGAGCTTTACCTACGACGGCGCGCAGTCTCCCGCCCTGTCCCAGGTCTCCTTCACCGCCGAGCCCGGAGAGACCGTGGCGCTAGTGGGGCCTTCAGGCGGGGGCAAGACCACCGCCGCCAGTCTAATTCCCCGGTTTTGGGACGTGGACACCGGCGCCGTGGAAGTGGGCGGCGTGGATGTACGCCAGATCGATCCCCATGTGCTGATGGATCAGGTCGCTTTTGTGTTTCAAAACAACCGCCTGTTCAAGGCCAGCATTTTGGAAAATGTTCGGGCGGCCCGTCCCAATGCCAGCCGGGAGCAGGTGCTGGCCGCCCTGGAGGCCGCCCAGTGCGGCGACATTCTGGAAAAGCTGCCTCAGGGGCTGGATACTGTGATCGGAACCGAGGGGACCTATCTTTCCGGCGGCGAGGCGCAGCGCATTGCGCTGGCCCGGGCCATTTTGAAGGATGCCCCTATTGTGGTGCTGGATGAAGCCACCGCTTTCGCGGATCCGGAAAATGAAGCCTTGATCCAGAAAGCCTTCGCTCGGCTGACAAAGGACCGCACCGTCATTATGATCGCCCACCGACTCTCCACCGTGGTGGGCGCGGATAAGATCCTGGTGCTGGAGGGTGGCCGGGTGACAGAGCAGGGCACCCACGGGGAGCTGATTGCGGCAGGCGGATTGTACACCAGGATGTGGGCCGACTACAATCGGGCGATCCAATGGAAAATGGAAAGCGGCAAGGAGGGAAAATAAATGTTCGGAGCAAAATTTCAACGGAAATATGCCCTGACGGATCAGGGCGTACAGAATACCAAAAAGGGCACCTTTTGGACGGTGGTCGTCAATCTGGTGGTCATGGGCGGGGTCAGCATCCTGTACCTTGTGATGTCCGGCCTGATGGCATCTCTGACCGACAGTGCCTCCTTGACCGCCTCTCTGCCTGTACTGGCCGGTCTTGTAGTATTTGCGCTTCTCTCTTTTCTCACCCATTTCCAGCAGTATAAGGCCACCTACGGTCTTGTGTACGGCGAAGTCAAAGCCACCCGGCTGGGTTTGGCGGAACGGCTGCGCAAGCTGCCCCTTGGCTTTTTCGGTAAGCGCGATCTGGCCGACCTGACGGAGACCCTGATGGGTGATGTCAACCGCATGGAACATGTCTGGAGCCATGTGCTGGGCTACCTGTACGGCTCCTACATTTCCACCGCCGTGATTGCGGTCTGCCTGCTCTGGTATGACTGGCGGCTGACCATTGCCTGTCTTTGGGGAGTTCCGGTAGCGTTTGGCCTGCTGTTTGGAAGCCGGAAGCTCACCGAGCGCCGGGCTGAGCAGACCAAGCACGCCGCCGTGCGGGTTTCAGGTGGGATGCAGGAGGCGCTGGAACATGTGCGGGAGATCCGTGCCACCAATCAGGAGGAGCGTTATCTTGCGGGGCTGTACCGGAAGATCGACGACCATGAACGGATCATGATCCGCGGCGAGCTGGTTACCGGCCTGTTCGTCAACGGGGCCAGCGTTATCATGCGGCTGGGCGTGGCGACTACGATCCTTACGGGCGCAGGGCTGATCCTGTCCGGACAGATCGACTTCATGCTGCTGTTC
>DXDW01000221.1 GCA_019115305.1 Candidatus Anaerofilum excrementigallinarum
TTTTCTGTATCGGGGCAGATTGAAAAGAAATATTTTCACATCAAAAAGGGCTGCCGCACAGCTGTTGCTCTGCGGCAGCCCTTTTATTCTTTTGTTAGAAGGCCGTAAGGCGCATCAGGTCCGGATACCAAATTGTCAGATGCAATTACTCCGCGGGCTGAAAGCAGGCCTTGATTCCCATTTCGAACATTCTTTTCCAGGGATGCCAGCAATCCTGGATACAGACATAGGGAGCTATGGAGGACAGATATTGCTGCACAAACATTTCCAGCCTTGCATGTACAAACTCGCTGACAGGCCCCCGGACTGCCCGGGTATCGAAATAGGTACAATTCAACTTGTCCAGCATATTTTCGTATACGTATCTCCGGGCGTCGGAGCAGTAGCCTGCATCCTCCAGATAGCGCAGCAGCAAAAAATCCCGGTGCGCCGCCGTGTCCGCCCACAGCCAAAAGTGCACTCCCTGGGCAATTGCAGTGCCCAGGGTATTGGAGGAAGTATTCCAGCCCGCGTATCCCGCAACCTGCATAAGCAGCCCCTGACTGTTCAGCATCTGCACCAGTTCCAGATCGCCGCCGTTCAAAAAGGCAATATCTCCCACTGTCACGGGAATGCCCTGCTCCACACAGTCCTGCATAAACAGCATAAAAGCTGGCAGACTGCGCTCTACGGTATATTCCCGCAGCCGGCAGGGCTGCGCATACGCTCCCTGTATATTGCCGGAAGGACAGTTTACCGCCAGCACAAAGTCCGCTTCTCTGCGGCAGACTGCCTGGCGGCAGCCGGCTGCCAGCAGCTGGTATTTTATGGTTTCGCCCACAGGCCGATCTTCATACAGCGATGTGACAAAAGGCGCTTTTTCGGAACTGTAAGCCACATACACATACGGGCGGCGGCCTTCCAAAGCCAGAACCATCCTGGTCAGCAATGTACAGCCCAGCTCATCCGCTCCCGGATACAGCAGCACCTTTGTCTGCAAAGACCGCTGCGCAATCCGATCCCGCACATGCTGCTGATCCATCGCCGTAAAGCCATATGGGGATGAATCGTCCTGGGGAATCACCAGCACATCCAGTATCCCCGCCGCAGCCAGTTCCAGGGCGTCCAATACAAACTCCAGATTGAACCGCCGCCGCGCCAGATAATCCTCCAGACAGGCAGCGGGGATTTTTGCCTGCACATCGTCCAGCTGCTCCTGCTGCGGCAAATCCAGCTGCTGTTTGTGGCGCAGCTGGCCCAGCCGCCAGATTTCATGCCCATATTCGCCGTAGTAATCGGGTTCTTCCTCGGCGCTCGAGTTTTTGGGGCAGCGCATGATGGTCTGGAATGCAAATATCTTCAGATCGGGGAAGTTTTCCCGGAGCCTGCCAACCAATTCAAAGCGCTCTCTCACCTGGTCCCTGGAAAAATGGTGCAGCCGGGAGGGAAGCAGCCCGCCATACAGCAGCATATCCATAGACAGCACAAGGCCGTCGGCATCCGCGCATTCTCTTTGCAGGAAGGCGCAGATATGCTCCAGGTCGGCCGGCTGCTTTTTGTTGCCCAGTACAGCGGGCTGCACCAGCCGGATTTCCGGCACATGGAAAAGCATTTTGGGAAAATCCGCGTTACAGGGCCGCTCATCCAGCGGCAGAAACACAATTTTTTTCATCCCTGAAATCCCTCCATCTTTTCCGGTTCCCAATGCAGCTGTATGCCGTTTTGGACCAGCAAAGCCTGGAACTGCGCCAGCTGCTCATGCAGCACCTGTATCGGCGTGATCTGCCTGTCCAGACAGAAGGCCGCCAGATATCCCGCCACCTCTCCGACATTCCACTCCACCGGATGCAGCCGGAAGCAGCCATTTGTGAGGTGGGTACAACCGATGTTTTTGCAGGCTGGCAGCAGATTTTTGATGGTTTTGGGGATCATGGCCGAAAGAGGGATCTCAAAAGGCCAGGTGGGCTCGTAGAAAAAGCTGTGACTTTGGGTAGTGGGGTGGATGTCAATGGCATAATGCCCCACACCTACCGAATCTTCACGGCGCAGAATGCCCGCCTGGCATTCCTTTGAAAGATCCTGTTCGCACACAGTGGTCACTGCGGCGATGCGGCGGGATTCCCTCACATACGGCGCCATAGCCAGCCCATCCGCTGTGCCCATGATATCCGGCCGCAGCTGTACCGGATACCCTTTTCCGCCGTCCGTCCGGGGAGCATGATAGCGGAGCCAGTAAACCGCACACAGCGTTTGCTGCCGGGCAAGTTCACGGTGCTGCTGAGCATGGGGATCGTCGAATATATTTCCAAAAGAATAATCGTTCTGCGACCAGTTCAGCAAGCTCACTTCCCGCCTGTTGTCGGTATAATCCTCCCGGGCGATGATCCGCCGATAGCGCCACATTCCACCGCAATGCAGCGGGTCGTCCTCATCAAACATGGCAAACAGGGAAGCACCACCGCATTTTGCATCCGGCCCATACCAGCTGAACAAAAGATTGTCGGCATAAGGCGCTTTGACACTGGCAAACAAATCGTAAAGCGGCGGCTTTGCCATGGGCGGAAGCTGCTCTTCCTCCTCTGCCAATTCCAAGGCCGCCACCCAGGTACAGGGCTGCATATCTGTGGGGTCAGCTGTCAGAGGCGCGTGAGGCTCACCTGTTTCGGACCTGCTTTCCGCGCCGCTGCGGTAGTCGACCCCTGCAATCGGCAAGAGGTCCCCGCATTCTGTGGCGTCCAAAAAATAGTTGGCATCTATCTGGCTGAAACCGCCGCGCTGCCGATGCTGCACACGCAGACTGCGTATCCGGTCCTTCTCCACCACAGCCGATACCGCCGCGGTATGCAGGTCCAGTTCAATCACGCCTCGCTCCAAATAAGGCTGCAGATAGCCCCGCAAAATCCCATGCGCCACCGCCGGCTCGTGGGGAATACGGGACACCCAGGCTCCTCCGGGGCGCAAAAACTGTTGGTTTTTCAGCGCCGGGCTGGCCTGGGGATGATTGCGATAATAGCTGCGGACATCCTCCCGATAGGCCATATAGCTCTGGGTAGCGCCGCAGCTTTCGATCCAGGGATGTTCGTCGGGCGGCACTGCCTGGCTGGTGAGCTGACCGCCGATCCATCCGGTCTCCTCGCATAAATATACCTTTTTCCCCCGCCTGGCCGCGCTCAAAGCAGCCACAACGCCGCCCAAACTTCCGCCTATCACGGCAACGTCAAACCGACGTGCTTTCGACTGTGCGTGATTTCCCATAAAGTTCTCCTATGTATAATGAGTTGCCGGTAAAGAATTGGCACCAAACTTTGAAAAGATTGACAGATTAAACACCGCACTATAAAATACAGTTTGGAAAGGAAGGGTTTGAAATGGAACCGCACGCTATCAAATTTGAACAGCAAACCATGTTTCGCAAAGGCAGCTTCTGCAAATTATTCATGCTGGAATCGCCCAAACAATCGGGCGAACTGCTGCATTCCCACGATTACTACCAAATCTGGTACGTAGTGCGCGGCAAATCCATTCACCAGATCGAAGGCACCTCTCACACCATATCCGCCGGCGAAGCATTTATCCTTCCGCCCAACCTGAATCATCTCACCTTGCTGGCTGACAACGCCAAGGTGTTGTGCTGCGAATTTTCCATGAACGATGTGCGCTGGGACGCCGCCAATCTCAGCTTTCAGAAAATCAATGAAATTACCGACGGAATTTCTTTCATGTTTCTGTTTCAAAACGAGCTGCAAAGCGCACAGACAAAGTTCACTCTCAGCACCGGCACCCAGCAAAAAATCGAGACACTGATGCTGCAGATGC
>DXDW01000222.1 GCA_019115305.1 Candidatus Anaerofilum excrementigallinarum
TAAAGGAATTTGTTCAAAACGGTTGTAAAATTCGGCGGGATGTGCTATGATTCTAACCAATCAATATCCGGCGGCCTGCAGGCCGCCGCAGGGGCCGGCTGCCGCTGGGCGTCGGCTGATTTTTTGCTTCGTTGGATTTTACACATTAAAGCAATAAAGCGAAGGAGGTCGGAAGGGAATGGACAAAAAAATGCCCCCCGAAACCAGGCGTTTGTTTCAGGCGCTGCTGAGCCTGCAGAACGAGGAGGAATGCGAGGCCTTTCTGCGGGATCTGTGCACCATGAAGGAGCTGGCGGACATGGCACAGCGGCTGGAGGCGGCCGAAATGCTGCTGCAGGGCAATACCTACGAGCAGATCGTCAAATCGGTGCGCATCAGCACGGCTACCATCAGCCGCATCAACCAGTGTATTCAGTACGGAAGCGGCGGCTATCGCACGGTGGTGTCCCGGCTGCAAAAAGACTGAAGACAAAAATATACATTTTTTGTGCAAATCGCAGACAGCATTATACAAAATGCAGGAATGTTTCGCAATTTACTGTTCTAAATTGTGAAAATGGCATATTGAAACTCATTTTCAGAATGCTTATAATGAAACAAACTCATTTGAGAGCAAATCGATTTTGTATTTGCCTGGAGGACAAATGAGAATAGAGGAGGAGTACATTATGAAAAAAATGGTTAGCGCAGCACTGGCCGCCACCATGGTGGTTTCCTTTGCAGCTTGTGGCGGCTCTCAGAGCAGCGAGTCCACTGGCACCGCCGGCACCACCGACAGCAACGCCACCGTCGTAAAGATCGGCGGCATCGGACCCACCACCGGCGACAACGCCCAGTATGGCCAGGCTGTTAAGAACGGCGCCGAGATCGCCGTGGAGGAGATCAACGCCCTGGGCGGCGACATCCAGTTCGAGTTCAAGTTTGAGGACGACGAGACCGACAACGAGAAGGCCGTCAACGCCTACAACGTCCTGAAGGACTGGGCCGGCGACGATCCCTTCCTGGTACTGGGCGCCACCACCAGCGGCTGCACCATTGCCGTGGGCGCTGAGACCTACGCCGACAACATCTTCCAGATCACCCCGTCCGGCACCGATGCCAAGTGCGTGCAGTACGACAACGCCTTCCGCACCTGTTTCTCCGATCCCAACCAGGGCAAGATTTCCGCCCAGTACATTAAAGAGAATGGCCTGGCCGAGAAGGTAGGCATCATCTACGACAGCTCCGATACCTACTCCAGCGGCATCACCCAGGCGTTTGTGTCCGAGGCTGCTGCCCAGGGTCTGGAGGTTGTGGCCCAGGAGGCCTTCACCGCCGACACCAACACCGATATGAAGGTGCAGCTGCAGAAACTGCAGTCTGAGGGCGCCGATCTGGTGTTCCTGCCCATCTATTACAGCCAGGCTTCCATCATCCTGCAGCAGGCCAACGAGCTGGATTATCATCCCGCCTTCTACGGCTGCGACGGCATGGATGGCATCCTGAGCGTGGAGAACTTCGACACCTCTCTGGCCGAGGGCCTGATGTTCCTGACTCCTTTCGTCACCACTAACGAGGACGAAAAGACCCAGAACTTCGTTGCCACCTACGAGGAGAAATACGGCCAGATCCCCAACCAGTTTGCTGCTGACTCCTACGACAGCGTCTACGCTGTGTATGAGGCCTGCAAGAAGGCCGGCGTCACCAACGATATGGACGCTTCCGCCCTGTGCGACGCCCTGAAGACTGCCATGACCGAGATCTCCATCGATGGCCTGACCGGTTCCGGCATCAGCTGGGGTGCTGACGGCGAGCCCAACAAGACTCCGCTGGTTGCCAAGATCGAGAACGGCGCCTACGTTCTGATGTAATTTTTACCCTATCGGGGCCGGCAGGCTCCGCTGGGCCGCCGGGGGCCAGTCCTCCGGCGGCTTTTGCATATTCGCCGCGGCTGCTTGCAAAAAAGCAGCGGCAGGAAAAACGTCCCGGAGATCGAACCGCGATTCGCCGCCGTTCTATCCGCTGTTTTGAGCCAAACCGTTGTTTTACGACAGGTTTCGTGGTAAAATTGAAAAGCATTGTGCTGCCAGCGCAATGGCGGCCAGACGGTTTCTGAAAAAACGGCAGATAACCGGCTTTGGTGTGAATACAGCCGGCACGGCATACCGGCAAAGAGGAGTGTTGAGTATGGAATTTCTTTCCTACCTGCTGACAGGCATCAGCCTTGGCAGCGTCTACGCCATCATCGCCTTGGGCTATTCGATGGTGTACGGCATTGCCAAAATGCTGAACTTTGCCCACGGCGATGTAATCATGGTGGGCGGGTACATGGTGTTTATCTTCATGAATTCTCTGGGACTGCCCGCCATTGTGGCCATTCTGGGTGCCATGGCGGTCTGCACCCTGCTGGGCGTGGTCATCGAGCGGGTGGCCTACAAGCCCCTGCGGAGTGCCGGCAGCCTGGCAGTGCTGATCACCGCCATCGGCGTGAGCTATCTGCTGCAGAACCTGGCGCTGATCATCTGGGGCTCCACCCCCAAGAGCTTCCCCTCGGTGGTCTCCTTTGACGGCATCAAGATCGGCGCCCTTTCCATCAGCGGCGAGACCATTGTCACGGTGCTGGTGTCTGCGGTGATCATGGTGGCTCTTACCCTGTTCATCAACCATTCCAAAACCGGCCATGCCATGCAGGCTGTGGCGGAGGACAAGGGCGCGGCCCAGCTCATGGGCATCAACGTGGACGCCACCATCTCCATCACCTTTGCCATCGGTTCGGCTCTGGCCGCCATTGCGGGCGCGCTGCTCTGCTCCACCTATCCGCTGCTGCAGCCCACCACCGGCGCCATGCCCGGCATCCGTGCCTTTGTGGCGGCGGTGTTCGGCGGCATCGGCTCCATTCCCGGCGCCATGCTGGGCGGCATTCTGCTGGGCATCATCGAGAGCCTCAGCAAGGCCTATATCTCCACCCAGCTCTCCGACGCGGTGCTGTTCACCGTGCTGATCGTGGTGCTGCTGGTGAAGCCCACCGGTCTGCTGGGCAAAAAGATCAGCGAGAAAGTGTGAGGTGCGGGTCATGGAAAAATTGCGTGCAAGATTTCGTTCTATAAACAGGGATACCCGCCGGGATATGTTCAACTACCTGCTGGTGATCGTGGTTTTTGTGATTATGCAGCTGGCAGTGAGCGGCGATCTGGTATCCAACTCCATGCAGGGACAGCTGGTGCCCATCTGTGCCTACATTACTATGGCGCTTTCCCTCAACCTGACTGTGGGCATTTTGGGTGAGCTCAGCCTGGGCCACGGCGCCTTTATGAGCGCCGGCGCCTTTGTGGGCGTGCTGTTCACCACTCTTACCCAGGAGAGCATCCCCTCCGACGGTCTGCGGATGCTGCTCGCCTTTGTGGTGGGCGCAGTGGTGGCCGGTCTGCTGGGTGTGATCATCGGCATCCCCGTGCTGCGTCTGCGGGGCGACTATCTGGCCATCGTCACCTTGGGCTTTGGCGAGATCGTGAAAAACCTGCTGAACGTGCTGTATGTGGGCGTGGATAAGGATGGCCTGCATGCGACTATCAGCTCCAACGGCATTGTGCTGGGGGAGGGCGGTCAGGTGATCATCAGCGGCGCCATGGGCATTTCGGGCCGGCGCATTTCCACCTTTACCATGGGCTTTGTGCTGGTGCTGGTTGCCCTTATCATCATCCAGAACCTGGTGCGCAGCCGGGCCGGCCGCGCCATCATGTCCATCCGTGACAACCGCATTGCCGCCGAGGCCATGGGCATCAACGTGACCAAATACAAGCTGCTGGCCTTCACCATCAGCGCGGCTATCGCCGGTATGGCCGGTGTGCTCTACGGCCACAACTATTCCTCGCTGCAGGCCAGCAAGTTTGACTACAACATGTCCATCCAGGTGCTACTGTTCGTGGTGCTGGGCGGCATGGGCAGCATGCGCGGTTCCATCATCGCCGCCACCGTGCTCACCATCCTGCCCGAGATGCTCCGCGGTCTGAAGGACTACCGCATGCTCTTCTACGCCATCGTGCTGATCGTGGTGATGATCTTCAACCAGAGTCCCCAGGTGGCCCAGTGGCGTGCCGGTCTGATGGAAAAGATGCCTCACTTCGGCAAGAAGGCCGGGGCAAAGAAGGAGGGCAACTGAAATGGCACTGCTGGAAGTAACCAATCTTGGCATTGCGTTCGGCGGGCTGCAGGCAGTGGCCCAGCTGGACATGAAAATTGAAAAAGGACACCTGTATGGTCTCATCGGTCCCAACGGCGCCGGCAAGACCACGGTGTTCAATATGCTCACCGGCGTGTATAAGCCCACCGAGGGCGATATCATCCTGGACGGCAAAAACGTCACCGGCAAAAGCGCCGAGAAGATCTGCCGCGCCGGCGTGGCCCGTACCTTCCAGAACATCCGTCTGTTTTCCAACATGACGGTGCTGGACAATGTAAAGGTGGGCCTGCACAACCAGATCAGCTACGGGTTGCTCACCGGCATCCTGCGGCTGCCCGGCTATTTCACCAAGGAAAAAGCCATGAATGAGCGGGCCATGGAGCTGCTGAAGATCTTTGATCTGGACGGCGAAGCCCATATGCTGGCCTCCAGCCTGCCCTACGGCAAGCAGCGCAAGCTGGAGATCGCCCGAGCCCTGGCCACCAATCCCAAGCTGCTTTTGCTGGACGAACCCGCTGCCGGCATGAACCCCAACGAGACCGCCGAGCTGATGGAAACGGTGCGGTTTGTGAAGGACAAATTCAAGATCGCCATTCTGCTCATCGAGCATGACATGAACTTCGTCATGGGCATCTGCGAGCACATCACCGTGCTGGACTACGGCCGGGTGATCGCCAGCGGCACCGGCGATCAGGTCCGCAACAACCCCAAGGTAATTGCGGCGTATTTGGGAGGGGATTGATATGGCAGAGATTCTTCGTGTACAGGACCTCAAGGTAAACTACGGCGCCATTAAAGCCGTAAAGGGTATCAGCTTTACGGTGAACGAGGGGGAGATCGTCACCTTGATTGGCGCCAACGGCGCGGGCAAGACCACCACCCTCCATGCCATTTCGGCGCTGGAAAAGGCCACCGAAGGCACCGTGACCTTCTGCGGCACCGACATCACCCATATGGAAGCCCACAAGATCATCCGGCTGGGCCTGGCCCAGGTGCCGGAAGGACGCCGGGTGTTCGCGGGACTCACCGTGCAGCAGAACCTGGAAATGGGCGCCTACACCCGGGTGGACAGCGCCGCCGAGATCCAGAAGGACTACGACAAGGTGTTTGATTGGCTGCCCCGGCTGAAGGAGCGCCGCCGCCAGATGGCGGGCACTCTGTCCGGCGGCGAGCAGCAGATGCTGGCCATCGGCCGTGCGCTGATGAGCAAGCCCAAGATGCTGCTGCTGGACGAGCCCAGTATGGGCCTGTCGCCGCTGCTGGTAAAGGAGATCTTCCATATCATCCAGGAAGTCAACAAATCCGGCGTTACCGTGCTGCTGGTGGAGCAGAACGCGAAGATGGCGCTGGAGATCGCCAACCGTGCCTATGTGCTGGAAACCGGCCTGATCAAAATGCAGGGCGATTCCAAAGAGCTGGCCAACAATATCGAAGTTCGCAAGGCGTATCTGGGCTGCTGATTGCCGCCCTGTCTTGCAGCAGACCCCTGTTTCTTTCCGAAAGGAGGGAAACAGGGGCTTTTTGCGCCAGTCAGAAGACAAAAACTTTACATTTGAAACAAAATCCTGTAGAATAATCAAATGTATGCCCTGATTTTGAACCATCACAGAGAAACGGGAGTCGCAGTATGCAGGATTATACCACCGTTCGCGGCACTGCCAGCGCGGAAATTGAAGAAAAGCACAGCCGTTTTATCGCCAGCGTTTCCTTTGCCGATACCGAGCAGGCAGCGCTGGATTTTTTGGCCTCGGTCCGGGCCCAGCACCGCACCGCCCGGCACAATGTCTACGCCTATGTGCTGCGGGAGGGCAACCGCACCCGCTATTCCGACGACGGCGAGCCAGCCAAAACCGCCGGTCTGCCGGTGCTGGAGGCCATCCAGCACGCCGGCGTCACCGACTGCGTGGTGGTGGTCACCC
This sequence comes from Candidatus Anaerofilum excrementigallinarum, assembly GCA_019115305.1. Classification (GTDB taxonomy): domain Bacteria; phylum Bacillota; class Clostridia; order Oscillospirales; family Ruminococcaceae; genus Anaerofilum; species Anaerofilum excrementigallinarum. The sequence goes on from DXDW01000222.1 coordinate 6,079, forward strand.
GGTATTTCGGCGGCATCCTGCTGGGGACCGGCGGCCTGGTGCGGGCCTATACCGCCAGCGCGGCGGCGGGCCTGGCGGCGGCCGAGATCGTCACGGTGCGCAGCTGCGTTTCGGTGGAGATCACGGTGGAATATTCCCTCTACGAGCGGGCGGCGCTGCTGTTCCAGCAGGCGGGGGCCCGTCTGGAGGAGCCGGTATTTTCCGACAAGGTGTTTCTGCGGGGGATCATGCCCGCCGGCAGCGAGGGCGGGCTTCTGCCGGCGCTGCAGCAGCTCACCCGGGGAGGTCAGGCCAAGGTATCCGACCCCTTTTATCTGCCTTTTTGAGCTTTTTATACGCAAACATGAATTTTTTATAAAAATTTCTCTTTTTTGAAAAGGGTTTTCCTTCTCTGCGTCGTATATTAATTATATACGATGTTTTTTGCAGCCGGGTTTTTGCCCGGACGGGAGGGGAGGGATTCGCTTGACTGTACGGGAACGGACCGAACAGCTGGAGCACAGCACCTTGTGCGCCTTTGCGACTTTCAGCGACGCCAGCGCCGGCCGGCTGCGGCCGGAACCGCCCTGTCCGCTGCGCACCTGCTTTCAGCGGGACCGGGACAGGATCATCCACTGCAAGGCCTTTCGCCGCCTTAAGCAAAAGACCCAGGTGTTTCTCTCCCCCGAAGGCGACCACTACCGCACCCGGCTGACCCATACTTTGGAAGTGGCCCAGATCGCCCGGACCATTGCCCGGGCGCTGCAGCTCAACGAGGATCTGGCCGAAGCCATTGCCCTGGGCCACGATCTGGGGCACACTCCCTTTGGCCACGCCGGGGAGCGGGCCTTGGACAAGCTGTGTCCCGGCGGCTTCCGCCATTATGACCAGAGCGTCCGGGTGGTGCAGCGGCTGGAAAAGGAGGGAGCGGGGCTCAACCTCACCGCCGAGGTGCTGGACGGCTTTGCCCACCACACCAAAGGCCAGTGGCCCCTGACAAAAGAGGGCTGCGTGGTGCGGTATGCCGACCGCATCGCCTATATCAACCACGACATCGAGGACGCCATTTCCGCCGGGGTGCTCCGTGCCGACCAGCTGCCTGCCGAAGCGGTGGAGCTGCTGGGCAACACCAAATCCCAGCGCATCACCAGCCTGATCGCCGATATGGTGGTCCACGGCCCTGAGATCATCGGATTTTCCCCGGTTGTGGAGCAGCAGTACAAGGCGCTGCACAGCTTTATGTATTCCACCGTGTATGTGGACCCCGTGGCCAAAAAGGAAGAGCAGAAGGTGGAAAAGCTCATCAGCGAGCTGTATGAGTATTTCGGCCTTCATCCCGAAAAGCTGCCGGAGGAATATCTCCAGGTTTGCCGGGAAGACGGGCTGGACCGGGCGGTGACCGACTATATCTCCGGTATGAGCGACGAATACGCCATCCGCACCTTTGAAAAGATCTTCGTGCCCCAAAAGTGGCGCACCCCCTGAATCATTCTCTTGATTTTGCCAGGAAAGTAAAGGACAAAGAGGTTTTATGAGCAGTTTTGGATTTTCTCTGATCGAGCAGCTGTTTCCCATTCTTTTTATTCTGATGTTTGTGCTGGTGTTCGGCACCATTGTGGTTACTATGGTGCGGGGCGTGGTGCAGTGGGGAAAAAACAACGCCAGCCCCGAGATCTCCGCCGACGCCACCATTGTGAGCAAGCGGGAGGCTTTTCACCGCAGCAACCACCACGGCTACACCACCTATTACGTCACCTTTGAAATGGAGGACGGCAGCCGGATGGAGCTGACGGTGGCGGGCCGGGAATACGGCCAGATGCGGGAAGGAGACTACGGGCAGCTGATTTTCCAGGGTACCCGCTTCAAGAGCTTCCGCCGGGTATAAGGCGTTTCAAGGGAAAGGAGACAGGGTATTGATCCCGCAGGATTACATACAGGAACTGATGGCCCGCACCGATATCCAGGAGCTGATAGGCAGCTATACCCAGCTGAAGCGGGCGGGCAGGACCTACAAGGGGCTGTGTCCCTTCCATTCGGAAAAGACTCCCTCCTTTGTGGTCTACCCCGACAACCAGAGCTTTTACTGCTTTGGCTGCGGCGCCGGAGGAGACGCCATCACCTTTGTAAAAAAGATCAACAATCTCGACTATGTGGAGGCGGTCAAGCTGCTGGCCGGCCGGGCGGGCATGAAGATGCCCGACGAGGACGACGCCCAGGGCCGGATGCGCAGCCGGGTGCTGGCCCTCAACCGGGACGCTGCCCGCTTTTATTACAGCTGCCTCAACAGCGAAAAAGGCCAGCAGGCCCGGGCCTATTGGCGGGGCAGGGGACTTTCCGACGCCACCATCCGCCGGTTTGGGCTGGGGTATGCGCCGGACAGCTTCCGGGAAACCTTTTCCCACCTCAAAGCCAAGGGCTATACCGAGGAGGAACTGGTGGCCTCGGGCATCGCCAAGCGCAGCGAAAAGGGGAACCTCTACGATGTGTTCCGCAACCGGGTGATGATCCCCATTTTTGATGTGCGGGGCAATGTCATCGCCTTTGGCGGACGGAACATGGGCAACGAAAAGCCCAAATACATCAACAGCCCCGAAACGTTGGTTTACAAAAAGAGTCACACCATGTTCGCCCTGAACGTGGCCAAAAAGTCCAGCTCCCGGCGGTACATCCTCTGCGAGGGCTATCTGGACGTGATCAGTCTGCACCAGGCCGGTTTCGACACGGCGGTGGCCGCCTGCGGCACCGCCCTCACCGCCGACCAGGTGCGGCTGCTGTCCGACTACGCCCGGGAAGTGGTGCTCTGCTACGACTCCGACGAGGCAGGCCAGAAGGCCACCGCCCGGGCGCTGGGATTGTTTGCTCCCTCGGATATCCGGGTTTCGGTACTCGCGGTGCCCGGCGCCAAGGACCCCGACGAGTTTATCAAGGCCCGGGGAGCCGAGGCCTTTGCCCGGCTGCTGGACGGGGCGGGCAACGCCCTGGAGTATAAGATGAGCAAGGCCAAGGCAAACTATGATATCACTGCCCCCGACGGGCGGCTGAACTACATAAAGGACTGCATCGAGCTGCTGGCGGCAGAAGCCAGCCCCACCGAGCAGGACGTGTATGCCGGACGCCTTTCCCAGGAGACCGGAGTGGCCAAAAGCGCCATTATGGCCCAGATGGAAACGGCAGTCCGCGGCCAGGGACGCCGCCGCAGCCGCCAGATCCAGCGGGATCTGCTCAAGGAAGGGGTGGCGGCCTCCATTCAGCTGCCCCGGGGCATCACCGGTCAGCAGGCGTTGGGGGTGGCGGTGGCCGAGCAGCAGCTGGTGGCCGCGGTGCTCAAGCAGCCCGAGTTCATGGCCCAGGTGGCCAGCCAGGTGACGGCAGACCGGTTCATTTTGCCGGAACTGTCCCAGGCCTGGCAGGTGATGACCGACCGCTGGAAAGCAGGGGAGCCTTTCGAGCTTTCCACCTTGTCCTGCGATCTGCCCGACAGCGTCATGGCCATGCTCAGCCGGATTCTGGCCCAGAACCACGGCATGGGCTTTGGAAAAGAGGACATCGAGCTGTATCTGGGGCGTATCCGCACCGGGACCATGACCAGCGGCGCCGCCGCCGAAATGGACGCCGGCCAGTTGGCGGGGTATCTGGAACAGCTGCGAAAAAAGAAGCGACCTACCGAACATTCGGAAGATTGATAAAGGAGAGTACATTTTATGTCTGAAAAACGCAATGTTGTCCGCGAACTCATCGAGACCGGCAAGCGCAACGGCCGTCTCACCACCAAGGAGATCAACGACGCCCTGGAAGAGATCAACTTTGATGTGGAGCAGGTGGACAAGCTGTACGAAACCCTGGAAAGCCACAATGTGGAGGTAGTGGACGAGCCCGATCCCGATGTGGCCGGCTTCACCCTTACCGAAGATTCGGTGGACGTGCTGGAAAGCGCTCTTTCGGCGGAAGGCGTGGCCATCGACGACCCCGTCAAGGTCTACCTCAAGGAGATCGGCCGGGTACCCCTGCTGAGCCCCGACGAGGAGCGGCAGCTGGCTCTGGATATCCAGGAGGGCGGCTACAAGGGCGAGCGGGCCAAACAGCGGCTCAGCGAGGCCAACCTGCGTCTGGTGGTGTCCATTGCCAAGCGGTATGTGGGGCGCGGCATGCAGTTCCTGGACCTGATCCAGGAGGGCAACTTGGGCCTGATCAAGGCTGTGGAGAAGTTTGACCACACCAAGGGCTTCAAGTTCTCCACTTACGCCACCTGGTGGATTCGTCAGGCCATCACCCGCGCCATTGCCGACCAGGCCCGCACCATCCGCATTCCCGTGCATATGGTGGAGACCATCAACAAGGTGAAGAAGGTGTCCAACCAGCTGCTGCACCAGAACGGCCACGAGCCCACCGCCGACGAGATCGCCGACGCTCTGGAGATGCCGGTGGACAAGGTGCGGGAG
>DXDW01000223.1 GCA_019115305.1 Candidatus Anaerofilum excrementigallinarum
CAAAGAAAAAATCGGTGGAATACTCTTCACAGGCGTAGGCGGGCAGGCCGTGCAGATTGGCCTGCAATTGGCGCAGATCGTCCCGGCGCAGAAAAAGGGCCAGCAGATGCTCCCGGCGGTCCAGGGTTTCGCCGGTGTCCTGGAGCAGATCGGCTGCCCGCTGGTACCGCCCCTGGGCACAGAGGGACTGGGCCTCGGTGAGATCATTTTCCAGCTGGTTAAAGGCAAAAAATACCGCCAGGCTGCCCAGAAGCAGCAGGATGCAGGCGGCCGCAAGCAGAGCGGCCGCTGCCCAGATCCGTTTCATACAAACGCCTCCTTGTTCAGGGGTGATTCTTTTTCACAAGATGATAGGTTTCGCTGTCGTCCCCCGCCAGCAGCAGCACGTCGTCCAGACCGATGCGGTGGCTGTCCAGAGTTTTGCGCAGCCAGAGATCATCTTTGCCGCACCAGCGCAGATTGTCCGCCAGGATTTCCCCGTTCACTACAAAGGGAAGGGCGGGTTTCTGGGGGCCGGAAGGGGAGAGTTTCAAATCTCGGCGGGTGGGGGTGTCGTCCTGCCAGCGGCGGTAGATGCTCACGCTGCCGTTGGTCTCCACAATGGCGCAGGTGACCTGGGAGGGGTCGAACACGTCCTTGGCCCGCAGAGCCTCCAGCAGATCGTCCATGGTAAAGCGCAGGCTTCGCAGGGCGTCCTGGTCCACCACTCCGTCCCGCAGCACGATCACCGGCTGGCCCGAAAGCAGACGCGCCGCCCGCCGGCTTTTGACGCAGAGGGCCGAGAGCAGTATCTCGCAGGAGGCGATGAAGGCCACCGGCAGAATGCTGGCGGTGAGGGGCAGCTCGGGGGCCTCGATGGAGATGGAGGCCAGGTTGGAGATCAGGATGGTGGAAACCAGCTCCGAGGGCTGCAGCTCACCCAGCTGCTTTTTCCCCATGAGCCGCATGGCGCTTATCACCACCAGATACACCAAAGCGGTGCGCACCAGAATCAGAGCCATATGCCGTCACCTCGCAAAAAGAACTGCCCTCAGTGTGGGCGGTTTTGATTAGCGGCATACAGCCTCGGTCCATACTGCAAAGCGGGAGGTGCAACGAGATGGAACAGCTTTTGTCCCATTCCCTTTTGGAAAACAAGCTGGCTTTGCGCCAATTGTTTGGCCAATCGGTGGATTTTTATACTAAGGATATCCAGATCTGCGGCCTGGCCTGCTGCATTTGCATGTTTGAGGGCCTTTCCAGCATCGAACGGCTGTGGGTGATGCTGCTGGACACCGCCAGCCGGGAACCCCTGGATGTGACCGGCCCCGAACAGCTGTACGAATATCTGCTCAAAGGCAGCGCGGTGCCCCTGGAACCCCGGCCGGTGACCTGCCTTTCGGAGGCCCAGACCTACCTCACCGCCGGCACTACCTTGCTGCTCATCGACGGGGTGGACAGGGGACTGGTGATGTCCACCCAGAGCATGCAGTTCCGGTCGGTGTCGGAGCCCACGGGGGAAGGGAACCTCCGAGGCAGTCGGGAGGGGTTCACCGAGCTGCTGCGCATCAATTTCAGCCTGATCCGCCGTCTGGTGCGCAGCGATTCACTGCGTATCGAGACCTTCACTGCCGGCCAGCGTACCGCCACCGAGATCGGCCTGTGCTACGACGCCCGGCTCTGTCCCCCCCGTCTGCTGCGCCGGCTGCGGGCCCGGCTGTCGGATCTGCCTTTGCCGGTGGTGCTGGACAGCGGCTATCTCACCCCCTTTCTGGGGCGGGGAGGATTCAGCTTTTTTTCGGGCATCGGCTCCACCGAGCGCCCCGACCGGGCGGCGGCCAAGATCTGCGAGGGCAAAGCGGTGATTCTGGTCAACGGCAGTCCCTTTGCACTGGTGGTGCCCTGGCTGTTTTACGAAAATTTCCAGTCCATGGACGATTATTCCGCCAAGGCCTATTTTGCCAGCTTTATCCGGCTGCTGAAATACGCGGCCTTTTTCATCGCGGTGCTGCTGCCGGGGGCCTTTGTCTGCGCCGTGGGCTATACCCCCGAGCTGCTGCCGCCGGAACTGCTGTACAAGGTGGCGGCGGCGGAAAAGGCCACCCCGCTGCCCCTGTTTCTCGAGGCCCTGGTGGTGAATTTTTTGCTGGAGATCGTGCGGGAAGCCGGGCTGCGGCTGCCCAAACAGGTGGGGCATTCGGTGAGCCTGGTAGCGGCGCTGATCATCGGCGACGCCGCCATCCAGGCGGGCCTGCTGGGGACGCCGGTGGTCATTGTGGCGGCCCTTACCAGCATCTGCACCTTTGTAGTGCCCTCCCTCTACGAGCCCATCACCATGCTGCGGCTGCTGTTTATACTGGCTGGCGGTCTGCTGGGACCGGCGGGGATGGTGGCATTGTTTTTCTGGATGCTGTTGGATATCTGCCGGCTCAATGCCTTTGGATTGCCCTTCACAGCCCCCCTGGCCCCGCTGCAGCCCCGGCTGCTGGGGGATGTGGTACTGCGCAAAAGCTGGCCGGGACTGGCCCGAGCACCTTTCAGCCTGGAAAAACTTGAAGACGGGGAGGAAGAAGATGGGGCATAAAACCATTGTGTCACCCCGGCAATTGCTGTGGGGGGTGATCCTGTGTCTGGTATGCAGTTCTCTGATCAGCCCGGCGGCGGGGGCAGCCCGGCTGCCTGCCTGGGGGCGCATTCTGGCAGCGGCGGCCAGCGCGGCGCTGGTGTGGCTGCTGCTTCTGCCCTTTATGGCCGCAAGCGGAAGGGAGCGCTTTGTGGCCATGCTGGCAGGGTATGGCCGGGGCGGAAAAGTGTGTCTGGTGCTGTTCAGCCTTTGCTTTGCTTTGGCCGCAGGGCGGGGATTGGAGCGCACCGAGACCTTCTACCGCTATGTTTCCCCGGATACCTTGCCGCTGGCCGTCTTTGTGGCGCTGCTGCTGGCCATCTGTCTGTATGCGGCCCGCTGCGGGCTGGAAACGCTGCTGCGGGCGGGGCTGGCGCTGCTGGTGCTCACGGCGGCATCTCTGGCTTTGGTGCTGGCGGGCAATGCCGGGCAGATGCGGCTGGAAAACCTCCAGCTGCCCCGGCAGCCTTTGCAGCTGGCCTGGGAAAGCCTGGCCGCCGGTTTTTCGGTGGCCCCCGAACTGCTGCTGCTGGGGATTTTTGCCCACTCGGCTCCGCAGAGCCGCCCGGTTTCTCTGCTGGGGCGGGCGCTGACGGCAGCGGTGGCGGTGGATCTGGTGCTGGCCTGCGCCGTGGAGCTGGCCTTGGGGCAGTTCGGGGCGCTGCAGGTGCAGCCGCTGCACACCTTGGCCCGCATCGGCAGCCTGTCGGTGTTCCGGCGGCTGGACGCGGTCCATGTGTCGGTGTGGCTGCTGGCGGCGGTTTTTCGCACGGCGCTGCTCTGTGCCGGTCTGGGGGAGACCCTGCGCCCGCTGCTGCCGGAAAAGTTCCGGCAGCTGTCGGTCTGGCTGGCGGCGGCGCCGGTGCTGGCCGGGGCAGCGGCGGGATACTTCCTGCCCGAATGGCTGCTGACGGCGGTCCAGACGGCTTTGGTGCTGGCGGCGGCCTTCGCGCCGGTATGTTTCTGCAAAGGAGGAAAAGACGATGGGAAAAAGAGGGCGGCTGCTGGCGGCAGTTCTGGCCCTGGCAGGGCTCACCGGCTGCGGGGCCCCGGCGCTGGGTGATCGGGCCATTGTAAAGGCGATTTTCGTGGACCGGCAGGAGCAGTACCAGGTGGGGCTGGCGGTGCTGGAAGAAGGGGAAGGCGAAAAAGGAGCCCAGACCACCGACCTGCAGCTCTATACCGGAAGCGGCGACACTCTGGCCCAGGCCCTGCGCCAGGCCGAAACCAGCCAGACCCGGCGCCCTTTTTATGCCCAGAACCAGCTGCTGTGGGTGGGCCGCCAGGCGGCGGAGCAGCAGCTGCCGGAGGTGCTGGACTATTTCGCCGCCGAGCAGGCCAGCCGTCCCAACATGGCGGTGTATGTGGCGGATCTGGATCTGGAAGAACTGGAACAGCTGGCCGGGGAGAAAGGGCTGCAGGAGGACATCCTGCGGCTGGAAAGCAGCCTGTCCCGGGCAGGCTCCGCCCGCATGATCTACGAAGTGCAGCTGGACCGGCAGGGGGCAGGAGGGCTTGTACCCCTATTGGAGCCGGGAGAATTGGGGCTGACGGTACAGGGGCTGGCTCTCTACCGCAGCCAGGCGCTGTCCGGCTTGCTGGAAGGGCAGCAGGCCGCTTTGGCGGGGCTTTTGCTGGGCCAGAAAGAGTCCATGGAATGGATAGAGGAAACCGACCTGGGGCAGCTGCGTCTGCGGCTGGACAGTCCCACCATCCAGCGGCAGATCTGCACCGAAAACGGACAGCCGGTGCTGCAGCTGGTTCTGCGGGGCACCGTGCGGGACCTCTCGGCCGCCGACCCTTCTCTTCAGCAGCAGGCAGCCGGCTGGCAAAGTCGGGAAGAATTGTCCCGGCAGATCTCCCAAAGTGTCACCGGCCAGCTGCAGCAGCTGGTGGACCAGTGCTGGCAGCCGGAGGGCGACCCCTTTCAGCTGGGGTGGTGGTTTGGCGCTTGGGATACCCGGTGGTATTACGATGCGCTGGACAGCGGCAGTCTGTATCAGCCGGGCAGAATAGAAGCCTGGGCCGAAATACGGGTGATGTAGGCCAGCGCGGTTGGCCGCGAAAAACGCGGCAGGCCACAAAAAGTCACAAACAAAAAAATCGGCCCGCAGGAGAAGCTGTTTTTTGCTTTCCTTCGGGCCGATTGCTGCGTATTGTTTTAAATAAGTTAAATAAGGGGCCGGGCGTCACTGCCCAGACGCCGGAATGGATTTGTCAGCGCCGGCGCCGCTGGTTGTATTTGGCAATGGCCTGGTCGTAGACGTTGCACACCGCCTGTACAAATTCCTTGCGGCCGTACCGCTGGCTGAAGTCGGTCACCGTCTGCCGCCGGGCGGCGCGCTGGTCGGGAGACAGCAGCCCCTGCTGGCGGATCAGCTCGGCCAGTTCGTCGGCGGTGGTGAAAAAGTCGCCGTTTGTGCCGGGGTGGATCTGGTCTTTGTTGTATACATCCAGCCGCTGCAGCACATACAGGCCGCTGGCCATGGCCTCCAGCATGGAGATGGAGTTCATCTCGGACAGGGAAGCGGTGGCATAGAGGTCGCAGGCGTGGTAGTAAGGGGGCAGCAGCGAGTGCTCGATGCGCCCCAGCATCCGGATCTGCTCCTGCATGTGCAGCTGCCGGATCTGCTCCTCCAGAGCCTGGCGCTCGGGACCGTCGCCGATGATGAACAGCTTGTACCGGGGATTGCCGCTGAACCGGGCACTGAACCAGTCGATAAGCAGATCAATGCTCTTTTCCCGGCCCAGCCGTCCCACAAAGCAGAGGGCCACATCCTGAGGCAGGATACCCAGCCGGTCCCGGACCGACTGAACCTGCTCCGGGGAAACGTTTTGGGGCAAAAAAGCCGACAGATCCACCGTGTTGGGCACGATGTTGATGTGGCGCTCCACTCCGCACCGGCGCAGATACTCCGCCACCTTGGGAGAGGGGCCGATGATCTCGGTGGCGTGACGGGCTACCTGGCGGAAATAGAGATGGGCGCAGGGCTTGACCATGTTCTGAAACCGCTCGGGAGCCACATAAAACATATAGTCGTCGTACATGGTGTGCAGGGTGTAGACCACCGGCTTTTTCAGCTTGCGGGCGGCAAACAGCCCGAAGATCCCCATGCTGAACTCGGTGTGAATGTGCAGCAGGTCGGGGTCGAACCGGCGGATGATGGCCAGCCGCTGCAGGTTCAGAGGATTGGCCATGCCGTAGCCGTAGATTCGTTTGAGAGGAATGGCGGGGCAGTAGAGCACCCCGTTCTGGATGTAGTGTTTTTCCACCGAGGGGCTGGTGGTGACGATGAGCACCTGGTGGCCCTGGGCCTCCAGTCCCTGCTTGAGAGTTTCAATGTGGGTGACCACGCCGCTGATGAAGGGAAAATAGGTTTCGGTAAAAATTGCGATCCGCATAGTAAACAATACCCTCCTTTTTATCCAAAGCCCGGCCCGCAAGGGGAGCCGGCCGGCTGTAAACAGGATTCTGCCCATAATAACGACGAAAGGAGGCTAAAAATTCCTGTTTTTTGAAAAAAATGAAAAAATTTTCTTTTTTCGCCTTTGCGGCAGAGGCGTGCCGGCTTTATTATGCAAATCCGGCCGCTGTCTGTCAAGAAGAAAAATGTCATCTGCCAACCGGGCGGTTTGCGATTGATATTATCCGCCGTTTCCGCTATAATAAAGGAAACTTTGTTTGCAAAAAGGCTGGTGTCCGCCGCCCAGTGCGGGGGGCACAGCCGGGAAAGGTGGAAGGCTATGTCCCCATTTCATGTTTCTCTGGGTAAAATTGCGCGGCAGCTGCGGCTGGAAACCGCCTATACCCCCACCGAACTGGATAATATCCCGATCTATACCATGGACGTAAACCGGCCGGGTCTGCTGCTGACCGGGTACGACGAATACTTCGAGCCCACCCGCATCCAGATCTGCGGCAAGGCCGAGATGACTTATCTGGAGGGGCTGGATGAATCCGAGCGCCGCAGCCGGGCCCACACTCTCTTTGCCTGGAAGCCCCCTGCTGTGGTGGTGACCCGCAATCTGCCGGTGCTGCCCGAAATGCTGGAATTTGCCGAGCAGTACCAGGTGCCCATCCTGTGCACCGGGGAAAATACCTCGGCCATGATGAGCAACCTCATCTCCATCCTCAGCGTGGAGGTGGCCCGCCGGGTTACCCGTCACGGCGTGATGGTGGAGGTGTACGGTGAAGGTATTATGATCCTGGGCGACAGCGGCGTGGGCAAGAGCGAGACCGCCATCGAGCTGGTCAAGCGGGGCCATCGGCTCATCGCCGACGACGCCGTGGAGCTGCGTCGGGTGTCCAACCGGTCCATCGTGGGCACCAGCCCAGAAAATATCCGCCATTTTATCGAGCTGCGGGGCGTGGGCATCATCAATGTGGCCCGGGTCTTTGGCGTGGGCGCGGTAAAGGTGAGCGAAAAGGTGGACCTGGTGGTGGAACTGGAACCCTGGGATAAGACCAAGAATTACAGCCGCACCGGCCTGGAGACCGAAACCACCGATATTCTGGGGGTGGCGGTGCCCTACACCGTGATCCCCGTAATGCCGGGCCGAAACCTGGCGGTGATCCTGGAAGCGGCGGCCATCAACAACCGCCAGAAAAAGATGGGCTACAATGCGGCCCGGGAACTCATGTCCCGGCTGGGCCTGGAAGACGACACATCGTTTTAAAATGCGGCCCCTGCGGGGCTGATTGATATTGGAGGTAATCACAATGAGCAAATATACCATCGGCGTGGACCTGGGAGGCACCACCATCACGGCGGGCCTTGTCAACGACAAATACGAGATTGTATATAAGGTGGGCTGCGACACCAATCTGCCCCGTCCCGCCTCGGAGGTGGAGAAATCCATCGCCGATCTGTGCCTGCGCATCTGCCGGGACAAAAAGCTGGACATCACCAAGGACATCCAGTGGGTGGGCATTGGCACCCCCGGCAGCGTGAACACCGCCACCGGCGTGGTGGAGTTCAACGCCAACTTCGGTTACCGCGACTGGTCTCTCCAGGCGGACATGGAGAAGCTGCTGGGCTGCAAGGTGTACATTGAAAACGACGCCAACGCCGCCGCCTACGGCGAATACGTCAACGGCGGTGCCAAGGGCGCCAAATACGCCGTGGTCATCACTTTGGGTACCGGCATCGGCAGCGGCATCATCATCAACGGCAAGATCTTCTCCGGCTTCAACTACGCCGGCGCCGAGCTGGGCCATCTGGTCATCGTCAAGGACGGCCGGCCCTGCATGTGCGGCCGTAACGGCTGCTGGGAGAAGTATGCTTCCGCCCGTGCCCTCACCGAGGACACCAAGGAGGCCATGCAGGCCCATCCCGACAATATGATGTGGAAACTGGTGGGCGGCGATATCAACCGCGTCAACGCCAAAACTGCTTTCGACGGCATGCGCGCCGGCGACGAGCTGGCCACCCAGGTGGTGAACAACTTCCTGGAGTATGTGGGCTGCGGCATCACCAGCGTCATCAACATCTTCCAGCCCGAGATCCTTTGCATCGGCGGCGGCATTTCCCGGGAGGGCGAGGCCCTGCTGGCTCCGGTGCGCGCCTATGTGGACAAGGAAGAATACGCCCGGGAAGGCGACCGCCGTACCAAGATCGTGGCCGCTAAACTGAACAACGACGCCGGCGTGCTGGGTGCCGCTACTCTGGGGATGCAGAATCAATGATCGAACAGCAGCAGCTTTTTCAAGAAGTGAAAAGCCGGCTTGTCCGGCAGAATATTCCCGTTTCCGAGCAGGAGCCCCTGGCGGGGCACACCTCCTTCCGCATCGGCGGCCCGGCGGCTTTGTTCGCCAGCCCCGAAACCGAAGAGCAGCTCTGTCAGGCTCTGGCCATCGCCGCCGAAACCGGCGTGCGCCGGTACCTGCTGGGCAACGGCTCCAACGTGCTCTTTGCCGACGAGGGTTTTGCCGGTCTGGTGATCCACACCGGCAAGGCCCTGGGCCAGGTGAAAGCCGAAGGGGAGATGGTAGAGGCCCAGGCCGGCGCCGGTCTGCAGCAGGTCTGCCGGGCGGCCCGGGACGCGGGCCTGGCCGGACTGGAATTTGCCTACGGCATCCCCGGCAGCGTAGGCGGCGCGGTGTATATGAACGCCGGCGCCTATGGCGGCGAGATGAAGGATGTGCTGGCCGAGGTGGTCTGCGCCGACGAAAAAGGCCAGCTCCACACCATGCCCGCCCACTGGCTGGAGCTGGGTTACCGCACCAGCTGCCTGGAACGCAATGGCTGGTGCCTGGTACGGGCCCGTTTGCGGCTGCATCCGGGTGACAAGGAAGCCATTTCGGCGGCCATGGAGGATTACATGGGCCGCCGCCGGGACAAACAGCCTCTGGATAAACCCAGCGCCGGCAGTGCCTTCAAGCGCCCGGTGGGGGCCTTTGCCTCGGCCCTCATCGACCAGTGCGGCCTCAAGGGCTACCGGGTAGGGGGCGCGGCCATCAGCGAAAAGCACGCCGGGTTCATTGTGAACCTGGGCGGCGCCAGCTGCGCCGACGTGCTGGCGGTGGCCGAGGACGTCTCCCGTATCGTCAAAGAGAAAACCGGCTTTGTGCTGGAAAAGGAGATTCGGGTGGTGCGCTGAGCCGCCCATACAAAAACCAAATGCAGGCCCCTTTGCTACGCCTTTCGGGCCGCAAGGGGGTCTTTACTTATGGATTTACTCATCGTCACCGGCCTTTCGGGTGCCGGCAAATCCCTGGCTGTCCATGCCCTGGAGGACATGGGCTATTTCTGCATCGACAACATCCCCGCGGGGCTGCTGGCCAGCTTTGCCCGGCTTACGCTGCAGCAGCAGGTGGAGCTGGGCAAGGTGGCTATGGTGCTGGATTCCCGGGGCTGCCGGTCGGCCGAGGCGCTGCAGAACGGCCTGGACCAGCTGCGGGGCATGGAGATGGAGTTCCGCATCCTGTTTCTGGACGCCAGCGACGAGGTGCTGGAGCGCCGCTACCAGGAGACCCGCCGCCGCCATCCCCTGAGCCTGGCGCTGGAACTTTCCACCGAGCAGGCCATCCAGATGGAACGGCAGATCATGGCCCCCCTGTTCGAGCGGGCCGACTACATCGTGGACACCTCTTTGCTCTCCACTGCTCAGCTGCGGGAGCGGATCGTGGGGCTGTTTCTGCAGGCCGAGGAGGGCCCCATGGCCCTGAACATCATGTCCTTCGGCTTCAAATACGGCCAGCCCAAGGAGGCGGACATCGTCTTCGACGTGCGCTGTCTGCCCAATCCCTTCTACATCCCCGACCTCAAGCACAAGACCGGCATGGATCAGGAAGTGGTGGACTATGTGATGAGCTTCGAGTCCTCCCAGGGGCTGCTGGAGCGGATGCGCCAGCTGCTGGAATATTCGCTGCCCCTCTATGTCAAGGAGGGCAAAAGCCAGCTCACCGTGGCGGTGGGCTGCACCGGCGGCAAGCACCGGTCCATCACCTTTGCCCGGCTGCTGGCCGACGCCTGCCGCAAACTGGGGTATCATCCCAGTCTGCAGCACCGGGACATCCACCGCAAGAGCTGATTTTAACCCATTCCAAGGAGAGATACCATGAGTTTTTCCAGCCTGGTGAAACAGGAGATCACCCAGCGGCATCTGCAGCGCAGCTGCTGCCGGCTGGCGGCCGCCTACGGGGTGGCCTGCTTCGGCCGCTATTTCGACAGCCGGGGTGTGGTGCTGCACACCGAACTGCAGCCGGTGGCGGAGTTCGCCAAATGGCTGTACAGCCAGCTGGGGGTGACCGGCGAGATCGTCGTCAAGGGCAGCCAGACCAGCCCGGTGTACGAGTTTGCGGTGAAGCAGCCCGACCAGGTACAGAAGATGCTGGCAGCCTTCGGGGTGTCGGGGGAGGAACCCACCCTGCGCATCAACAGCCGCAATATCACCTGTTCCCGCTGCACCGGCGCCTTTCTGGGGGCAGCTTTTCTGTGCAGCGGCACCATGAGCGACCCCAACAAGGACTATAATCTGGAATTTGTCACCGGCCGGCATATGCTGGCCAGGGATCTGGAAGGCTTTTTGGCGGAACACGAGTTCCGTCCCCGGCGGATTCTGCGCAAGGGCACCAGCGTGGTGTACATCAAGGCCAGCGAGCAGATCGAAGACCTGCTCACCCTCATGGGAGCCACCGGCTCCAGCCTGGAGCTGATGAACCTCAAGGTCTACCGGGACATCCGCAACAAGGCCAACCGCATCACCAACTGTGAGACCGCCAACATCGACAAAACCGTGGCGGCCAATTTTAAAACCATCCAGGCGGTGGAATACTTAAAGGAAAAGGGCGTGTGGCAGCTGCAGACCGAACCGCTGCGCACCGCCGGGGAGATGCGTCTGGCCTGGCCGGATCTGTCTTTGGCCCAGCTGGCCGAAAAATTCCAGCCGCCCATCAGCAAATCCGGCCTGAGCCACCGGCTGAAAAAGCTGGAGAGCATTGCAGCCAGCCTGCAGGAAAGGGAAAAGAGTGGAGCAGAACAAGCGTGAATTTGTGCATCTGCACCTGCACACCGAATACAGCCTTCTGGACGGCGCCTGCCGCATCGACAGGCTGTTCGACCGGGTGAAGAAGCTGGGCCAGACGGCGGTGGCCATCACCGACCACGGGGTGATGTACGGCTGCGTGGAGTTTTACAAGGCGGCCAAAAAGGCGGGGGTAAAGCCCATTATCGGCTGCGAGGTCTATGTCTCCACCCGCACCCGGTTCGACAAGGTCAACCGCATCGACGGCTCCAACCATCTGATCCTGTTGTGCGAAAACGAGACCGGCTACAAAAACCTCATCAAGATGGTCAGCAAGGGCTTCATCGAGGGCTTCTACTCCAAGCCCCGCATTGACCACGATTTGCTGGAGCAGTACCACGAGGGCCTGATCTGCCTTTCGGCCTGTCTGGCAGGTGAGATTCCCCAGGCATTGCTGGCCGGGGACTACGAAAAAGCCAAAAACACCGCTTTGTGGTACAGCCAGCTCTTCGGCCCCGACCACTTTTATATCGAGCTGCAGGACCACGGCCTGGAGGAGCAGCGGGCAGTGCTGCCGGAGCTGATCCGCCTTTCCCGGGAAACCGGCATCCCGCTGGTGGCCACCAACGACGCCCACTACCTCACCAAAGAGGACAGCCGGATGCAGAGCGTGCTCATCTGCATCCAGACCGGCAAGACTTTGGCCGACCCCGACAAGATGGAGTTCCAGACCGACGAGTTTTATGTCAAGAGCACCGAGGAGATGTACCAGCTGTTCTCCATGGTGCCCGAGGCCTGCGCCAACACCGCCAAAATTGCCCAGATGTGCAATTTTGACTTCGAGTTCGGCGTCACCAAGCTGCCTTACTTCGAGGCTCCCAATGGCCGGGACAACAAGGAATATTTCCGCAGCCTCTGCGAAAAGGGCTTGCAGGAAAAATACCCCCAGGTCACCGACGAGCTGCGGGCAAGGCTGGACTACGAGATCGGAGTCATCGACCGGATGGGGTACACCAACTACTACCTCATCGTCTTTGACTTCATCGACTACGCCAAGCGCCACGGCATCCCGGTGGGACCGGGCCGCGGCAGCGGCGCCGGCAGTCTGGCGGCCTACTGCATGGGCATCACCGAAATCGACCCCATCCGCCACCAGCTGCTGTTTGAACGGTTCCTCAACCCCGAGCGGGTGAGCATGCCCGACTTCGATATCGACTTCTGTTACGAGCGCCGCCAGGAGGTCATCGACTACGTCACCCGCAAATACGGCGCCGATCATGTGGTGCAGATCGTCACCTTCGGTACCATGGCCGCCCGGGCTGCCATCCGGGACGTGGGCCGGGTGATGGATCTGCCTTACCAGACGGTGGACACCATCGCCAAGCTGGTGCCCATGGAGCTGAAAATGACCCTCAAGCGGGCGCTGGAGGTCAGCCGGGATCTGGCCGCCCAGTACGATTCCAACCAGCAGATCAAGGAGCTCATCGACACCGCCATCAAGATCGAGGGCATGCCTCGCCACGCCTCCACCCACGCCGCCGGCGTGGTGATCACCCGGGAGGCCGCCGACGAGTATGTGCCCCTGGCCAGCAACGACGGCCAGCCCGTCACCCAGTTCACCATGACCATCGTGGAGGAGCTGGGCCTGCTGAAGATGGACTTCCTGGGGCTGCGCACCCTCACGGTGATCCACGACGCCGAAGAGATGATCCGACGCCTTGAGCCGGATTTCTCCATGCACACCATCCCCTACGATGACAAGGCCACCTATGCCATGCTCAGCCAGGGGGAGAGCGAGGGCGTGTTCCAGCTGGAATCCAGCGGCATGAAACAGGTGCTCACCGGCCTGCGCCCGAGGGATATCGAGGATCTCATCGCCCTCATCTCCCTCTACCGGCCCGGCCCTATGGACTCCATCCCCACCTACCTGCGCAACCGCCACCATCCCGAGGAGGTGCGGTACAAAACGCCCCAGCTGGCCCATATCCTGGACGTGACCAACGGCTGCATCGTCTACCAGGAACAGGTGATGCAGATCTGCCGGGAACTGGCGGGCTTTTCCTATGGCCAGGCCGACCTGGTGCGCCGGGCCATGAGCAAGAAAAAGCACGAGGTGATGGAGCAGGAGCGCCAGCATTTCGTCTATGGCAACCCCGACCCCGAAAGCGGCTGTAAGGGCTGTGTGGCCAACGGCATTTCCGCGGAGGTAGCCAACAGCATCTACGACGAGATGAGCAGCTTTGCCAGCTACGCCTTCAACAAATCCCATGCGGCCTGCTATGCCTATGTGGCCTACCAGACCGCCTACCTCAAGTGCCATTATCCCCGGCAGTTTCTGGCGGCGCTGCTTACCAGCGTGCTGGACAACACCGACAAGGTCATCGAGTACACCTCTGAATGCCAGAGGCTGGGTATTGCCGTGCTGCCCCCCAACATCAACACCAGCGAAGCCCGGTTTACTGTGGAAGGGGACAGCATCCATTTCGGTCTGCTGGCTCTCAAAAATGTGGGCCGCAACCTCATCACCGCGGTGGTGGAAAAGCGACGCAAGGACGGCCCCTACCGCAGCCTGTACGATTTCTGCAAGCGGATGTACGGCAGCGAGCTCAATCGCCGGGCGGTGGAAAGCATTATCAAAAGCGGCGCTTTCGATCAGCTGGAATCCACCCGCAAAGGGATGCTCCAGGGGCTGGAAGGCATGCTGAAAAGCGTGGAGAACGACGCCCGGCGCAACCTGGAAGGCCAGCTGGACCTGTTCGGCAGCATGACAGGGGAGGAGCAGCCCACCGGCCTGGCCACCTACTATCTGCCCGAGTGCGAGGAATTTGCCTACGATCAGCTTTTGCAGATGGAAAAGGAGGTCAGCGGGCTGTACCTAAGCGGCCATCCCCTCAATGGATATAAGGCGGTCATCGACCGGCTGGGCAGCTGCACCATCCACCAGATCACCGGCGAAAACGCCAAGGAGCTGGATGGCCGGGTGGTCAATGTGATCTGCGCGGTGGTCAAAGTGAAATTCCTCACCACCAAATCCAACTCCACCATGGCCTTTGTCACGGTGGAGGATCTCACCGGCACCATGGAGGTGCTGCTGTTCCCCAAAGTATTGGCGGGCGGCGGCAGCGCCGTGCGGGAAAACGCCGTGGTGCTCATCCGGGGCCGGGTGTCGGTGAAGGAGGACGAGCCGGCCAAGCTGGTAGCCGACGAGGTACTGGACGTGGCCCACATCACCCCCGACCAGATGGACGCCATCTATGTGCCGGGCAAGCAGGCACCCCGCCGTCCGGCGGCCGCCCAGCCTGCTGCCAAACCCGCCGGCAAATACGCGGGTCTGTGGCTGCGGCTGCCCTCCCGCAATTGTCCCCAGATGCGGGCGGTGGAAAATCTCTTGGCCATCTTCGACGGCTCCGAGCCGGTATATTTCGTCTTTGAGGATACCGGCGTGCGGGCCGCGGCTCCCCGCTCCATGTGGTGCCAGGCCACCCCGCGGCTGATCAGCGAGCTGCAGCTGGTGCTGGGTGCAAAAAATGTGGCAAAAAAAACATAGAAAGACTTTGTTTAGGTTGTTGCAAATTTAACAAGGTTTGTAGTATAATATGTCTAGCGGCTGTTGGCAGGGCGCAGTTGCCCCGCAGACCAAGCTGCGTGATTCTGCATGGGGTCAAAGCGGCAGTTCGTTTTGCCAGTGCGAGTCCACTTCAGGAGGGTAAATCGTATGAAAGAGATAAAAACCATCGGCGTACTTACCAGCGGCGGCGACGCCCCCGGCATGAATGCCGCCGTGCGTGCTGTGGTGCGTACCGGTATCAGCAAGGGGTTCAAGGTTGTTGGTATCAACCACGGCTACAACGGCCTGATCAATGGTGATATCTACGAAATGAATCTGCGCAGCGTTTCCGAGATCATCCATCGGGGCGGCACTGTGCTGTACACTGCCCGCTGCATGGAATTCAAGACCAAGGAAGGCCAGCAGAAGGCTGCCGATCGCTGCAAAGAGTACGGCATCGACGCCCTGGTGGTCATCGGCGGCGACGGTTCCTTCCGCGGCGCCCGGGATCTGGCTGCGCTGGGCATCCCCTGCATCGGCATCCCCGGCACCATCGACAACGATATCGCCTGCAGCGAATACACCATCGGTTACGACACTGCTATGAACACCGCGGTGGAGATGATCGACAAGCTGCGTGACACCACCCAGAGCCACGACCGCTGCAGCGTTGTGGAGGTTATGGGCCGCAACGCCGGCTACATCGCCCTCAACACCGGCATCGCCGTGGGCGCTCTGGCCATCCTGATTCCCGAGCGTCCCTACGATCTGGAGCGGGATATCATCAGCCGCATGAACTTCACCCAGAAGAGCGGCAAGCATCACTTCATCATCATCGTGGCCGAAGGCGTGGGCCATGCCCAGGATATCGCCAACGAGATCCAGGTCCGCACCGGCGTGGACTCCCGCGCCACCGTTCTGGGCCATGTGCAGCGCGGCGGTTCTCCCAGCCTGCGGGACCGCGTCACCGCTTCCACCATGGGCTTCCAGGCTGTCAGCCTGCTGGAAAAGGGCATCTACAACCGCGTAGTTGCCGTCAGCGCCGACAAGATCGTGGACTACGACATCGACGTGGCCCTGTCCATGCACAAGACCATCGACACCAATCTGCTGGACGTGGCTGCAACCATTTCCATCTGATCTGTGTTTTCAAGCAGCCTCGGCTTTTGCCGGGGCTGTTTTTGTTTGTACAAAACCAGGCTGTGGTTTTGGCGCAAAATGGGAAAGATTGTGCTATACTGGATGCAGCGGCAGGCGCTGAAACGCCTGCAAATACAGCGAAAAGGGAGAATGGATATGACCTCGCTTTGTGGAAGTGATTGCTGCGGAAAATGTCCTCGCCTGGCCGAGTGCGGCGGATGCCAAAAGACGGAGGGCCGCCCCTTCGGCGGCCGCTGCGTTGCGGCGGAATGGGTGAAAACAGGCGGCTTGGCGTATTTTGAACAGGAAAAAAGTCGATTGATCGCCGAATGCAACGCCCTGGGAATCCAAGGCCTGGCCCTTGCCGACCTCAACCTGCTCAACGGTTTTTATGTAAACCTGGAATACACCTTGCCCAACGGCACCGCCGTCAAGCTGCTGGAGGATGACAAGGTGTATCTGGGCAATCAGATCGAGCAGGCCGACAGCCAGCGGTGCTATGGCATTGTGGGGGACGAAAGCCATATTCTGGTCTGCGAATACGGCTGCGGCGGCGCAGACCCCGAAATCCTGCTGTATAAAAAACGATAGGCCGTATTTCTGAAAGCCGGAGGGCAGCGCAGCAGGGGACAGGCGCCGCTCTGCCCATAGCGGACTTTTTTCTTTTGGAATATACGGCAAAGTTTATCAATGTACAGAAACAAAGGGCCGGCAGCAAAGCGCTGTCGGCCCTTTTCACTTAGTCCAATTTGTACAGCCCCTCCTGCTGAAGGATATAGCGGTTTTCCAATACAAGATCCCGGTGATAGTGGCCGAAAAACCAGTGCTCAAACCGGCAGCGGCGGTCCACATCCTCCAGAAAATCGGTGAGGGGATCGGGGGAGAGGGCAGGGTCAATCTGAGATAAAAGGCGGCTGGGAGCGCAGTGGGTGAGGATACAGTCCACCTGCCAGGCGGCCCGCTCCAGATTTTCCAGCGCCCGGCTGTATTCGGCCTGGCTGGGCATTTCCTGGGGCCACCAGCTTTCCCCCTTTACCCGGAACCGGGCTCTTCTCCGCCGCAGCCGGCGGCATTTCAGGGCGAAATCCGGCTCCTCCGGGTCCAGAATTCCGTCGGGCATGTCGTGGGATGCCCCGCCGCCCATGGCAAACCAGCTCCGGCCGGCAAAGGTGAAAATTTCCCCCCGCATGAGATGCAGAATGTTCTCCCGCACTACATGGACCTGCCCGCCCTGCCATTCCCGGCAGGGAAGCTGCTGCAAAAGATCGAAGTTTTCGTGGTTCCCATCCACAAACAAAGTGGTGAAGGGTTTCTGCTCCAGCCAATCCAGCCAGTAGCGCTGCTGGGAGCTGTTGTCCCACACGCCCCCGAAATCCCCGCAGATCACCAGATAATCTGCGCGGGTCATTTCCTTTTGCTGGGGAAAGCGCCGGGAGCTGAACCGTTCAAACTCGCTATGGGTGTCTCCTGTGATGTAGACCATGGGGATTTCCTCCTTGCAGGGGCCAAATTTCCCGGATAGGGGCGAGGGCTGGGCGGTTTATTCGTACCGGAACCAGAGCTCCATCTGG
>DXDW01000224.1 GCA_019115305.1 Candidatus Anaerofilum excrementigallinarum
ATACAACCAGAGAAGCGAGAAAAGGGGGCAGGAAAATGGCGCAAGAGATTCGATGGGTGGTGCGAGAAATATTCCGCTGCCCGCAGCCGGAGCAGCGCCGGGAAATGCTGCGGGCCCGGATGGAGGAATACGCCCGGCTGCTCCAGGCCCAGGGGGCCTATGCAAAACAGGAGGAAAAGGAGCCATGAAGGCGGCCATCTACTGCCGCCTGAGCAAGGAGGACGAAAAAAGCGGCCGGCAGGAGTCCGAGAGCATCCACAACCAGAAAACCATGCTGCTGCGGTATGCCCGGGAACAGGGGTACGAGGTGTACGGGGTCTACTGCGACGAGGACTATTCCGGCGCCGACCGGGACCGGCCCGCCTTTGTGCAGCTGCTGCAGGACGCCCGGGAAGGGCGGTTTCAGGTGCTGCTGGTCAAGACCCAGTCCCGGTTTACCCGGGATATGGAGCTGGCGGAAAAGTACCTCCACGGTCTCTTCCCCCAGTGGGGCATCCGGTTTATCGCTCTGGTGGACCATGTGGACACCGCCGACGAGGCGGGCAAAAAAAGCCGCCAGCTCAACGGGCTTATCAACGAGTGGTATCTGGAGGATCTGTCGGCCAACGTTCGCTCGGTGCTCACCCACAAGCGCCGGGCGGGGCGGTATATCGCGGCTTTTGCCCTCTATGGCTACAAAAAGGACCCCGCCGACTCGGGCCATCTGGTGGTGGACCCTCCGGCGGCCGCGGTGGTGCGGGAAATCTACGCCATGTATCTGGCGGGCAGCGGCGCCGCCCGCATCGCCAAGGCCCTCAACAGCCGCAACATCCCCACCCCCACCCAGTACCGGCAGGGGGGCGGGACATCGGCGGGGGTGTGGAGCAAGGCCACCGTCTGCCGCATCCTCACCAACCGCAGCTATATGGGGGACCTGGAGCAGGGCCGCTGCCGGCGGGTGAGCTACAAATGCAAAAAGACGGTCTGGCTGCCCCGGGAGGAGTGGATCGTAGTTCCGGGCACCCACCAGCCCATTGTGGAGCCTGCCGTCTTTGCCCAGGTGCAGCGAATGCTGGCCAGCCGCAGCCGCAGCGGCGGCCGGGGACAGGTGAACCCCTTGGCGGGCAAGGTGTTCTGCGGGGTGTGCGGGGCGGGGATGGAGCAGACCTGCTCGGGCTACCGCCCCGCCGACGGCAGCGGGCCCCGGCGGTATTTCCGCTGCCGCATGGCCCAGCGGGCCCCCGGCCGCTGCCCCGGTCAGCCCTATGTTCCGGCTGTGCAGCTGCAAAAGCTGGTGCTGGACTGCCTGTGCCGGCAGCTGGAGCAGGCGGGGCCGTTTCTGCCTCCGGAGGATAAAAAAACAGCCCCGGGACCGGGGCTGGAAGCAGAGAGAAAACGACTGCAGGGGGAGATGGAGCGGCGGCAGCGGGCGCTGGAGCAGCTGTACCTGGACCGGGGCGGCGGCAGCTTGGACCAGGGGCGGTTCGAGACCCTGCGCCGGGATTTTCTGGCCCAGTTGGAAGGGCTGGAAAAGGCCCGGGCAGCGCTGGAAGAGCAGCCGGAAGGCCCCGCCCTGACGGCGGAGGACTGGCAGCGGGAACTGAACTGCCCGGCTGCCTTGCGCCGGGAGCTGGTCTGCCTTCTGGTGGACCGGGTGACGGTGTTTCCGCCAAACGAAAAAGGGGAGCGGGTGGTAGAAATCCAATGGGGTTTTTAGCGGAGCTGGGCGCTGAAATACCGGGTGGGGGAAAGGCCCATCTTCTCCTTGAACACCCGGGAAAAATGGGAGAGCCCGCCGAAGCCGCAGTCCAAAGCCAGCTGGGTGAGGGGACAGCGGCCCTCCCGCAGCTCCATGAGCTCGATGGCCTTGCTGATGCGGAAATAACACAGGTAGGTGGAAAAATTCATGTTCAGCCGGGTGGAGAACAGCCCGGCCAGCTGCCGGGAGGAGACGCCGCAGTATTCCGCCAGCCGGTCGATGGTGATTTTTTCGGCGTAGTGCTGCTGGATATATTGGGCCGCCAAAATGAGGTGGCGGTTTCCCGGCAGGCTGTGGGGCAGAATCTCCCGCTGCACCTGCCGGCTGAGCAGCAGGATCAGCTGGAACAGGTACAGATCGCACATCCGGCGGTAGTTGGGCTGCTTTTGCTCCAGCTCCTGCTTGAGGTAGAGCACACAGCTGTAAAACTGGGGGCTGGCGGTCTGTTTGAGAAACCGCCGGCGGTTCATGGCCAGGTCGATGAGAAAGTACAGCTGGCCGTCCTGGAGAGAATCGGAAAACAGCCGTCGAAAGGAATCGGCGTGGAAATGCAGCTGCAAAATGCTGCAGCCCTGGGGCCCGGCGTCGGAGCAATGGGGGATGCGGGGGTAGATCACCAGATATTCGTTTTCCCGCAAGGTCACCCGGGTCTGGAACAGGGTAAGGTCGATCTGTCCCGCGGTGCAGATGATCAGCTCCACCGTGGGGTGGAGGTGGGTGGAAAAATGGTCCAGCGGGGCCAGATCCTGCAGACAGGCATTGTCCACCATGGACGGCGTATCTTTGCCCAGCAGCGCCGCCTGGAGATAATCTTGCCGCGGCATTCCGCAGCCCCCCTTTCCTTTGGCTCCACTATAACACAGCCGCAGCTTTTTTGCAAAAAGAAACAAATCCGCCCCCTTTTTCTTCCGTTTTGTGCAAGCGGGGCGGGCAGGGGAATGGTATACTGAGGACAAATCCAAACAAGGAGATGTCTGCCATGACCCAGCGCGAAAATCTGCTGGCCCTGCTGCGCCGCCAGCCCTATGAATTTGTGCCTGTGGAATTTATGCTCTGTCCCAGCCTGGTGGAGGAGTACCGCCGGCAGGAAAACCAGCCCGAGCTGCCCTACGAGGACTATTTCCAGCTGCCCTGGCGGCGGGTGGGAGATCTCGTCCCCGACGACACCGATCTGTCCCGCTTTGAGAAGTACCACGAAGGCCGCCTGAACGACCGGGTGACCATCGACGAGTGGGGCGTGGGCCACGAATCCACCCCCACCTCCATGCACATGACCAAAATGTTGTTCCCCCTGGAGGACGCCGAGGATGTGCAGGAGATTCTGGACTACCCCCTGCCCAGCTATTCGCTGAAAAACAACGCCGACCTGGCCGACCGGGTGAAGGCCCTCCACGACCGGGGTATCGCCTCGGTGGGCAATATGCAGTGCACCATCTGGGAGACTTCCTGGTATCTGCGGGGTATGGAGAATCTCATGATGGACATGCTCACCGACGAGGAGATGGCCGCCGCCATCCTGGACCGGGTGGCCGCCATGAGCACCCAGCGGGCGCTGCTGTACGCCAACGCCGGCTGCGACATTCTGTTCCTGGGTGACGACATCGGCATGCAGCACAGCATCATGATGAGCCGCGAGCTGTACACCACCTGGATTCAGCCCCGGCTGAAAAAGCTCATCGCCGCCGTAAAGGCGGTGCGCCCCGACATCATCGTCTTTTACCACTCCTGCGGGTTCATCGAGCCGCTGATCGACGACCTCATCGACGCGGGCATCGACGTGCTCAACCCCATCCAGAGCGAGTGCATGGATTTTGCCGAAATCTATGCCAAATACCACGGCAGGCTGGTGTTCCACGGCACCATCGGCACCCAGACCGTGATGCCCTTCGGCACCCCGGAAGAGGTGCGGGCCGAGGTGTGGAAAAACCTGGATATTGCCAAGGAGGGCGGGCTGTTTGTGGCCCCCACCCACCTGCTGGAGCCGGAAGTGCCCTGGCAGAACATTCTGGCCTATGTGCAGGCCTGCCGGGAATATCCCCTTTCCCGCCGGGGCTGATCTTGCAGCCTGCCGCCCTCATGGGGCCGGTCCGGACGCCCTTGTGCTCCGGGCCGGCCCTTTTGTTGTGGGTTTGGCTGCGCCCGCCCAGGTGGGGTAGACCTCGCTGGAGGCCACGTTGGCGATGTAGTACCGGAAGCTCACGGTGACGTTCTGGGCGCTGGCCGAGGGCTTGCCCAGATGCACCGTGATGTATTCGGGGATGATGGGCTGTTCCAGCACCCGGGGCTGGCAGACGGTGAGCGGCTCGGGGCCGCTGCCGCTGGTGCCCGCAAACAGGGAGTGCTCCGGTACCAGAATTACGTCCTGGGCGGCGGACTGGGGATCGGCCTCGTCTGCGGGGGTCATATCCAGATTGGCCAAAGTGATCTGGCCGTCAAAGATCTGCACCCCCCGGATGGTGAGAGGATAGTAGCCCGACGCCGTGGCTTGGATGTCCACGGTGGCGTAGGGCCGCACGGTGGTGTTGTTTTCGTCCAGAGAATAGCTGGCCGCCGGGGCGGTGACCGGAATGTCCGGCCCGATGCCGTCGGCGTCGGTGAAAACGGTCATATCCAGGCCGTCGCCGGTGATGTGTACCGTCACATCGGGCACTGGGCCGGAAAAACGGGCCGCGAAGCTGCGCAGCCGCAGGGTGCCCTGGCCGGATAC
This sequence comes from Candidatus Anaerofilum excrementigallinarum, assembly GCA_019115305.1. Taxonomy (GTDB): domain Bacteria; phylum Bacillota; class Clostridia; order Oscillospirales; family Ruminococcaceae; genus Anaerofilum; species Anaerofilum excrementigallinarum. Next base: position 4,446 of record DXDW01000224.1, read on the forward strand.
CGGGCCCGGGCAGCCGATGCAGTTAGAATTGCTCATATGCAAAGCCTCCTTTGTGGCAAAAGGCTCAGGGCGCAGCTGCCGCGGGATATACGGCCCTGCGCCATGCCTGGTGCAGCATATTCCGGCTTCGGGCGGCGGGTGCGGCGGCCGGGGCCGTCTTGGCAAGGCGGGGATTTTGTATTATACTGGTGGGTACAAGAATACCCGCTGTAAGGGAGGAAAAACCATGCAGTATACCATTGAAAATGAAATTTTGTCTCTCACCGTCGACACCCACGGCGCCGAGATGGTGTCTTTGATCCACAAGGCCACCGGAGCCCAGCTGCTCTGGAACGCCGGCGAGGCCTGGAACCGCCATGCCCCCATCCTGTTCCCCTATACCGGCAAGGTGCTGGAAGGGAAATTTGCCGTGGACGGGGTGGAGTACGCCGGCGGCCAGCACGGCTTTGCCCGGGATATGGAGCACGAGATGACCGCCCTGGAAAAGGACGCGGTGGAATTTGCCCTCTGCAGCAGCCCTGCTACCCTGGAAAAATTCCCCTTCCCCTTTGTGCTGCGCACCCGCTACACCCTGAACGGGGCCACCGTGCGCCACACCGTGAAGGTGGAAAACCCCGGCGAAGGGACGCTGCGGTTCGGCCTGGGCTTCCATCCCGGCTTTATCTGCCCCTTTGACGCCGACCACGACACCCAGGACTACGAGTTCCGGTTCGACGTTCCCCAGAGCCCCCTGGTACAGGAGACCCCCGGCGGCTTCTGCGACGGCGTGCACCGGATGATGGAAAACAGCGCTGTGATCCCCCTCACCGACCAGCTTTTCGCGGATGATTCCATCTGCATGACCGAGCTGTCCGCCCAGAGCCTGTCTCTGGTGGAAAAGGACACCGGCCGCCGGGTGGAGGTGAAGATCCAGGGCTTCCCCTATGTGCTGATCTGGAGCGCCCCCACCAAGAAGATCCAGTTTGTCTGCATCGAGCCCTGGCATTCTCTGCCCGACCGGGTGGATGCCTCCGGCCGCTGGGAGGATAAGCCCTGCGCCGCCGCCCTTGCCCCGGGCGAGAGCTGGCAGACCAACCTGGACATGACCTTTGTGCGCTGATGGGGATGGAGGAGCGCACCGCCCTGCTGCTGGGAGCGCAGGGCATGGAAAAACTGGCCGGCGCCCATGTGCTGCTCTTTGGCCTGGGCGGAGTGGGCAGCTATACCGCCGAGGCTCTGGCCCGCAGCGGGGTAGGGGCCCTTACCCTGGTGGATGACGATGTGGTGGCCGAAAGCAACCTCAACCGCCAGTTGGTGGCCCTGCGCAGCACTTTGGGCCAGTCCAAAGCCGAGGTGGCGGCCCGGCGCATTGCCGACATTGCCCCCGGTTGCCGGGTGACGCCGGTGCGGCTGTTCTACACCCCGGAAACAGCCGATCAGCTGCCCTTTGCGGGGTACGATTATGTCATCGACGCGGTGGACACCGTGAGCGCCAAGCTGGAGATCATCCGGCGGGCCAAGGAGGCCGGGGTGCCGGTGATCAGCTGCATGGGCACCGGCAACAAGCTGCATCCCGAAAAGCTGGAGGTCACCTGGCTGGACAAAACCCAGGGCTGCCCCTTGGCCCGGGTGATGCGCCGGGAATGCAAGGCCCGGGGACTGGGCCGGGTGCGGGTGGTCTATTCCACCGAGCCCCCCATCCGCCACGCCGGGGACACCACTCCCCAGGCGGCGGGGGACCGGCCGGGTAATGCCAAAAAAAGCACCCCTGGCAGCGCCGCCTTTGTGCCCGGCTGCGCCGGGCTGATGCTGGCGGCCGAAGTGGTGCGGGCCATCGCCGGGGCGGAATGAGCCCCAAATCTTGGAAAACGAGGAACAGACAATGGAAACGAAACAGGCAATCGTCAACGGCGCACCGGTAAAATATATCCAGAAACCGGGCCTTCTGCGGGAGCTGGGCCGCTGGTGCCGGCCCTGGTGCAATACCGGCCATGTGCTGGTCATTGCGGCCGATCATATCCTGCGCCAGCAGGCTGCCGCCATCAAGGCGGGCTTTACCCGGGAAGGGCTGCGGGCCGAACTGGAAGAATTCGGGGGCGAGTGCTGCAACGCCGAGATCAACCGGCTGCAGAGCGCCCTGCTGCGCTGCCACGGCGGCCTGGTGGTGGGCATCGGCGGCGGCAAGGTGCTGGACACCGCCAAAGCGGTGGCCCATTTTGCCAAGGTGCCGGTGGCGGTGGCCCCCACGGCGGCCTCCAGCGACGCGGCTTCCAGCGCCCTGGCGGTGCTGTATACCGAGGACGGCCGGCTGGACCGGTATCTGCCTCTGGCCCACAATCCCCAGATGGTGCTGGCCGACAGCCAGGTCATCGCGGCGGCGCCGCCCCGGCTGCTGGCCGCGGGCATGGGCGACGCCCTCTCCACCTGGTACGAGGCCCGGGCCTGTACCCTTTCGGGAGGAACCACCGGAGCCGGGGGATGCTGCGGCGTGGCGGCCCTCTCTCTGGCCCGGGGATGCCGGGATATTCTGTTTGCCAGCGGCGAAAAGGCACTGGAGGACGTCAAGGCCGGCCAACTGACCAGCGCCGTGGAGCAGGTGATCGAGGTGAACCTCTACCTCAGCGGCCTGGGCTTTGAAAACGGCGGTCTGGCGGCGGCCCACGCCGTGGCCAACGGCTTTGCCCGGCTGAGCCTGTCGCCGGCCATGCACGGAGAACTGGCCGCCTTCGGCACTCTGGTGCAGCTGGTGCTGGAAAAGGACCAGGCCGAACTGCCCCGGGTGATGGAGTTCTGCCGCCATGTGGGACTGCCGGTCTGCCTGGAAGACCTGGGCTGCGGACAGCTGGGAGAAGAGATGCTGCTGCTGGCGGCGGAAAAGGCCTGTGCCCCCGAATTTTCCATGGGCAATATGCCCTTTGCCGTCACCCCTGAGGAGCTCTGCCGGGCTATCCTCACCCTCAACCAGTTGGCGCGGGAATAAAATTTTTGCCGCCGGGCTTCGCTTGTGCCGAAACCCGGCGGCTTTTTTTGGCGCAATCCATGAAAATAACGATTTTTCGAAAAATTTGTTGCTCTGTTCTGGGGGCTGCGGTATAATAAAGTATAACCAAAGAGCCATCGGAACCTATTCCAGTGCCAGCCGCGTACAGGGCCCTGCCGGGGCCGGGAGGTGCTTATGGAACTTGTCTTGATCCGTCATGGAGAACCGGACCGAAGTATGCTGGAAAACCGGGGATTTGTGGGCCACGGGTACGACCTGGTCCCCCTCACTCCCCGGGGTGTGGAGCAGGCCCGGCGGGCTGCGGCCAGCCCTCTGCTGGAGGGAGCCCAGCTTCTGGTGACATCGCCCTATACCCGGGCCATGCAGACCGCCGCCGAGATCTGCCGGATCACCGGGCTGGAAATGCGGGTGGAACTGGATCTGCGGGAACTGGAAAAGGACCTCACCGGCCGCTGCGACAGCCTGCGGGAGATCGAGCGGCTGCACCAGGATTTTCTGGCCTGTCACGGGGAATATCCCCCGGGAGAGACCCGCAAATGGGAGACGGTGAGCCAGCTTTCGGCCCGGGTCTGTCCGGTGCTGGACCGGTATGCCCACTACGACAAGATCGTGGTGGTGACCCACGGCGGGGTGATCCGGCGGTTCATCAAGCAGATCAAGATCGAGTACGCCCAGCCCTATCTGGTGCAGGTCACCAGCCCGGTGCAGTGCTACGGGTGGGTGTGATAGATACATACAGTAAATTTTACCAGGCAGAGCTCCGCGTTTTTTAGGCGCGGGGCTCTTTTGGACGGAAAAGGGCGGCGGCTCTGCCGGAAAGCAAAAGGAGGGGCAAACCATGGGAAAACGGATACAGGGATTTTTGTTCCTGGCGATCTTTCGGATCATGGGAATTTTGGTGCTGGTGCTGGGCATCCGGATGGTGGGAGAGGGCATCTTCAACTACATCGTGGAATGGCACCAGCAGGACTGGGTCCCGGCCGCCGCCTGGGTGACCGGCTCTGAGGGAGAATATTCCCGCAGCCGCCGGGGCAGGAGCGTCAGCTACGATATTGACTACGCCTATGAAGCAAAAGGGGAGCAATACACCGGCCGGCTCTACAACCGGGACCGGGATATGGAGCCGGGGGAGACGATCCGGATCAAATACGACCCCGACAACCCCGCCGATTCCACCGACATTTTGCAGCCCAGCCTGCACAATCTGGTGGTGTTTCTGCTCTTTGGGGCGGCGCTGACCGTCGTTGGATTTTTCCTGTCGGGCAGCTGGGCTCTTGTGTCCAGAATCCGCCGAGGGGGAAGGCCGCCGGAGCCGGAAGTGCTGCCGCCGGAGGAATATGTGGACGGCAGAGGCCCGCAGGCATGACAAAAGGGCGAAGCGCTTTTCCCGCCATGGGGAAGGCGCTCTGCCCTTTATTATAATAAGAATAGATTGTGGGAATCAGGCCTTGCGGGGCTGGGACGCTTCCATCCAGCGGTGGAATACCCCCGACAGCCGCTTATACACCGCAAAGGTGATGATGGCCACCACGGTGCCCTTGAGCAGATTGAAGGGCACCACGCCGAAGAGAATGTAGCCCTTGATATCGGTGATGGCGGGGTTGATGGCCTGGCAGGCGGCGATGATGGCGTCGTAGGGCATATAGGCGCTGGCGTAGAAGGGCAGCAGCAGGAAATAGTTGGCCAGAGCGCCCACAATGGTGATGACCGCAATGCTGGCCACACAGGAGATCAGCGCGCCGGCCCGGGAGTGCTTGATGCGGTAGACCAGGCCGGCGGTGAGGGCAAAGCTGCCGGTGATGAGAAAGTCGGCCAGCTCGCCCACGCCGGCGGTCTGGGTGCTGAGCAGGTGGATAAGGGATTTCAGCAGCGCCATTACCACCCCTTCGATGGGGCCGAAGAGGAAGCTGCCCACCATGATGGGCACCGCCGAGATATCCAGCTTGAGAAAGGGCGGCATGAAGGGAATGGGCATCTCCAGGAACATGAGAAGGGTGGAGATGGCCGCCAGCATGCTCATGGCGATGAGTTTGCGGGTAGAGATACGATTTTTCACAGGTTTGCTCCTCCTTTTTTGTGCAGCTGCCCTCCGCCGGAGAGGGCACGGCATATCAAAAGCCGTTTTCCGCGCAGCGGCGCGCCTTTTCTGCAGCAAAAAGCGCCCTCCTGCAGGTGCAGAAGGGCGCGGCGTTGCAAACCAAGGACATGCCGTTTCTTCCATCCGGACTATACCGTCGGCTTTGGAATTTCACCAAATCAGCGCGGCTGCCAACCAGCCGCGGTCGTGGGCTATACCACCGGTGGGGAATTGCACCCCGCCCTGAAACCAGCTTTATTATTTATTAGTATAGCGGCAAGGACAAAAAAATGCAAGGCTTTTTTGTACAAAAAGCCCATGTGCAGCCCCCGGCGTTTTCGCCATAACGGCAAAACCCGGCCGCCGCGCTGGGAAAATCCAGGCGGCCGCCGGGCTTTGCAGGGGAAAACAACCGAACCGTAAGCCGGGTTCTGTATTAAACGACGATCTGTCTAGGCCGTGCGTTGCCGCACGGCTCGTGCCACCTCCGGGGCGCGCAGGGTACGCATATGCCCCATACGGGTGTTGCTTCTGGTAGGGTTTACATAGCCGCAAAGTCGCCAGTGCGCTGGTGAGCTCTTACCTCGCCTTTCCATCCTTACCCCTTGCGGGGCGGTCTATTTCTGTTGCACTATCCCTGGGGTCACCCCCGGCTGCCGTTAGCAGTTACCATTCCCTTGTGAAGCCCGGACTTTCCTCAGAACGGACAAAGCCGCCCCGCCGCCGTATGTTCCGCTTGTTTTCCGCAGGGTATTATACCACGATTTCGCCCACGCCGCAAGCCGCGGCGTGCAGTTTTGCCCACAAAAAGGGCCCAAAGTGGTGAAAATATTTCCTCGCCACTTGCGAAAAATACAGAAAAGCGGCTATAATAAAAGCGAGTATGCCGTTTGACTGCGGCGAAAAAACAATTAAAGGAACGATTTTATATATGAAAGACCCTGTTGGAAAACTCACGGCCTTTCTCAAAAGGCGGGGCCGGGGGCTGCGCCGAGGGCTGGCCTGCGCCGCCGCGGGGCTCTGCGCGGCACTCTGTATGCCCGCCCGGGTCCAGGCCGCCGAACCCCAGGACATCACCGCCGCGGCCTGGGTGCTCATCGACGCCTCCACCGGCCAGGTGCTGGCGGAAAAGCAGAGCGATACCCGCATGTATCCCGCCAGCATCACCAAGATCCTCACGGTGGCCCTGGCGGTGGAGAAGGCAAACAACGATCTCACCCAGCAGGTGACGGTGAGCCACGACGACGTGTATTCCATCACCTCCGACTCCTCCCACATCGCCCTCCAGGAAGGGGAGGTGGTGAGTCTGGCCGATATGGCCTACGGCGCCATGCTGGCCTCGGGCAACGACGCCGCCAATGTGCTGGCCGAGTATGTCTGCGGCAGCCTGGACCAGGTGGAGACAGGTTACAGCCAGAAGCTGGCCGAGCTGGGCTGTGACAACACCCATTTCGTCAATGCCCACGGCCTGCACAGTGAAAATCACTACACCACCGCCGCCGATATGGCCAAAATCACCAAATGGGCCCTGTCGGTGCCGGGATTTGAAGAGGTTTTCGATTCCATCAAATACGATATGCAGCCCACCAACCTGCAGCCCGAGGTGCGGTATTTTTCCACCGCCGACTGGCTGCGGCTCAACGGCGAGAAATATCACTACGACCCGGCTCTGGGCAGCAAAAACGGCTGGACCACCGAGGCGGGGCACACCTTTGTGGCTCTGGCCGAAAAGGACGGCCGGCGGCTGATCTGCGTTTTGATGAACTGCACCACCAAATACACCAAGTTTGTGGACGCGGCCAAGCTGTTTGAATACGGCTTCAACGAGTTTTACACCGTGAACATGGAGGGGCTGCTGCCCACCCGGCAGGTGCAGGTCCAGGGCGGAGGCGATCCCCTGGGCACCGCTACCCTCCAGGCGCCCGCTATTACTCTTTATTTAAAGAAGGACTACACCGCCGACAATGTGGTGGCTGAGGTGGAAAGCCCCGACATCTACACGTTGGGTACCCCCTTTTCCGCCACCATCCATCTGCGGCTTCAGGACGGACTGGACGGCCAGCCCGCCGATCTGGGCAGCTACTCCATGGAACTCAGCGGGGTAGGGGCGGTGCTCACCGCCAGTGTGGGCCTGGAACCGGAAAACGTGCTGGGCTACGGCCGCAAAAACTCCTTTGATCCCCGCACCATCCTGCTGTACACGGCGGTGCTGCTGGGAGGCGGGGCAGCCATTGTGGCCGCCTGGAAGCTGGGCCGCCGCCATGCCGCCGCCCGGATGTACCGTGGTACCGGCCTTATCCGCCGCCGGGGCTTCACCGCCCGGGGCCCTTCCGCCCAGCCCTTCCGGGTGATATGGGGGAAAAAGAGCGGCTCGGTCCGCCCCAGCCGGCGCAACTACGATCTGTCCGACCGGCGGGGAGACCGATAATCTAAAGGCCCTGAGAAAAAGGGCCGGGAGAGAGGAACGAGAATGGAATTTCAGTCGGGAATTTTTCTGGCGTTTTTTGCGGCTCTGCTGGCTGTCTATCACAATCTGCCTTCCCGGGCCAAGCCCTGGCTGCTGCTGGCGGCCAACGCCGTGTTTTATGCGGCGGGAGGCGTGCAGTGGCTGCCTCTGCTGGCCGCGGCGGTGGTGATCAGCTGGGCGGCGGCCCTGGCCATGGACCGCATCGCGGCCCGGCCCGCCCGTCTGGCTCTGCTGTGGGGCTGCGTAGTGCTGTTTGTGGGCCAGCTGTTCTATTTCAAGTATTTTTCGGCGCTGCTCCGGGGTCTGTTTGACTACCGGCTGCAGATCATCGCCCCCCTGGGAGTGAGCTTTTACAGCTTCACCATCCTGGGATACATCATCGACGTCTACTGCCGCACCCAGCCCGCCGAGAAAAATCTGGTGCGGTATGCGGCTTTTGTGAGCATGTTTGCCCAGATCACCTCCGGTCCCATCGAGCGGGGGAGCAACATGCTGCCCCAGCTGGCCGCCCCCCGGCCCTACAGCTTTGAGCAGCTGGCCCAGGGACTGAGCCGGGCTCTGTGGGGCTTTTACAAAAAGTTTGTGCTGGCCAATATGCTGGCCAATATGGTGGGGGCCGTCTACGGGGACGTGGAGAGCTTTTCCGGCCCCTTTTTGCTGCTGGCGTCTTTGCTTTACTCCTACCAGCTGTATCTGGATTTCGGCGGCTATTCCGACATCGCCATCGGCATGATGCAGGCCTTGGGTTACGACGTGATGGAGAACTTCCGCCGTCCCTTTGCCGCCCGCAGCTATACCCAGCTGTGGGACCGGTGGCACATCAGCCTCACCAGCTGGTTCCGGGATTATGTCTTTACCCCCCTCACCTTTTCCATCCGGGGTGTGGGCGGCCGGACCGGCAAATGGCTGGGCTGGCTGTCCATCTTTATCATCTTCCCCCTGAGCGGCGTCTGGCACGGCGCGGGACTGGGCTTTTTGGTCTGGGGCGTGCTCAACGGCGTGTTTATGGTGGTGGGCAAGATGACTGCCAAAAAGCGCCGCAAATGGGCCAAGAAAAATCCCCTCTACCGCAGCCGGTTTGTCAAGGCCTTCATCCAGTGCGGCATCGTCTACCTGCTGTTCACCGCCTGCATCGTCTTTTTCCGGGCCGAGAGCATGGGCCAGGCGCTGCAGATCTGGGCGGGCTTTGGCCGCGGCTGGGCCGAGACGCTGCTCTCTCCCGCCGCCATTGTGGCCGGGCTGAAGGCCATGGGCATCGGCCGGGTGGCCATTCTGGTAGTGGGCGGCGGCAGCCTGGCTGTGGAGCTGTGTGAATGGGCCGCCGAGAAAAAGGGGCAGACCATGGGCGCCTGGCTCCACGGGCTGCGGGCTCCGGCACGCTGGGCCGCCTACTATGCCCAGCTGCTGCTGCTGGCCTTTTACGGCGTGCTGGGTCAGTCCTCCTTTATTTACCGCCAGTTCTGAACCGGGCCTGCGGGCCCTTTGAGGGAGAAAAAGATGAAAAAACTGCTGCTGGCCGCGCTGGTGTTTGTTCCCTTCGTGGCCTTGGTTGTGGGGGTCAATTTCTATGCCGACCCCGCCAACGTGCTGCGGCCGGGATACGAGGCCCAGGTGGCCCAGATCCTGGCCGACGGCAAAAACGCCTCCAACATCCGCAATATGGATGACCGGGCGCTGATTCAAGAATATATGGAGCGCAGCGACGGGGCCATCGACACTCTGATCCTGGGCTCCAGCCACAGTATGCAGATCACCAGCGGGATCACCGGGGATGAGGCCACCTTCTGTGCCGGGGTCACCGGCGCCGACCTGCGGGACTGCATCTCCATCTGGCGGCTGGCTCTGGACGACGGCCAGACCCCCAGCCGGGTGGTATTGGCCATCGACCCCTGGATGCTGGCCGAGGGATGCCTGGAAAAGCGTGCCATGACCGGCGGCTACCGGGATTTCTGCGCCGACCATGGCACCCGTGCTCTGGCCACCGCCGGCAACTGGGAGGCCCGCATCGAAAAGATGAGCCAGGCCGTCAGCCTGGCCTATTTCCAGAGCAGTGTGGAATACCTGAAAAAAGGGCTGCAGAACACCCGGGACCCGGTGCCCACCGAGGAGTACTACACCGAGACCGACATGCGCCGGGCCGACGGCAGCTACGGCTACAACGCTGCCCTGCGGGATGTCACCGAGGAAAATATGTACGACCGGGTGAAGGACTACATTCTCTTCAAGCCCGAGCTCATGGCTGATTTCGACGGGATCAGCCAGCTGCTGGTGGAGCAGCTGGGGACCTTCCTCGACGAAATGCAGCAAAATGGGACAACTGTGAGTATTTTTCTTCCTCCTTTCAACAATGCGTATTACGATCACATCAAGACCCAGACCGACAACTACGTTCAGATCCTGTCGGTGGAGCCGCTGGTGCGGCAGATGGCCGAGGAGCGGGGTATCCGGGTGATCGGTTCCTACGATCCCTGGTCCTGCGGGCTGACCCAGCTGGATTTCTACGACGGGCTCCACTGCTCCAGCGAGGCGGTGGAACGGTTCTGGCCGGAGGATTTTCTGGCGTAAGGGTTGATTTTGTTATACTTTTCGTTTAAATTCGACTGAATAATACGAAAATCCCCTGAAAATGAGGGGGACCCGGCCTAAAAGCGGCTTTCCGGGCAGACAAAAGGCCGCAAGCTACAAAGGAGAAAAAGCCAATGTCTCATCTCATCGTGGTGGGGGCCGGGGCTGCCGGTCTCACCGCCGCCGGCCAGGCGGCGCGGCTGGGCTGCCGGGTCACGCTGCTGGAACACAGCGGTATGCCGGGTAAAAAAATTCTGGTCACCGGCAAGGGGCGCTGCAATGTCACCAACGACTGCGACGGCCAGGAGTTTCTGCGCCATGTGCGCACCAATCCCCGGTTTTTGTATTCGGCCATCGCCGCCTTTTCTCCCGCCGATACCATGGCCTGGGTGGAGAGCCTGGGGGTGCCCCTGAAAACCGAGCGGGGCCGGCGGGTATTTCCGGTGAGCGACCGGGCCGAGGATATCCGGGCGGCTCTCTGCCGCTGGGCCCAAGGGGCCCAATTGGTGGAAGCCGACGCTTACAGCCTGGTGCTGGAAAACGGCCGGGCGGTGGGGGTGCAGACCCGGGACGGCCGCCGCTTTCTGGGGGACGGGGTCCTGGTGGCCACCGGAGGTATGTCCTATCCTTCCACCGGCAGCACCGGCGACGGCTACCGGCTGGCCAGGCAGGCCGGCCATAGTCTGGTGGAGCCGGTGCCCAGTCTGGTGAGCCTGGTGGCCGAAGGGGGCGACTGCCGCCGGATGATGGGGCTGGCTCTGAAAAACGTATCCCTCACTCTGGAGGAAAACGGCAAGCCGGTTTTCTGCGAGCAGGGGGAGATGCTGTTCACCCATTTCGGCATTTCGGGGCCCCTGGTGCTGTCGGCCAGCGCTTGGGTGCGGGATCTGAAAAAATATCGCTACCAGGCGGTGATCGACCTCAAGCCCGCCCTTTCCGCCGAGCAGCTGTATGCCCGCATCGGCCGGGACTTTGATCTGCTGGCCGGCAAAAACGCCGCCAACTGCCTGCAGAAGCTGGTGCCCGCCACCATGCAGCCGGTGCTGCTGGAGCGGTGGGGTGTGGACCCGGAGATACGGGTGAACCAGATCGACCGCGCCGCCCGGCTGGAGCTGGTGCGGCTGCTCAAGGGCTTCGCCGTTCCCATCCGGGAGCGGGGAGACCTGCAGCATGCGGTGATCACCGCCGGCGGCGTGCCGGTAAAAGAAGTGAATCCCCGGACCATGGAGTCCAAAAAGACCCCGGGGCTGTATTTTGCCGGGGAGGTGCTGGACCTGGACGCCTATACCGGCGGCTACAATCTGCAGATCGCCTTTGCCACCGCCATGGCGGCGGCCCGGGGCTTTGCCGCCCGGGAGGAATAAGCTCACCCGCCTGCAGGGGCAGGCTTTTGATATAAGGGAGGAATTCACCAATGATTTCGGTTGCTATCGACGGCCCTTCTGGGGCCGGAAAATCCAGCCTGGCCAAGCAGCTGGCCGCCGCGCTGGGCTTTATCTATGTGGATACCGGCGCCATGTACCGGTCTATCGGGCTGTATGCCCTGCGCAAGGGGGCCGATCTGAAGGACGAGGTCCAGGTGGCCGCGCTGCTGCCGGAAATTTCCATCCGGCTGGCCTTTGAGAACGGAGAGCAGCATATCTATCTCAATGGGGAGGACGTGAGCCTCACCATCCGCCAGGAGCAGGCCGGCATGGCCGCCAGCGCTGTGGCCGCCCATCCGGCGGTGCGGCAGTATCTGCTGCAGCTGCAGCGGGATCTGGCCAAGAGCCACGATCTGCTCATGGACGGCCGGGATATCGGCACCGTGGTGCTGCCCGACGCCACCGTCAAGATTTTCCTCACCGCCAGCGTGGAGGCCCGGGCCGCCCGCCGCTGCCTGCAGCTGCGCCAGCAGGGCCAGCCGGTGGACGAGGAAAAGGTGAAGGCCGACATTGAAAAGCGGGACTGGCAGGACACCCACCGGGATACCGCTCCCCTCCGTCAGGCCGAGGACGCCGTGCTGGTGGACACCTCCGACATGGATCTGGAGCAGAGTTTCGAGGCTTTGCTGGCGGTGATCCGCCGCAAGGCATACGGGGAGGAGATCGGATGATATACTGGATCGCAGCCAGCGTGGTCTGGGTGGTATTTCGCATCGTGTTCCGCATCCGCGTGGTGGGACGGGACAAAATCCGTGGCCTGCACAGCTATGTGCTCTGTCCCAATCATGTGAGCGCCGCCGACCCGGTGTTCATCGTCATCAGCCGTCTGGCCGAAAGCAAAATGACCGTCATGGCCAAGGAGGAGCTGTTTGAGATCCACCCCTTCATCAGCTGGTTCTTCCGCAGCGTGGGGGTGATCCCGGTCCATCGGGGCAAGGGTGACACCAGCGCCGTGGACCAGTGCATCCAGAAGGTGCGCAGCGGCGGCGGGGCGCTGATCTTCCCCGAGGGCACCCGCAGCCTCACCGGCCAGCCCGGCAAGATCAAAAGCGGCGCCTTTGTGGTGGCTGCCGCCGCCAACGCCAGCCTGGTGCCCTGCCGGATCCTCTACGCCGAGGGCCATCCCCGGCTGTTCAGGCGGGTGACGGTGGTCTTTGGGGACCCCATGCCCTGCTCCCAGCTGGGGCTAGAAGCCGAGGGCCGCAGCGCCGCCGGACTGCGCCGGGCCAAAGCCTGGCTGGCCGGAGAATGGGAGAAGCTGTACCTGGCCAATACTACCCCTGCCCAGCAGGAAAAGGACCGGCAGCGGGCCCAGCAGGCCCTGGAACAGGCCGGCGAGACGGGAAAGGAGCCTGCCCATGGAGATCATTAAGGCAAAAACCGCCGGTTTCTGCTTCGGCGTGGACCGGGCGGTGAAGCTCACCTACGATCTGTTGGCCCAGGGCCGCAAGGTGGCCACGCTGGGCCCCCTGATCCACAACCCCCAGTGCGTGGCCGACCTGGAGTCCCGGGGGGCTGTCACCGCCGCCAGCGTGGAGGATATCCCCGCCGGCTACGAGGCGGTAATCCGCAGCCACGGGGTGCCCGCCGCCGTGGACGCCCAGCTCCGCAGCCGCTGCGCCGCCGTCCACGACGCCACCTGCCCCTTTGTGGCCAAGATCCATCGGCTGGCCGCACGGGCGGAAAAAGAGGGGAAACTGCTGCTGGTGGCCGGCGATCCTACCCACCCCGAAGTGGAGGGAATCGTGGGTCATACCGGCGGAGAGGTGTTTGTTTTCCAAAATTTGGATGAACTTCGCAGCTTTTCTACACCGGAAAACTGCCAAAAACCCGCTTTTGTAGTTGCACAGACCACTTTTCAGGTAACAAAATGGTTAGAATGCACGGAGTTTCTGAAAAAAGTATATACAAACGCCGAGATTTTTGATACAATATGTAATGCAACATTGGCGAGGCAGGAAGAGGCCGAGGAGCTGAGCCGGCGGTGCGATCTGATGGTCGTAATCGGCGGCAGGCATTCCTCCAATACCCAGAAGCTTGTGAGCGTTGCCCGGCAGTACACCAAGGCAGTGGCGGTGGAATCCCCCGAGGATTTCGACCCGGCGCTGCTGCAGGGAGTGCAGCGGGTGGGGGTCACCGCTGGGGCTTCCACGCCATCGTCTGTAATTGAGGAGGTACTTAACAGGATGAGCGATGTAATTCGTGAAGAGGAACTGAGCTTCGAGGAAATGATCAACAACGATTCCATGAAGCCGGTCCGCGCTGGCGATATTGTGAAAGGAGTCGTGACCAGCATTCTGCCCAACGAGATCCAGGTCGACATTGACGGCAAGCAGACCGGCATTGTGAAGTTCGACGATTTCACCGACGACACCAGCGTGCAGCTGAACGAGGCTGTGAAGGTGGGCGATGAGCTGGAGCTGTATGTGCTGAATGTGCGTGACCAGGAGGGCATCGCCAACCTGAGCCGCAAGAAGCTGGAAGAGAACAAGGGCCGTCAGGAAGTGCGTGAGGCCGCCGAGAACGGCACCGTGCTGGAAGGCTATGTCACCGAGGTCAACAAGGGCGGCCTGGTGGTTAAGGTGAAGGGCGTGCGCGTCTTCGTGCCCGCTTCCCAGACCACCCTGCGCCGCAACGAGGACTACACTGCCCTGGACAAGCAGAAGGTGCAGCTGGTCATCAAGGAATACAATCCTCCCCGCCGCATCGTGGGCTCCATCCGCGAGGTGCTGGCTGCCGAGGCCGACGCCAAGCGCGCCGCCTTCTGGGATACCGTGGAGGAAGGCAAGACCTACACCGGCGTGGTCAAGAGCCTGACCAGCTACGGCGCCTTTGTTGACATCGGCGGCGTGGACGGCCTGGTACACATCAGCGAGCTGAGCTGGAACCGCATCAAGCATCCCAGCGAGGTCGTGAATGTGGGCGACACCGTGGAAGTGTATGTCAAGAGCCTGGACCGCGAGAACAAGAAGGTTTCTCTGGGCTACAAGAAGCAGGAAGACAACCCCTGGGAGAAGCTGAAGAACGAGTACCCCATCGGCACCGTCTTTACCGCTCCCGTGGTCAGCCTGACCAAGTTCGGCGCCTTTGTCCGCATCCTGCCCGGTGTGGACGGCCTGGTGCACATCAGCGAGATCTCCAACGAGCGCGTGGAGAAGGTGCAGGATGTGCTGAAGGTGGGCGATGAGGTGCAGGTGAAGCTGCTGGACGTCGATTTCGACAAGAAGCGCATCAGCCTGTCCATGAAGGCTGCCCAGCAGGACGAGGCTGAGGTCGAGGAGTAATCCCCGGCACAAGGCTGTAAACTTGCATTGATAACACGCCGGAAATGGCTATACGCTGTTTCCGGCGTGTTTTTTTAAAGTGTTTTGCGGCGGATACGGTGAAGCGGGGAGTGGTGTGAATGGAGAAAAAGCTGATTTTGCGGATTCTGCTGCGGCGTCTGGTGGGCTATCTGGCGGTGGTGGCGGCCTTTGGCGCTTTGATGGTGCCGATTTACAGCCTGATGCACCAGCAGACCGAGCGCGCCGAGATGGCCGACGTGGCCGAGCAGATGGCGGTGGCGGTGAATGAGCTGCAGGGGTATATGGACAGTGTGCGGTTTACCACCAACCGTCTGTTCAACAGCAGCGAGGTGCAGCTGCTGGCCATGAGCGGCCCCGAGCGGAATACTGCGGATGGCATCACGAAAAATGCGGTGAACAAGCTGCTGGGAGATCTGGTGTACAACATGAATTTTTCCACCTACCAGTACATCACCTTCCGCAGCAACGAGCTGGTGCTGGACGGCACCCGGAGCGTTGATTCCTACGAGCGGTTTTACGACAATGTGCTGCGCATCCAGAATGTGACCCGGGAACAGTGGACCCAGTGGCAGAACCAGGCAACAAGCGGCATGTGGCAGGTGGAGGACGTGAGCCTGAACCGCAACTCCTACACAGCCGATTATCTGCTGATGCGGCAGAGCTATTCCGACGGAGCCGGGGATTTTGACGGCTCTCTCGTGGTGCTGATGCCCCTGGACGAGCTGGTCAGCCTGTTTTTGAGCGGCGAAAATCAGGAGCAATGCCTGTTTTATCTCAAAGACAGCGACAACAATCTGCTGATGCGGTACAATTTTGACGATCAGAAGGCTCTGAACCTGGGAGAAGGCACCCAGCTGAGCAACTACCACGGCGAGAGACATATTTTTGTTTCCATGCAATTGGATAACCCCCATATTTCGGCGGTGGTGGGTGTGCCCTATCGGGTATATGCCAGCCAGCTGCGGCAGGTGGATCTGGCTATGCTGGGATATGTAATGGCCGGTTTTGCCCTGAGTTTGCTGCTGAGCATTCTGTTCACCGCCCGGGAACTGAACCGTCTGCGTCCGGTGCTGTGCCAGATCATGGACGAGGCCACTCCCGACAACCGGTACTGGTTTGAGGGAGCCCTGGTGAAAAAGCTGGTGAGCAGTACGGCGCTTACCCAGGAACTGGAATCGGTGCGGGACAAGCTGGAACACAGCCAGGTGGAGGCGCTGCTGAAAACCGGATACCTGCCCAGCGGCGCGGAAAAGGAGCTGCAGGCGGTTCTGGGGCTGACAGAACACAACTATCTGCTGGTGATTCCCCGGGCGCAGATGCTGCAGGCAGCCAGCCCGGAAGTACATCTGATGATGCTGGCCCGGCAGGTGGAAAGCTGCTATGACCAGCCCTGCTATGTCTGCAACATGGTGGAAGGGGACGTGGTGGTGATCCTCACTTTGGAGGATGCTTCGGAACATCGGCTGTACGACCTGTGCCGCCAGACCGAACAGCTCCACGACCAGCTGGGCTGCGCCGGGGCCCTGGTGCTGAGCGGCTGCTTTGAAACCATCCGCCAGATGAGCGAGGTGTACTGGCAGGCCCGGAATATGGTGGCCTATGCCGATCCCACCCAGAAGGTGTGCTATCTCAGTTCGGAGAGCCTGCGCCGGGTGGTTTCCCCCGAGGTGACCAACCTGAACCGGCTGCGGGAATATCTGATGGCGGCCCAGACCGAACAGGCCCAGGAGCTGGTGCGGCGTCAGTTTCATGTGGACAATCTGTCCATCCGCAATTTCCAGCAGGCCTTTTATGGGGTGCGCTGCATTCTGCTGGATGTGGCCCAGCAGGTGGGCTGCTCGGATATTCTGCCGCTGTGCGAAAATAACGAGAGCCTTTCCATCCGCAAGCGGATCAGCAACCTCTGCGACTGCTGCTTTGAGATATGCAGCCATGTGGATGCCCTGCGCCGCAGCCACAACCAGCAGCTGCAGCAGAAGATATTGGAGTGGATCGGGGAGAATTACACCAATCCAGACCTCAACGCAGCCATGACCGCCCAGCATTGCCGGGTGTCCCAAAAGTATCTCTCCCAGTTCCTCAAGGAGCAGACGGGACGAAGCTTTGTGGCATATGTGGAAACCCTGCGGCTGGACCGCGCCATGGAGCTGCTGCGGGGCAGCGACCTGAGCATTTCCGAGGTGGGCGCCCAGTGCGGCTTTGCCACCTCCAACACCTTCTATAAGGCATTCCGCCGCAAATACGGCATGTCGCCTTCGGCTGTGCGGGGCGGCGCGGTACCGGCGCCGGAAAAAGAAGAATAAAGGCGGGAGGATTTTCCTTCCCGTTGCAAAAAGCGAGCCCCCGGGGACTTTAACGGTTCCCGGGGGTTCGCTTTTTCTGTATGGGGCCGGTGAAAAGGGGATTTGGAAGAGCGGAGTTTGCAAAATGCAAGGGGCTCGGGAGCTTTCCGGGGCAGCTGCCTGCTGCGGTCCGACGGACAGCAGGGGATGGCGGCAAACGGACGGGCAAGGAAAAGAAAAAAGCCTGTGGCCGTTTGGCGGGCCACAGGCAGGGGGGTAAAGAAATTATTCCATAGGCTGGACCGTACCGGTCTTGCGGGCTGCTTCGGCCCGGAATACCGCCCGGTGTCCACGGACCGAATCCTGGATGCTGGTGCAGGAAACAGAGGGCTCGGCGCCCTGGAGGACTCGGACAAAGTCCTCCACCAGCCGCAGATCGCCGCCGCCGTGGGAGCCGGTCATGCCGCTTTTGTCGCCGCCGATCTTCAGATCCACCACTTCCTCCCGGTAGCCGCTTTCGGAGGGGGTGTCGATGGTGCGCACCACAAAGACCGAATCGTCAAACACGCCCTTGATCTCGCCCTTGGTGCCGATGATGTGGATGTTGCGCTCGGGCTTGGCGGTGCCGCCGATCATGTTCAGGGTGGCGGTGGCGCCGTCGGCGAAGTTCAGCAGCACCGACTGGTGATCCACCACCGAGTGGTTGCAGTCCCAGACGCAGCGGCCGTGGATGTTGTCGGTTTTCAGGGACTGGATCTTGTCCTCGATGGTGGGGTGGTCCAGATGCTCCAGACAATCCCAGACATAGAAGGCCCAGCGGTCGGGGTGGTCGATGTAGTGCTTTTTGGCCGAATAGAGGCACTGCTCCTCGATCTTGCAGTCCACCAGGCAGCGCTTGCCGGCCCCTGCGGGCTTTTTGGCGGGGTCGAACTGGAAGTCACAGCCGAAGCTGGCCACCTGGGTGGGGGCGATGCCGCTCTTGAGCCACATGATCAGATCCATGTCGTGGCAGCACTTGGCCAGCAGCATGGGAGCGCCGCAGATCTGCTCGTTGCCCCATTTGCCCCGGACAAAGGAGACGGCCAGGTGGTGGTAACTCACATGCTCGGTGGCCTGGATGTTGATGATGTCGCCGATCTCTCCCCGCAGCAGCCGCTCCTTGATGGCGGTGTAGAAAGGCGCGTAGCGCAGCACATGGCAGATCATCACCTTGCGGCCGCAGCGCTGGGCGGTCTGCACCAGCCGGTCCATTTCCTCTTCGTTCACCGCGAAGGGTTTTTCCAGCAGCATGTCGTAGCCCCGCTCCAGCAGGGGAATGGAGGTGGGCACGTGCTGGGTGTCCATGGTGCCGTTGATGATGGCGTCGGCCAGCTTGGGCTGTGCGGCCAGGGCTTCGGCGCTCTCAAAGCACATGTCGGGGCCAAAGCCGAAGGTCTCGGCGGTTTTGCGCCGGCGGATGGGGTCGGGGTCGGCCACACCCACGATCTTCAGCTGGTCGGGATGCTGCAGCGCGTAGCTGCCATACAAAAGGGCGCGGTGTCCCGCACCCACAATAATAGCGGTGATCTGACGGTCCATGTTTCTCTCTCCAATCCGTAAAGTGGCATCCGGCAGGGGTGCTTTTCTGGCTTGCCCACGGCCGGCGCGCAGCAAACTCTGCAATTACAATCAGTCTAGGCTTGGGGAGAAAAAAGGTCAATAGCCGCCACCCTGAAATTTCCGCCAGGACCCTGAAAAAAGGAAGAAATCAGTTCGATTTGTGAACAGTGTTTAGTAATCATGGTCAATTTTTTAACAAAATATTGGCTAAAGTGCACAAAAATCTCTTGATTTTGGAAAAATGGAAACGTATACTGGATATTGTCAAGGCGAGCGATGCACAGCCTGATGCACCGCTCGGAGAGAAGTGGGCAGAGCGAGAGTTCTGCCAAAGGCATGTATAAGGAGGAGAAGAAATGAAAAAACAAGCGATCAGTGCACTGCTTGCGGCAAGCGTGCTGGCCGGCCTGCTGGCAGGCTGCGGCGGCAGCAACAGCAGCAGCGGCGGTTCCGGCAGCCAGGGCGGCGGCAGCAGCGACGAGCGCATCACCGTGCGCATCCTGAAAGCCAAGGCCAGCAACGAGGTTGCCCTGGACCAGATGGAGATCTTCAAGATCATGGGTGACAAATTCAATATTGATTTTGAATTTGACAACCCTCCCGAGGACAGCTTTGCGGAGCGGCTGAACCTGGCCATGATGGATACCGAGATCCCCGATGTCATCATGGGTATGCAGACCACCGACGTAATGAAGTACGCCGAGGTGGGTGTCTTCCTGCCGCTGAATGACATTATTGAACAGTATATGCCCAACCTGCAGGCCGAGATGGACAAGCGGGACGGCGTGGAAAAAGCCCTGACCTATCCCGACGGCAACATTTATTATATGCCCATGCTGGACGAGAAGGTCTCCGGCAACGTGCCCTACATCGTGCGCACCGACTGGCTGGAGAAGCTGGGCATGGAGCGCCCTGTGACCATTGAGGACTGGGAAGCCTACTGGGAAGGCGTTAAGACCACCGACCTCAACGGCAACGGCGAGAACGACGAGGTCCCCTTCAGCGCCTACGAGATCGAGCGTCTGCGCAACTTCTGCACCGCCTGGGGCGTGCTGGACGACTTCTACACCGATCCTGAGGATGGCGGCAAGGTGAAATACGGCCCCATTGAGGAGAAGTACAAGGAAGCCCTGACCTGGATGAACGAGATGTACAACAAGGGCTACATCGACCAGGAGATCATCACTTTGGATTTCTCCTCCTTCAGCGCCAAGCTGGCCCAGAACGTGGTTGGCTCCTTCGCCGGCCCCTTGGGCGGTCTGCTGGCTGCCCAGAACTCCACCATGCCTGCCAGCGTGGAGGGCTTCCATGTGGCCGCTACCGTTCCTCCCCAGGGACCCGAGGGCTACCAGATCCATTCCTCCATCGACCAGGAGCCCCGCGCCATTGTGGGCGCTGTGATCACCTCCGGCTGTGAGGATGTGGAGCGGGTTGCCGAATGGCTGGACTACATGTACAGCGAAGAGGGCGGTCTGCTGGTCAACATGGGCATCGAGGGCGAGACCTACACCATGGTGGACGGCGAGCCTGTCTTTACCGATTACGTTATGAACAACCCCGATGGCCTGTCTCCCAAGGAGGCTGTGGGCAGCTACAGCTTTGCCCAGAGCAGCGGCCCCTTCGTGCTGAGCTCGGCCCAGACCAGCCAGCTGGACGACGCCTCTGTGCTGGAAGCCAAAGAGGAGTACATCATCCCCTTCCTGGAGGAGTCCAAGAAATATGTGCTGCCCGGTTCTCTGTCCTTCACATCTGAGCAGGATTCCGTACGCCGTGCGGCTATGGCGGATATCGAGATCTATGTGGACGAGATGGTGATGAAGTTCATCACCGGCCGCGAGCCTCTGTCCAACTGGGACACCTATGTGAATACCGTCAAGCAGATGGGTATTGACAACGTGCTCAGCATCTACCAGGAGGTAGTGGACGCCTGGAACAGCTGATTTGAACGGCAGGCGGCAGACAAAATTCTGCCGCCTGCGGATTTTATGACCATAACAGCAAAAGGAGTGAGGGAAACATGAGTAAAAGCGCAGCGGCTGCCCAGCCGCGCAAAAAATCCCCCGCGGAGAAAACCCCTTTGCAGCTGGCCCGCAAAAAAATGTGGAACAGCCGTTATTTGTACCTGCTGCTGCTGCCGGGATTGATCTGGTATCTGGTGTTTATGTACGCGCCTCTCTACGGCATCCAGATCGCCTTCCGGAATTTTATGCCGGCTTTGGGCATCAGCGGCGGCAAATGGGTGGGCATGGAGCACTTTGTCCAGTTCTTCAATTCTCCCTATTTTCTGCGTCTGATCAAAAACACCTTGGGCATCAGCGTCTATTCCATTGTGGTGGGCTTCCCCATTCCCATCATCCTGGCGCTGCTGATCAACGAGGTGCGCAACAAGTATTTCCAGAAGAGCGTGCAGACCATTGTGTATCTGCCTCACTTCATTTCTGCGGTGGTAGTGGTGAGCATCATCACCTCCCTGCTTTCCCCCAGCAACGGCCTGATCAACCAGGTCATCGAGTTTTTCGGCGGCGACCCTATCTTCTTTATGGCCGAGCCCAAATACTTTAAGACCATCTATGTGCTGTCGGATATCTGGCAGTCGGCCGGTTACGGCTCCATCGTGTACCTGGCGGCCCTCACCAGCATCGATCCCTCGCTGTACGAGGCGGCCCGGGTGGACGGCGCTACCAAGTGGCAGCAGCTGATCCACATCACCCTGCCCAGCCTGCTGCCCACCATTATGATCATGCTGATCCTGCGCATGGGCGGCATCTTCACCGTGGGCTACGAGAAGATCCTGCTGATGTACAACGAGGCCACCTATCCCACCGCCGACGTTATCTCCACCTATGTATACCGCCGCGCCTTTGAAAACGGCGAATACAGCTTCTCGGCGGCCATCGGTCTGTTCAACTCGTTGATCAACTTTGTGGTCATCGTTACCTTCAACAAAATCAGCCGTAAGATAAGCGAGGTGAGCCTGTGGTGAGCAAGACTGCGACAAAACCTACCCGTATCCGCGAAACCCCCGGCGAGGTTGCTTTCCAGTGGGGCGTGAATATCATTCTGATTCTGTTCTGCCTGCTGATCGTGCTGCCGCTGCTGCATATCATCAGCGGTTCCTTCAGCGATCCCATGACTTTGCTCCAGGGCAAGGTGGGCTTTTTGCCCAAGGGATTTACCCTGTCCATGTACGAAAAGGTGTTTAAGGACAACAGCATCTGGCGCGGCTACGGCAACACCGTTCTCTACACCGTTCTGGGCACCTTCATCAGCGTGGTGCTCACCGCTTCGGCGGCTTACCCGCTGTCCCGCAAGGACTTCTACGGACGCAAAAAGTTCATGGGCCTGTTTGTTTTCACCATGTTCTTCAACGGCGGCATGATCCCCACCTATTTGATCGTGCAGGAGCTGGGCATGCTGAACACCATCTGGGCCATGGTGCTGCCCACTGCCGTGAGCACCTACAACATGATCATCATGCGCACCTTCTTCGAGAACACCATCCCCTTCGAGCTGGTGGAGTCCGCCTCTCTGGACGGCTACAACGATCTGCGCATCTTCTTCCGCATCGTTCTGCCTCTGTCGGCGCCCATCCTGGCGGTTATGGTGCTGTTCTACGGCGTGGGTCTGTGGAACTCCTGGTTCCCCGCGCTGCTCTACCTGCGCGAGCGGGCTCTGTACCCCCTGCAGATGGTTCTGCGGGAAATTCTGATCGAAAGCGATATCAGCAACATGGCCGGCGGTACCGGCGATGTAGAAATCATTGGCGACGGCTTAAAATATGCTACAATGATTGTAGCTACGCTGCCGGTGATGTGCCTGTATCCCTTCCTGCAGAAGTATTTTGTAAAAGGCGTGATGATCGGCGCCGTCAAGGGCTGATCCTCTGCCGGGGCCGGCGCTTTTGAACGCCGCCGGCCGGATACCGGTGTGTTCCGTGGGCGGCCTGCCGCCGGGCGCACCGGTATTTTTGGTTTTCGTCCAATGAAAGGAGCGGTTATGAAGACAAAATTCCAATCCCATGACCTGTCATTGCCCGCCTGGGGGCCTTATACCAAGCAGTACAGCGGCATTTCCCATGTTCCCGCAAAAAATAACGGCGTGCGGTTTGATCTGTCGGTGTTTCCGGGATACTACCGGCGGCGGGTGGACGTGCCCAACGTGACCTTTGAAAGCGGCTACCATATGTGGGACGCCCGGCCCGACCTGTCCCGGTATACCATCCGCCACGAGCTGGAATGGAAGGACCGGGTGTATACCGATATCTCCTTCGCCCAGGCGGGGCCCGACGCCAGCCTGATCCGGGCGGAGTGCTGCAACGACACCGACCAGCCCCAGAACCTGGTGCTGCACTGGATGGCCAGCCTGCACCTGCCCAGCCCCTCCTACACCAACTTTGAGGTGACGGGGGCGGACATCTCCCTGCCCGAGGGGGCGGCGATGGCGCTGGCCTGCGACCATGAGGACCTGCGGTTTGCGGTGCCCCGGCCCCGGGACGGCCTGGCCATGGACGGCCTGCGCCGGGGCGAGGAGCCGGTGGAGGGCTTTGTCAAGGGGTACGGCGTGGGCCAGGGCTTCGGCGGCAAAGGCGGCGTGGGCCGGTTCGGCCAGGTGATCCCCAACGGAAAAGGGGACAAGGTGTGGTACAAGCTGCGGCTGGAAAAGCCCCTGTCGGCCCCCTGTCTGGTGGTGCGGTATCTCAATGCCGGCGACGAAGCGGGGCTGCTCACTTTGCCCGGGGGCGAGGAGCTGGAACTGCCGGTCTGCACGCGACCAAGCCTTGCTCGGGTGGAGCTGAAAACGCCCCTCGCTGCCGGCGAGGTGATGCTGGAGCTCACCGGCGGCGGGAAAGGGGAGCCCAAGCTGGACTGCCTGGTGCTCTGCGAGGCTGCCGAGGCCGACCAGGTGAAGATCGAGATCCGGCAGCCGGCGCCCCGGCCTGAGATGGAATTGCTGGAGGAGGAGCGGATTCTGCTGCTCAAGTACCGGGACGCCGAAGAATACTACGGTCTGGTCTGGCAGGACTGCGACTGGCAGCTGCGGGAGATCGAAAACGACGAGCTGGATGTTTTCCTGCGGTATACCGTTCAGGACCATGTAAATTCGGTGCTGCGGGGCAACGGAAAGGGTCATTTTGCCAACCTGTTTATCCGGCCCATCCCCCTGCAGCCGGGGCAGCATCGCTGCGTCTACGGCGCGGTGTGCAGCGCTGCCAGCCGTCAGCAGGCGCTGGAACGCTGCCGCCAGCTGGCAAATCTGGATTGGGCCGGCCGCTGGCAGCGGGAGGACGCCGAAACCCCCGCTCCGCTGCTGCCCGAAGGGGAGAAGTACCAGCTGGGCCAGCGGCTCATGCGCACCACCTTGCTCACCAATGTGGTGTATCCCGTCTACACCCGGGGCCAGTACATCCGGCACAACACCCCCGGCCGCTGGTGGGACTGCCTGTACACCTGGGATTCCGGCATGATCGGCATGGGCCTTGCCACCGCCGACCTGCGCCGGGCCTACGACTGCCTCAACGCCTATCTCACTCCCGAGGGAGACGATGAGGCCGCCTTCATCTTCCACGGCTCTCTGGTGCCCACCCAGTTCTATCTGTTTGGGGAGCTGCTCAACCGCACCGGCTCTCTGGAACTGGTGAAGGACTGCTATCCCCGTTTGATGCAGTACTATCGTTTCTATACCGGCCAGGCGGGGGGCTCCACCACGGCCAACCTGGGCAGCGGGCTGCTGCGCCCCTGGGACTATTTCTACAATTCCGGCGGCTGGGACGATTATCCTCCCCAGAAGGGGCTGCACGCCCAGCGTCTGGAAGCTAATTGCACCCCGGTGGTGACCACCTCCCACGCCATCCGCTGTGCCCGTCTGCTGGCCTATACCGCCGGGCTGTTGGGCAAAGAAGAGGACAAGGCGCAGCTGTTGGCCGACGCCGAAGGGTTCACCCGGGCCCTGCAGGAATATGCCTGGGACCCGCAGGCCGGCTATTTCAGCTATCTGCTCCATGACGAGCAGGGCAAGCCCCAGGACTTTTTCCGCCACGAAAGCGGGGAGAACTACAACATGGGTCTGGACGGGGCGTCGCCTCTGTTTGCCGGGGCCTGTACCCCGGACCAGCAGCAACTGCTGTGGCAGCGGCTGGCCGACCCGGACCGGCTGTGGTGTCCCTGCGGATTGTCCACCGTGGACCAGTCGGCTCCTTATTATAGCAAGGAGGGCTACTGGAATGGCGCGGTCTGGATGCCCTACCAGTGGTTCTTCTTCAAGGCAGCCCTGGACGCCGGGCGGGGAGAATTTGCCTGGCGCATCGCCGACACGGCCCTGGAGCTGTGGTGCAAAGAGACCGAGCGCAGCTACCACTGCTTTGAGCATTTCATGATCCAAAGCGGCCGGGGCGCCGGCTGGCACCAGTTTGGCGGACTCAGTGCGCCGGTGACCCAGTGGTTCGCCAGCTACTACCGTCCCGGCACCGTGACCACCGGCTTTGATACCTATCTGCGCAAAGCTGAATTTGGGCCCGGCAACCGGAGCGCCCGGCTGGAACTGGATATCACCCGGCCCGGCAAAACCACCCTGCTGCTGGTGCTGGAAGGACAGGGACCCTGGAAGGCGGAAGCGTCGGTGCCGGTGGAGGTGAACCGGCGGCTGTCCGGCTGTCTGGAACTTACTCTGGATGCGGACGAGGCCGGCGCTGTGCACTGTACAGTAACCCCTTGCTGAGCAAGGAGAGAGAAGGGAAAAGGCATGGAACTTCAATGGCGGGACTGCCGGGTGCAGTGGGACGGGCAGGAACTTGTCCTGGGCAACAGCCGTATGGAAAGCAGGTGGATCTGCGGCGGCGAGGGGATGGATCTGGCCGCCTTCCGCAGCTGCGAGGGGGAATTTTGCTGGCAGGGAACGGGCGGAGAAACGCCCTCTCTGCCGCCCCCCGCTTTCAAGCATCGGGTGATGAGCAGCCCCTGGCAGGGCAGCGAGGAACGGCTGGAACTGGAACTATGCTGGCCCGGCCGGCGGCAGATACTGGAATTGTGGCCTGAGGGCGACTTTGTGGCCTGCCGCCGCCGCTGGCTGGGCGGAAGGGACGAAACCGCCCCTTCTCTCTCTGCCGGGGAGGGCGGTGTGGAACTGGACGATTCCCCCGAAAACCGGGCAGGGGAGGATGTGATCTGCGCGGCGGCGCTGCCGGCGGTCCATCTGGACTGGCAGTGCATCTCCCTGCGGGAGCAGAGCGATCTGCGGGATGCCCTGGTGCTGGAACAGAGCGCTCCGGTATATCCCCGGGAGGACCTGCGCCTGCAGGGCACCGCTCTGCT
This sequence comes from Candidatus Anaerofilum excrementigallinarum, assembly GCA_019115305.1. Taxonomy (GTDB): domain Bacteria; phylum Bacillota; class Clostridia; order Oscillospirales; family Ruminococcaceae; genus Anaerofilum; species Anaerofilum excrementigallinarum. Next base: position 30,452 of record DXDW01000224.1, read on the forward strand.
GCTGCGCACCCGGCCCGAGGGAGAGGTGCTGGCGGCGGTGCGGGCGGCTCCGGCCTGCGGCGCGCCGGGAGGTTTCCGTCTGGCAGGCGGAAGGCTGGAAGTCTGGGGCAGCAGCCCCATGGAAACCGGCCATGCGGCCGGGGAGGGCTGCCGCTGTTTCATCGGGGCCGCCCGGGACGCCGAAAGCCTCTGGCGCAGCTGGCGACGCCAGTACCGTATGCTGTGGAAGGCCCCCTGGCAGAGCCGGGGACGGATGCTCTCCAATACCTGGGGAGACCGCAGCCGGGACAGCCGGGTCTGCGCCTCCTTTGTGGCCGACGAGATCCGTCTGGCCGCCCGGCTGGGGCTGGACTGCGTACAGATCGACGACGGCTGGCAAAAAGGGCGCACCAAAAACTCCGCCTGCCCCCAGGGCGGCGCCTGGGGCAGCTATTACGATCTGGACCCGGATTTCTGGACGCCCCATCCCCAGCGCTTTCCCGATGGGCTGGCGCCCCTGGTGCGGCTGGCCCAGAGCCAGGGGGTGGAGCTGGGACTGTGGTTCTCGCCCGATTCTTCGGGGGAGTTCCGCCATTGGCAGCGGGACGCCGAAACCCTGCTGGGACTGTGGCGGCAGGGAATCCGGGTGTTCAAGCTGGACGGCGTGAACCTGCCCAGCGACCGGGCCCTGCGGCGGTACCAAAAGCTGCTGGAGCGGGTATGCCGGGAAAGCGGCGGCCAGGTGGATCTGCAGCAGGACATCACGGCCCAGCGCCGGATGGGGATGCTGCTGGGCTGTCAGTACGGCAGCCTGTTTGTGGAAAATCGGTACACCGATTTCGGAAATTATTATCCCCACCGCACTTTGCGCAATCTCTGGAGTTTGTCCCGGTTTGTGCCGGCCCAGCGGCTGCTGATGGAGCTGCCCAATCCCGCCCGCAATCCCCAGAATTACGAGAATGACCCCCTGGCCCCCGGCCGCTGGCAGCTGGAATGGCTGCTGGCTTCGGTGATCTGCGCCCAGCCGCTGTTCTGGATGGAACTCAGCGGTCTGTCCAACGCCCAGCGCTTTCAGCTGGCCGAGGCCGTGGAGCGGATGAAGCCCTGGCGGAAGATCCTCTGGGAGTGCGATATACAGCCGGTGGGCAGTATGCCCGACGGTTTTTCGGTCTGCGGATTTTTCTGCAGCCATCCGGCGGGCGGCGGCCTGGTGCTGGCCCTGCGGGAGATGGGAGAGCAGGATACTCTGCAGCTGGATAAGCCGGTGAAGCTGGAAAAGCTGCTGGGAGGTCCGGCCCGGTGCGGCGAAAGCCCCCGGAGCTATATACAGCTGCTGAGCCCCGGCAGTTTTGGGCTGTTCCGCTGGCGTGCCTAGCAAAGGGCCCTGCGCCGATTCCGTTTTTCGGAATCGGCGCATTTTTTGTGCTCTTTTTCCGCTTTTGCGGCCCGGTGCCGGCAACTTGCACAAGGGAAAAGGCCTTTCCACAGCCAGGATGCCGAAATTGGTAACAAACTGAAAATAACTCTTGTAAAAATATCCCGGAGCGTATATTATGATACCAGACAGAGAAATGAAACGTTTCCAATAACGTTTCCGATAACGGTTCAATTCAAAAATGGAGGTACGATTATGAAGAAAAAATTGTTGGCAGCGGGCATGGCGGGCGCCATGGTTCTCGGTGTGTTGGCGGGCTGCGGAGGCGGTTCTTCCAGCACGGCTACCAGCGGTTCCACCGGCGGCAGCCAGACTTCCGAGGCGAAGGGTTCGGTCTACTACCTGAACTTCAAGCCCGAGCAGGACGCCCAGTGGCAGGAGCTGGCCAAACTGTACACCGAGGAGACCGGTGTTGAGGTAAAGGTGAGCACCGCCGCTTCGGGCAACTACGAAACCACTCTGATGAGCGAGATGGCCAAGAGCAGCGCTCCCACCCTGTTCCAGGTGAACGGCCCTGTGGGTCTGGCCAACTGGAAGGACTACTGCTACGACCTGTCCGGCAGCGCTGTGGCCGGCGAGCTGAGCGACAACGCCTTCGCCCTGATGGACGGCGACTCCATGGCGGGCATCGGCTACGTCATCGAGACCTACGGCATCATCTACAACAAGGACCTGCTGAGCCAGGCCGGCTACGCCGAGGAGGACATCACCGACTTTGACTCCTTCAAGGCTGTGGTAGAGGACATCACCGCCCGCAAGGACGAGCTGGGCTTCTCGGCCTTCACCTCCGCCGGTATGGACGGCTCCTCCGACTGGCGCTTCAAGACCCATCTGGCCAACCTGCCCATCTACTACGAGTACAAGGCCGACGGCATCGACGATACCGACGCCATCAAGGGCACCTACCTGGACAACTACCGGGCCGTCTGGGATCTGTACATCAACAACGCCACCTGTGAGCCTGCCATGCTGAGCGCCAAGACCGGCGACGACGCCACCGCCGAGTTTGTGTCCGGTCAGGCTGTCTTCTACCAGAACGGCACCTGGGCCTACGCCGACGTGGCCGAGCTGGGTGACGAAACCCTGGGCATGCTGCCCATCTACATCGGCGCCGAGGGCGAAGAGAACCAGGGCCTGTGCACCGGCACCGAGAACTACTGGTGTGTGAACAAGAACGCTTCTCCCGAAGATATCCAGGCCACCCTGGACTTCATGTACTGGTGCGTCAGCTCTGAAGTGGGCACCAAGGCCATGTGCGGCGGCGAAGGCGCCATGCCTTCCGGCAACCCCGGTATGGGCTTTGTGATCCCCTTCAAGGGCAATCTGGAAAGCGAAAACGCTCTGGTGAACATTGCCAACCAGTATGTGGCCGACGGCAAGGAATCGGTGCTGTGGTGCTTCTCCACCATGCCTTCTGAAAACTGGAAGAACGTGCTGGGCAGCGCTCTGACCACCTACGCTGCCGACCAGACCGACGCCAACTGGGAGACCGTGCGGGCCGCCTTTGTGGACAACTGGGCAACGGAAAAGGCCGCCTCTGCGTCCTGATTTTGACCGAAGCCTGCGCACCATAGTCTGAACGATCCGCGGTGCGGGTGGGCGGCTGCCGCCCGCCCGCACCCTTTTGCTTTTGCCATACAGCCCGGGCAGCCCCGGTGGGGAAGATGCCATGCAGGGTGAAAAAGGAGGCTTTTTTCTTGGAAAAGGCGATCAAGCGATATTTTCCCGTTTTTGTACTGCCCACGCTGCTGGCGTTCTGCATTGGGTTCATCTGGCCCTTTCTGCAGGGGCTGTACCTGTCCTTCTGCGAGTTCCGCACGGTGAATGACGCGGTGTTCGTGGGGCTTTCCAACTATGCCAAGGCCATAAGCGACCCCGAGTTTCTCCACGCTTTCTGGTTCACCGCCCTGTTTGCGGTGACCACCGTGGTGCTGATCAATCTGCTGGGATTTCTGGTGGCCCTGGCCTTTACCCAGAATTTCAAGGGCATCAATATCTTCCGCACCGTGTTCTTCATGCCCAACCTCATCGGCGGCATCGTACTGGGCTATATCTGGCAGCTGATCTTCAACGGCGTGCTGGCCTACTTCGGTACCACTTTGAAAATCAGCACCTTCTGGGGCTTCTGGGGCCTGGTGATCCTGGTTTGCTGGCAGCAGATCGGTTACATGATGATCATTTACATCGCCGGCCTGCAGGCTATTCCCGGTGATCTCACCGAGGCGGCCCAGATCGACGGCGCCAGCGCCTGGCAGCGGCTGATCCATGTGATTTTGCCCAATATGATGCCCTCTATCACCATCTGCACCTTTCTCACTTTGACCAACGGCTTCAAGCTGTTTGACCAGAACCTGTCGCTGACCGCCGGCGATCCCATGAAATCCACCGAAATGATGGCCCTGAACATCTACAACACCTTCTACGGCCGGGTAGGCTGGCAGGGTGTGGGCCAGGCCAAGGCGGTTCTGTTCTTTATTCTGGTGGTGGGCATCGGTCTGATCCAGCTTCGCATCACCCGCTCCAAGGAGGTGCAGCAGTAAATGAAAACCAAAAAGCTTCTCGGCCGGCTGGCCACGGTGTTTTTCTCCTTGCTCTGTGTGGCCTACATCTCGCCGCTGTTCATCGTGCTGATAAACTCCTTTAAAAAGAAAACCGCCATCAGCCTGGAGCCCTTCCGGCTGCCCACGGCGGAGACCTTTGTGGGGCTGCAAAACTATATCGCCGACATCCAGCAATACGGATTCTTGGAAGCGGTGGGCTGGACCGTGCTGCTCACGGTGGGCTCGGTGCTGGTCATCCTGCTCTGCACCTCCATGTTCGCCTGGTTCATCACCCGGGTCAATGCCTGGTATACCCGGCTTTTGTACCTGCTGTGCGTCTTTTCCATGGTGGTGCCCTTCCAGATGGTGATGTTCACCCTCTCCAAAACCACCGACACCCTGCGTTTGGGCACCCCCTGGGGCCTGATCATCATTTATCTGGGATTTGGCGCCGGACTGGCGGTGTTCATGTTCTGCGGATTTGTCAAATCCATCCCCCTGGGCATTGAGGAGGCCGCCATGATCGACGGCTGCACCCCGCTGCGCACCTTCTTTTCGGTGGTGCTGCCCATTATGAAGCCCACCTACATTTCCGTGGGCATTCTGGAAACCATGTGGATCTGGAACGACTTCCTTCTGCCTTACCTCACCTTGGACCGCAACCGCTACAACACCATCTCCATGGTGGTGCAGAACATGCAGGGTTCCTACGGCCGGGTGGATATGGGCGCCATCATGGCCTGTCTGGTCATGGCGGTGATCCCGGTGGTGGTGTTCTATCTCAGCTGTCAGAAGCACATCATCAAAGGGGTTGCAGCCGGCGCGGTAAAGGGTTAAAATCATATAAAAAACGAAGGGAGAGCTGCCTGCCATGACCATCAAAGATATCGCCCGTCTGGCCGGGTGCAGTGTGGGCACTGTGTCCCGGGTGCTGAACAACCATCCGGACGTGAGCGAGGCCATGCGCAAAAAGGTGATGGAGGTGGTGGAGGAGCAGGGCTTCCAGCCCAACACCAACGCCCGGCACCTGAAAATGCAGGCCAGCTCGGCGGTGGCTCTGGTGGTGAAGGGAACCAGTAACATGCTGTTTGCCGATCTGGTGGAGCGCACCCAGGCGATGCTGGTGGGAAGCGGCGAGGAAACGGTGGTCTGCTATCTGGACGAGGACGCCGACGAGGTGGCCTACGCTGTGCAGCTCTGCCGGGAGCGCCGGCCCAAGGGCATCCTGTTTTTGGGCGGCGACCTGGAGAACTTTGCCCGGGGCTTCGGCCAGCTGGAGCTGCCCTGTGTGCTGCTGACCAACAGCGCCCGGGAGCTGGGATTTCCCAATCTGTCCAGCCTGACCACCGACGACACCGAAGCCGCAGCCCAGGCCATCGAATATCTGCTGTCCCAGGGGCACACCCGCATCGGCATTCTGGGGGGCAGCGCCCATATCAGCTCCCAGATCGGTTACAGCCGTCTGCAGGGCGGCCTGCAGAGTCTGCGCCGCCATAAGGTGGAGTTTGACCTGGAGCGGCAGTACGAGCCCTGCCGGTACTCTTTGTCCGAGGGATACGCGGCGGCCCAGCGGCTGCTGAGCCGCTGCCCCGACCTCACCGCCGTGTTCGCCCTCAGTGACGTAATGGCCATTGGGGTGATGCGGGCGCTGCAGGATATGGGGCGGACGGTGCCCGGGGATGTGTCCTTGATGGGATACGACGGCATCGCCATGGCCCGCTACTGCGTGCCCCGCCTGGCCACCATCTGCCAGGACACCGGCCGGATGGCCCGCCGGGGGGGGGAAATGCTGCTCCACCGCATTTACAGCCAGCGGCCCGCCGCCCACGAGCTGGTTCCTTTTCAGCTGATCCGCGGGGAGAGCGTGCGGCCGGTATTTCCGGATACGGAAAGACTCCTTTAATATTAGGAAAGAGGTATTCTGCCATGAAACGAAGCGCCGGCATTCTGCTGCCTATTACAGCGCTGCCTTCCCCCTGGGGGGTGGGCACTTTGGGCGGCGCGGCCCGGGATTTTCTTGATTTTCTGCAGCAAAGCGGCCAGTCCTACTGGCAGATCCTGCCCATCTGTCCCACCGGGTATGGGGATTCCCCCTACCAGTCCTTCTCCTCCTTTGCCGGCAACCCCTATCTCATCGACCTGGAGGATCTGGCCGAAAAGGGGCTGCTGCGGCGGGAGGAATACGCCCAGCTGCGCTGGGAAAGCCAGCCCGGCCGGGTGGATTACGGTCTGCTCTACTGCAACCGCGGCAAGGTGCTGCGGCTGGCGGCCGCCCGGCTGCTGCAAAGCGGCAGCGCCGCCTTCGGGCAGTTTTGTGCCCGCCAGGCCGGATGGCTGGAAAACTACGCCCTCTTCATGGCCCTGAAGGAAGAAAACGGCGGCGCTCCCTGGACCGAGTGGCCCGATGCCCTGCGGCGGCGGGAAAAGACCGCCATGGAGCAGGCCGTCCGCCGGCTGGCCGGGGAGGTGGACTACTGGAAGGCGGTGCAGTATCTCTTCTTCAGCCAGTGGGAGGAGCTGCGGGCCCAGGCCGCCCGCCGGGGCATCTCCATCATCGGGGATCTGCCCATCTACGCGGCTCTGGACAGCGCCGACGTCTGGGGCAATCCCACCCAGTTCCAGCTGGACGAGGATCTGCGCCCGGTGTGGGTGGCAGGCTGTCCGCCTGACGGCTTTTCGGCCACGGGGCAGCTGTGGGGCAACCCGCTGTTTGCCTGGGACCGGATGGAGCAGGAGGGCTACCGCTGGTGGATCGGGCGCATTGCCCGGCAGCTGGAGATCTACGATGTGCTGCGCATCGACCATTTCCGGGGCTTTGAGGCCTACTACGCCATCCCAGCCGGCGACGACACCGCCGCCGGCGGCCACTGGGTGCCGGGGCCGGGAATCGGATTTTTCCAGGCCGTGGAGAAAGCCCTGGGCCGGCAGAACATCATTGCCGAGGACCTGGGCTTCCTCACTCCCGGTGTGCGCAAGCTGCTGGCCGACACCGGCTTCCCCGGCATGAAGGTGCTGCAGTTCGCCTTCGACAGCCGGGATACCGGGTCGGGGTATCTGCCCCACTGCTATCCCCGCAACTGTGTGGTCTATACCGGCACCCACGACAACGACACTATCTGCGGCTGGATGCAAAATGCCAGCTGCGAGGATGTGAAAAAGGCGGTGGAGTACCTGCGGCTGAATCCCCAGGAGGGGTACCACTGGGGCATGATGCGCTCGGTGTGGGCCAGCGTGGGGGATCTGGCGGTGATCCAGATGCAGGACCTGCTGGGCCTGGGAAGCGAGGGGCGGTTCAATACCCCCTCCACTTTGGGCGGCAACTGGACCTGGCGCTGTCCTTCCGACTGCTTTTCGCCGGAGTTGGCAGCCCGGCTGCACCACGAAATGGAACTGTACCAGCGGCTGCCAGGCCAGCTGTGACGCTGCCCTGGAGCAGCGGATGGAAAATCCCGGTTTTTGACAAAAACCGGGATTTTTTGCGTCTGAAAAGGGCGCTGCCGGGGGAAAAGACTTGTAAAAAGGCAAAAAAACGGGTATTATATAAAAGAATATGATATGATGCGCCGTGTGTTGCCTGCGCCGGCACAGAGATATCCCGACAGAGATATGTTTGGAAGAAGGAGTGAACTGTCAGGTGAAAAAACAATCCATTGTGGCCCTGCTTTTGACGGTGGGACTGGTGGCGATCTGCTTTGCCAGCTGCCTGGGGCCCATGCTGCCTGAAAAACAGGTCAACTATATCGATGGTACCTATACCGGAACCGGCGAGGGAATGATGGGACCCATTACGGTGGAGGTGGTCGTGACCAGCGGCGCCATCACCAGCATCACCCTTAAGGAGCACAAGGAGACCGAGGGCGTGTACGAAAAGGCCGAAACCTGGGTGGTGGCCTCCATCCTGGAAAACCAGACCACCGATGTGGACAGCGTGTCCGGCGCCACCTATACCTCCGAAGGCATCAAGGCCGCTGTGGCCGACGCCCTGAAAAACGCCGTGGCCTGACCCGGCGGGAAAGGAGCAGCCAGTATGCGAAAGGGAATGGCAATCACCGGTCTGATCCTGGGCATTGCGGGAGCTGCGGTGGCAAGCTGCGCCATCGTGTTTTCCTGTATCGGTCTGGGCGGACGGGAAACCCTGTAAACCATATTTTGCGCAGCAGCGCAGCCGGAAAGGAGATCGCATATGACCCGTGAAGAAATTTTGAGCCGCGTGGACCACACTTTGCTGAAGCCCGAGGCCACCTGGGAGGACATCCGTAAGCTGTGCGATGAGGCCCTGGAAAATCACACCGCCTCCATCTGCATCAACCCCGGCTATGTGCGCCGCGCTGCCGAATATCTGGCCGGCCGGATGCCGGTGTGCACCGTGGTGGGCTTCCCCTTGGGAGCCACCGACACCGCCACCAAGGTGTTTGAGGCCAAAACCGCCGTGGAAAACGGCGCCGCCGAGGTGGATATGGTCATTAACATCGGCGCCCTCAAGGCCGGCGAAACGGATTTTGTGCGCCAGGAGATCGCCGCCATCAAGCAGGCGGTGGGGGACAAGGTGCTGAAGGTGATCGTGGAGACCTGCCTGCTCACCCAGCAGGAAAAGGAAACGGTGTGCGAACTGGTCTGCCAGGCCGGCGCCGATTTCATCAAGACCTCCACCGGCTTCTCCACCGGGGGCGCCACCTTCGAGGACATCGAGCTGTTCCGCCGCTGTGTGGCCGGCCGGTGCAAGATCAAGGCCGCCGGCGGCATCCGCAGCCGGGAGGATATGGAGCGCTTTATCGCCCTGGGCGCCGATCGCCTGGGAACCTCCAGCGCCATCCGTATCCTGGGCGGTGAATCCGCCGGAATGGGATATTGAGCTGTTTGCCCGCACAAGACCGGTTTTCTGGCCCGTTGTGCGGGCAATATTGCGCAAAAACTTCCCCTTGTCTGCGGATTTGTTTTCATAATGCCCAAAATCTGGAAAATCCTTGCAAGAGGGTTAATGCGATGGTATAATATACAGGATTTTAATGAAAATG
>DXDW01000225.1 GCA_019115305.1 Candidatus Anaerofilum excrementigallinarum
TTTTCTGGCAGAACAGTTTCGGCACACTGGCCCGCAACATAACACGCCACTACGAGCGGCTGGAGATCGTCCGCCCCGCCTACGACAACTTCCCCACCCTGCCCCTATGGCGGCTGGTGCGGGAGACCGTGAACCTGAACGCCCGCAACCCCGACCCCAGTCCCCGTCTAGCGGGGGACCTGCTGTTGGCTGTGCTCAACGATGCCCCCTATCCCGCCACCCTGCTGGACGGCGTGACGCTGCGTATCCGTGCCGACAAGCAGATCACCGGGGGGCGGGCTGCCATTCTCAAAGCCTGGTACCTGCGCAATTCGCAAGACGAACAACTCAAGGAGGTCATGACCGTGGAACTGAACGAACAAAGCAATTATTTGCCTTATGTACTGGGGCGTCTGTTCTCTGTGCTGGAAGGGGTGCAGCAAAAAGCCAATGGTAAAACTACAATCAAGGACCGATACTTCAATTCCGCTTCGGCCACCCCGGCCACGGTCTTTCCCCTTTTGCTGAACCTGGCCCAGAAGCATCTGGCCAAATTGGATGGCGGTTTAGCCACCTATTATAACAAACGCATCACCGAGCTGAACGCCCGCATTACCCAGACATTGCCCGCCCGGCTCACCCTGCCGGAACAGAGCGCCTTCCAGATCGGCTATTACCACGAGACCCAGAAACGGTACACCAAAAAGGAGGAACAATAACCATGTCCGAAGCCATCAAAAACCGCTATGATTTCGTCATTCTCTTTGATGTGGAAAACGGCAACCCCAACGGCGACCCCGATGCCGGCAACATGCCCCGCATCGACCCCGAAACCGGCTGCGGCCTGGTGACCGACGTATGCCTGAAGCGCAAGATCCGCAACTATGTGGAAACCGCCAAAGAGGACGCCCCCGGCTATCGCATCTACATCAAGGACCAGGTGCCGCTGCAGCGCAGCGATGCCGAGGCGCTGGCCTATCTGGGCGTGCAGGGTGACCTGAAAGCAGCCAAGAAAGACGACCCCACGCTGGATGGAAAGATTCGGGACTTCATGTGCCGGAATTTCTATGACATTCGCACTTTCGGTGCCGTCATGACCACCTTCGTCAAGGGCGCGCTGAACTGTGGTCAGGTACGCGGCCCGGTGCAGCTAGGCTTTGCCCGCAGCGTGGACCCCATCCTCCCTCAGGAAGTCACTATCACCCGTGTGGCCATCACCACCGAGGCGGACGCTGAGAAAAAAGGCACCGAGATGGGCCGCAAGTACATCGTACCCTACGGCCTGTATCGGGCGGAAGGGTATGTTTCGGCCAATCTAGCCCGCAAGACCACCGGCTTTTCTGAAGAGGACCTAGCACTGCTGTGGCAGGCTATCCTGAATATGTTTGAAAACGACCGTAGCGCCGCCCGCGGCAAGATGGCCGTGCGGGAGCTGATCGTGTTCCGCCATGATTCCGAGCTGGGCAATGCCCCGGCCTACAAACTGTTTGACGCGGTGCAGATCACCCGCAACGAGGGTGTTACGGTGCCCCGCAGCTACCGGGATTACACTGTCACCGTGGCGGAGTCCCTGCCCGCCGGTGTGACCTGCCTGCGGATGGGATGATGGACGGCGAATACCTGCTGCTGTCAGGCATTCAGCACTTTTGTTTCTGCCGCCGCCAGTGGGCACTGATTCATTTGGAGCAGCAATGGCAGGAAAATCTGCGCACCGCTGAAGGCCGCCTGGACCACTCCCGCTGCCATGACGATACCCTGCGGGAAAAGCGTGGAAATCTGCTGACAGTCCGCGGAATGCGGGTGGTGTCCCACACGCTGAAACTCAGCGGCATCTGTGATGTTGTGGAGTTCCATGCCCATCCGGACGGTGTACCGCTGCAAGGTCGGGAGGGACTATGGCTGCCCCTGCCGGTGGAATACAAGCACGGCATCGCCAAGCAAAACGATGCCGACCGGCTGCAGCTCTGTGCTCAGGCCATCGCCCTGGAAGAGATGCTGGTGTGTTATGTGCCCCGCGGTGCCTTGTACTATGCCGCGGACCGGCGACGGGAAATGGTGGAATTCACCCCGGAACTGCGGGAAGCTACCCGCCACACCGCTGCCGAAATGAACGACTGCTTTACCCGGGGCCATACCCCCAAGGTGCGGCCGGGCAAGCATTGCAACGCCTGCTCTTTGAAAGAATTGTGTCTGCCCGCTCTCTGCCGGAAGGCTGATGCCGCCGGATATATCCGTATCCATATCCGGGATGCCCTAAGGGAGGAAACCTTATGCGAAAACTGCTGAACACTCTCTTTGTGCTGACACCGGAATGCTATCTTTCCCTGGATGGGGAAACGGTGGTGGTCCATCGGGACAAAGCCGAGATGGCACGCTTTCCGCTGCATACACTGGAAGGAATCCTGTCGTTCACCTACGCGGGCGCTTCCCCCGCCTTAATGGGTGCCTGCGCCCGTCGCGGGGTGGATCTTGCCTTTTTTGCTCCCAACGGGCGTTTCCTGGCCCGTACTGTGGGGGAAGAGCGGGGCAATGTGCTGCTGCGCCAACAGCAATACCGCGTAGCCGACGATCCCGCCCTTAGCTGCCGGTACGGCAAGGGGTTTATCCTGGGCAAGGTCTACAATGCCCGATGGATACTGGAACGGGCTACCCGGGATCACCCCCAGCGGGTACCTGTGGAAACGCTGAAACTGACCTCGGCCCAGTTGGCGGCAGCCTTACCCCGCATTCAGGACAGCGCCACCCTGGAGGAGTTGAACGGTGTGGAAGGCGAAGCAGCCCAGCGATATTTTGCTGTGTTTGACAACTTGATTTTGCAGCAGCGGGGTGGGTTTACGTTTACCGGACGAAGCCGTCGGCCTCCTTTGGATGCCGTAAACGCCTTGCTTTCCTTCGCTTACACACTTCTGGCCCGGGAATGTGCCGCCGCCTTGGACGGTGTGGGGCTTGACCCCTATGTAGGCTTTCTCCACCGGTCCCGCCCCGGCCGCCAGAGCCTGGCGCTGGACCTGATGGAAGAATTGCGCGCCGTAGTGGCCGACCGGCTGGTGCTTTCCTGCATCAACCAGAAGATCGTAACGCCCAAACATTGCCAGACCCAGGAAAATGGCGCGGTGCTGCTGACTGACGAAGGACGCAAAATCTTTCTGAGCACCTGGCAGCGCCGCAAGCAAGAAACACTGACGCACCCGTTTTTGGGAGAAAAAATTCCATGGGGTCTGGTGCCCTATGTACAGGCGCTTCTGTTAGCCCGCACCCTGCGGGGCGATTTAGACGTGTATCCGCCTTTTTTCTGGAAATAGCGCGAAAATCGGGGGGATTTGTTATGCTGGTGCTGATCACTTACGATGTAAACACAGAAAACGCCGCCGGTCGCAAACGGCTGCGCAAAGTAGCCAAAGCCTGCGTGGATCATGGGCAGCGGGTGCAGAATTCGGTATTTGAGTGTCTTCTGGATGCCGCCCAGTACGCACTGCTCAAAGCACAGCTGGCCGAATTGATCGATCCGGAACAGGACAGCCTGCGTTTTTACCGGCTGGGAAACCAGTATAAAAGCAAGGTGGAACAGCTGGGCGTTTCCCCCGCATGGGCGCAGGATGATATTTTACTGCTGTAACACTGCCGGTGCGAACAGCAAGTTCACATAAATTATCCCGGAGAGTCGCACCGAATCTTAGGGGTAAAACAGAGATTATTCTGCCTGTTTCTTTGTAGTTCAGGCAAAATTTCTCTGTATATTAAAGAACCTATTGTATGGTTTGATACAAAAGTGCAACTGTTTTTTAGGCACTTTTGCAGTCGCCCTCCCCACGGAGGGCGTGGATAGAAATCCCGAAAGTGTCAACCCATTGTGGCTACACCCCGTCGCCCTCCCCACGGAGGGCGTGGATAGAAAT
>DXDW01000226.1 GCA_019115305.1 Candidatus Anaerofilum excrementigallinarum
CATATGTCACAAAGAAGAAAGGAAATCGCCATGCGGGAAATCCCGGATTCCAACCAAATCGATCAGCTGGTGCGCCGCCATCGCCTGGCCGACTGCTTCACCCGCCTGCCCCAGCAGCTGCGCCTGTTCAGCTACCAGCGGGGGGAGCTGCTCAACTATCGCCAGGGCCCCGACGCCTATATCCTTTTTCTGGTCCAGGGCAGCCTTTCCATCTATGCCCAGCGGGACGACGGCAGCCGCTATCCCATCCAGCGGCTGGAGCCGCCGGGAGTGCTGGGGGATATGGAGTTTGCCGGCTATCGCTCTCCCAATTTCATCATCGAGGTCCACCGGCCGGCCCTCTGCCTGGCAGTACCTCTGGCGAGCCAGCGGGACCAGCTGGAAAAGGACGCCCGGTTTCTGCGGTTTTTGCTGGGCTCTCTGGCCCAAAAGATGGCGGTGATGGCCCAGAATGAGGCCGACTGCCAGACGGTGGAGCAGAAGCTGCTGACCTATCTGGAAAGCCTGCCCGCGGGCCAGATCATGCCCGGGGTGGAGCACACCTGCTTTCAGCTGCACTGCAGCCGCCGCCAGCTGCAGCGGGCCCTGAAAACCCTGCTGGAAGGACAGATCCTGGAAAAAACCGGCCGGGGACGCTATCGGCTGCGGCGGCCAGCCCCTTGACAAGGCGCGGTAGACCGTGCGATAATAATCGATAGCCATTTTGGCTGAAAGAGCAACTTAGGATTTTAGGCTCGCTGGCTTTTGCCAGACCCACCCTTGCCGGACCTCGCGGCGCCGGAAGGGTAAAATCTAGCCGCGGGAGAATTGTATGATGAAAACTGATAAGCTCGTCCGCTGCGCCCTCATCGCTGCCGTCTATGCGGCGGTATGCCTGGCGCTTCCCTTCCTCAGCTACGGCCCGGTGCAGATCCGCTTCTCGGAAGCCCTCACCTTGCTGCCGGTGCTGATGCCCGAAGCCGTGGTAGGCCTGACTCTGGGATGTTTTTTGGCCAACCTCATCGGCGTGTTCATGGGCACCACCATGGCCGTGGATGTGGTGTTCGGCACGTTGGCCACTCTGCTGGCTGCCCTGGTCACCCGCCGGCTGGCTTCTGTGCGCATCAAGGGGCTGCCTTTGCCCGGCATGCTGCCTCCGGTGCTGTTCAACGCCCTGATCGTGGGCGCCGAACTCACCTGGCTGTATTCGCCCCAGTTCACCGCCGCCCTGTTCGGCTTCAATGCCCTCACCGTGGGCCTGGGCGAGCTGGTTGCCTGTCTGCTGGGCGTGGCGCTGGTCTTTGTCATCGAGCGCAATCCCGCGCTGAAAAATCGTTTTACCGGGGCCTGATTCGCCCCTTGGGATAACAGGAGGAAAAGGTATGGCGGCCATCGAGCTTGTCCTGTGGGACTGGAACGGCACTTTGCTGGACGACGTGCAGCTCTGCCGGCAGGTGCTCAACCAGATGCTGGCCGAGACCGGCTGCCCCAATCAGTTCGATACCCGGGGGTACCGGCGCATCTTCGGTTTTCCGGTACAGGAGTACTACCGCAGGGCCGGTTTCGATTTTTCCCGCCATTCCTTCGAGGTCCTGGCCCAGCGGTTCATGGACCTTTACATCCCCGCCAGCTTCGGCTGTCCTCTCACCCCCGGCGCCCGGGGCGTGCTGGCGGCGCTGGAGCAGAAGGGGCTGCGGCAGGTGATCCTGTCCGCTTCCCCCCTCGATACCTTGCAGGCCCAGACAGAGCATCTGGGTGTTCAGGGCTTTTTTGATAAGTTGCTCGGCCTTTCGGACATCTACGCCAAAAGCAAGGTGGAACTGGGAGTGAACTGGATGGCCCAGTCGGGCATCGACCCCTCCCGGGCGGTGATGATCGGGGACACCGTCCACGACGCCGAGGTGGCAGCCGCCATGGGGGTGCAGTGCGTACTGTACAGCGGCGGACACCAGCCGCCGGCCCGCCTGGCCGCCGCCGGCTGCCCGGTAATCCCCCGGCTCAGCCGCCTGCCCGGCATGCTGGATACATTGTGAACCATCCGCAGCGCAAAGCTGCCCGGCCTTTTCACAGGGCCCGGGGCTTTGCGCTGCTTTTTTGCAAAAAAGGCAAAATTTTCTGTAACAAACCCCCGGGCCGGGGACACATATAAGCAGAAGCCAAGAAAAAGGGAGGTGACCGCCGTGGAGGACCTGCAGCAGCTCTATCGCCAGTGCAGGCCGGATATCTACCGATATCTGCTGCTGCTCACCCGCAGCCCTGCCGCCGCCGAGGACCTCACCCAGGAGGTGTTCCTCACGGCGCTGCAAAAGCTGCCTGCCTTCCGGGGGGCCTCCACCCCCCGCACCTGGCTCATCGGCATCGCCCGCAACCACTACCGCAGCTGGCGGCGGGCCCAGAAGCTGCATTTGCCTTTGGAGGATGCCCCCCTCCATGCTCCGGCCTTTGGCCCGGGCTATGAGGACTGGCAGCTGGTGCTGGAGCGGATGAACGCCCTGCCCGAGACCAGCCGGGAGGTGGTGCGGCTGCGGGCCGCGGGTTTTTCCTACGCCGAGATCGGCGAGGTGGTGGGCAAGAGCGAAGCCGCCGCCCGGGTGCTGTTTTTCCGGGCCAAACAAATGCTGAAGGAGGGGACCGACTATGACCAATAAAACTACCGACCTCTGCGCTCTGGTGCGGGAACTGCTGCCCCTGTATGCCGACGGCGTGTTGGAGGAGCAGGCCAGCCTCCAGGTGCAGCAGCATCTGGCGGGCTGCCCCGCCTGCCGCCGGGTGCTGGAAGATGCCGGTGGGGAATTGCCGCCCCTGCCCACTCCTTCCGCCGAGGGAGAAAAGCGGCTGTTTGCCCGGCTGCGGCGTACCCGGCTCAGCGCTTACTGGCTGCTGAGCCTGCTGGTCTGGCCCACCTGTATGGGGCTGATGCTGCTCACCAGCGGCCTTGTCTCCACGGTGCCCTGGCTGTTTCTCGGGGCATTTGTCCTCACGCTGCTGGGGGCAGGCTGGGCCCAGCTGGCCGGGGGCGCCGCGGCAGCCACGGTGCTTTTCAGCTTTGTCCAGCTGGAACTGGTGCCGGGATGGTTTGTGCTGCCCTGGACGGCAGGCTGCCTTGTTTTGGGCGGGCTGGCGGGCCGGTGGGTGCTGCGCCGGGGCTGGCGTCGATGGGCCGGAGCCCTGGCCATTGCCGCCGGGGTGGGGGTCTGCTTCTCCTTTTCCGGCACCCCCTGGGGGATGCTAGCCTTTCAGAATACCATCACCGAATATGTCCAGCAGAAATACGGCGACCGGGTGGTGCTCCATGCCCCCCGGTACGACTGGCTCAAAACCGGCAGCTTTTCCATGGCGGCCCACAGCGCCGATGATTCCAGCGCCACCGTCACCACCTATTTCAGCCTGAATAAGGACGGCACCGTGTGGGACGATTACAGCTTCCGGGTGGGGCTGACTTTGGAGCAGCAGGTGGAGGATATTCTGGAAGGCATGCTGCGGGCAGTCACCGGCCGCACCGACTGGCACGACCTTTACCTCACCGCCTACATCGACGCCGACACCGCCCAGCTGGAGCAGCTGCCCCTCAACGCAGTCTACGACGGCTCCTTCCCGGTGGCGGTGGAGGTGAGCTGGCAAGGCCCGGAGGAGGGCTTTGCCAGCGCCGAATCCTTTGCCGAGGCCCTCTGGCCGGTGGTAGACCAGCTGCAGCAAAGCGGATTGCCGGTGGAAAAGGCCCGGGTATACAGCTTTGAGCCCGACGGCAACACCCTCTGGCTGGCCGATCTGGAGCTGCCGGTGGACAGCGCCGCCGACCTGGCCGCCGCTGCCAGCCGGGGCCCGGCCCCCGAGACCGGCTACCAGCCCTGGCTGGAATAAGGTTGTTCCGCTGTGATCGATGTGGTAAACTGGATATAAAAAGCGGCCCTCCGGCTGCTGGGGAAGGGAGAAGAACTATGGAAGAAAAGAAGAAAAAACGCGCCCTGGGCGGCCCGCTGCTGGGACTGGTATTGCTGGCGGCGATCGTGGCGGATATTTTTGTGGCCATCGGGCTGCAGTGTCTCTTTGTACACACCATCCCGGCCCCTCTCACCGAGTCCCGGCTGGCCGAGCAGAGCTATTTTGAGGGCTGCGAGATACTGGACATCGCGGGCTCCATGCCGGTGAGCTCGAAAAAGGGGCAGAGCACCCCCAACTGGGTGCTCTACCGGGACCAGGAAGGCCAGCTGAAAGTGGTGCGCATCCGCTGGAACCTTTTCGTGGGCCGCTATCGCATCGACGGCTTTTCGGCCACCGACGTGCCCCAAGGGGACAGCTGTGTGGTGACCATGGGGGATTTTCTGGGTAAAAATGAGATCACTGTGAAGGACCAGTGCGACATCGTTCAGACCCGCATCCAGGGCGGCAGCTGGCAGCAGTCCCACGGCCAGACGGCCCTGGGAGTGTTGGTGCTGGTCCTGCTGGTGCTGGAATCCACTCTCTGGAACTGGCTGCAAAACCGGCGCCAAAAAGAAAAACCAGCCAAAAAGCAAAAGGCAGTTCACAAATAAAACGGCAAGGCCCGCTCCTGCATCGCTTGCAGAGGCGGGCCTTTGCAGTGGAGCAAAACCTACAAAAAAGCGATAAAAACTTTGGCAGACAGCGCGCAAAAACATGATTCTATCCCGTTGACACAGTGAAAAAATTCCCGTATAGTAAAAGTAGGATAACTGGTGAAGAAAAGTATTGATGCCAGTGTATATTTACAGTGTAAAAGGAGATGAAACAGATGAAACGCAGCGTGTATATGGTTTCGGCAGTTTTGGGTTTGGCCCTGCTTCTGGGTGGCTGTGCCCCCAGCGAGGAGCAGCAGCGGGAAAAATGCCTGGCGATCGAAAACGAGGTAAACGCCATGGCCCCGGCGCTGCGTGAGATGGAGGGCAAGATCGTGGTGGAGGTGGCCGGACAGCAGCAGGAGACATCCGTCACAAGCTCCCACTGGCTGCTGGATGAAGACAACTGGGCTTCCGTCAACGAGGTGGCCGGCCAGCAGACCATTTATCTCTGCCGGGAGGGCGAGAGTTACCGCTTTAGCTCCCTGGGGCTGGAGGAGTACGACCTGGACACCGGCAGCCTTTGGGCAGAGCAGTCGGTGACAGAGCTGGAATATGTGGGCACCGAGAACGCCGACGGCCAGCAGCGCATCACCTGGCGGCTGCCGGATGAAGTGCTGGAGGAGGAGTGGCAGCAGACCATCGAGGGGCTGCCCGAAGAAGTGGTGCCCACCATGGACAAGACGAGCAGTGTAGAGTTTGTCTACTGCCTGGACAAGGAGGGCAACCTGATCCAGCTGGAGACCCGGCGCCAATCCGGCAACGAGCGGCAGGCCGGGGAGAATACGGTGTCGGCCACCACTACCTCCACCAATATCTGGACCTACGCCCCTGTCACCGCCGAAGAGGCCCAGGCCAAGATCGACGAAATTTGGCAGCAGATCTCCGACCCCCTCACCCTCTACCGCCAGGCGGTGGCCATGACAGAGGCCTGGGAGGCTGTGCGGGTGGAAAGCGAGATTACCCTCACCGACGCCTGGGAGGACCAGCAGACCCAAACCGTCACCACTTCCAGCCAGTGGTATATCGACGCCGACAACTGGGTGACGGTCTCCCAGCAGGACGGCCAGCAGACTTCCCTGGTCTGCCGGGAAGGTACGGCCTATCTGGTCACCCCAGGCGGCAGCATGGAGACCACGGCGGACGGCTCCCTCTGGGGCGAGTACAGCCTGGAGGACATGGAATTTGTGCGGCAGGATGTGAACGACAGTTTGCAGTATGTGGTGATGCAGGTGCCCGCCGACAAGCTGCAGGCCGACTGGGAGAGCCAGCCCACGGTGCAGCAGATGACCGAGGAACAGCGGGCGGGGCTGCCCCGGCCGGTGGCCCGGCAGTACACCTTCCACCTGAATAAGGTGGGGCAGCTGAGCGAGCGGGACGAGACCATCGACTTTGAGTATGAAAAGCGGCTGGAAGGCGGCGGTACCGCGGCGGCCACCCAGCGCCAGCAGACTACCAGCAGCTACACCGTTATTGCAGCCGAGGATGCCCAGGCCAAGATCGACCAGATCTGGCAGCAGGCCACCGGCGACTGAACTCAACATTTGGTATCATTCGCGCCCGCCCCGGGATGTTTTCCCCGGGGCGGGCATTTTTTGTGGAAAAGATTTGCCGCCGAAATTGTCGCCGAAAAGCCCGCCCGGAGAGAAAAAGGCAAACAAAAAGCCCCCGGCCCGCAAAGGGGCCGAAGGCATAATGAAAAGGATTATTTGGGCTGCTTCATGGTCAGGCTGATGCGCTTTTTGGCCACATCCACCTGCATCACCCAGACGGTGACCACGTCGCCCACCTTCACCACCTCGCCGGGGTGGCGGACAAAGCGGTCGCAAAGCTGGCTGATGTGTACCAGGCCGTCCTGGTGCACCCCGATATCCACAAAGGCGCCGAAGTCGATGACGTTGCGCACGGTGCCCTGCAGCTGCATGCCGGGCTTGAGGTCCTCCAGCTTCATCACATCGGTGCGCAGCAGGGGCGGGGGCAGCTCGTCCCGCATATCCCGGCCCGGTCGCAGCAGCTCGGCCTCGATGTCCCGCAAGGTGGGCAGGCCCACTCCGATGCGGTCGGCCACCGTCTTTTCCCCGGCTTCCTTTACCCGCTGGGGCAGCTGACGGATGGCCTCGGTGCCGATGTCGGCAGGGGTGTAGCCGCAGGCGTCCAGCAGGGCATGGGCTGCGGCGTAGCTTTCGGGATGCACCGCCGTGGCGTCCAGGGGATCGGCCGCGCCGGGCAGCCGCAAAAAGCCCGCGCACTGCTCAAAGGCCTTGGGGCCTACGCCTTTCACCTTCAGCAGCTGGCGGCGGCTGGCAAATTCGCCGCTCTCCTCCCGATATTTCACAATATTTTTGGCGGTGGTCTTGGTCAGGCCCGCCACCCGCTCCAGCAGGGGAGCGCTGGCGGTGTTCAGGTCCACACCCACCGTGTTGACGCAGTCCTCCACCACGCCGTCCAGAGCCGCAGCCAGCCGGGCCGGGGGCATATCGTGCTGGTACTGGCCCACGCCCACGGCCTTGGGGTCGATCTTGACCAGCTCGGCCAGGGGGTCCTGGAGCCGCCGGGCAATGGAAACGGCGCTGCGCAGGTTGACGTCGTATTCGGGGAACTCCTCGGCCGCCAGCTTGCTGGCGGAATAGACGCTGGCTCCCGCCTCGCTCACCACCATGTAGCTCACCGGCATATCCATCTCCCGGATCACCTCGGCGGCGAACAGCTCGGTTTCCCGGCCGGCGGTGCCGTTGCCGATGGCGATGATCTCCACCTTGTGCCGGCGGATCATCTCTTTAATGGTACGCTTGGCAGCGTCCACCCGCTTGAACTCCGGCACCGGGTAGACCACCGCGGTGTCCAGCACCTTGCCGGTGGCGTCCACCACCGCCACCTTGCAGCCCATGCGGTAGCCGGGGTCCAGACCCATGGCCACCTTGCCCTTGATGGGGGGAGCCAGCAGCAGCTGGCGCAGGTTTTCGCCAAATACCTGAATGGCGCCCTCGGCGGCCTTCTGGGTCAGAGCCGCCCGCAGTTCCCGTTCCAGGCTGGGCTGGATCAGGCGGGAATAGCCGTCTTCCACCGCCAGCTTTACCTGGGCGGCGGAGGGGCTCTGGCCACGCAGGAAGTGCCGCAGGCAGGCGTCCAGGGCCTTGGCCTCGTCCACCTCCACACTCACCTTCAAAAAGCCTTCCCGCTCGCCGCGGTCCAGCGCCAGCACCCGATGGCCGGCGATTTTCGCGGCGCTTTGGCTGAAATCGTAGTAGCTGCTGTATACGCTGTCCTCCTCCTTGGCGGCCTTGGAGACGATCAGGCCGGTGGATTCGTAGAGGGTGCGCAGCCGGGCCCGCAGGCTGGCGTTGTCGCTGGCCATCTCGGCGATGATGTCCCGGGCGCCGGCCAGAGCGGCCTCGGCATCGGGCACTTCCTCCCCGATGTAGTCGGCGGCCAGGGCCAGGGGATCGTCCCCGGTCTGCTGGCGCAGCAGCCGCTCGGCCAAAGGCTCCAGGCCCCGGGCCTTGGCCATGCTGGCCCGGGTCTTGCGCTTGGGCTTGTAGGGGCGGTAGAGATCCTCCAGCTCAGCCAGAGTGGCGGCCTTGTCCAGGGCTGCGGCCAGTGCGTCGGTGAGGGCTCCCTGGGCTTCGATGGCCTCCTTTACGGCGGCCCGGCGGTCGTCCAGACCCCGCAGATATTCCAGCCGGTCGGCCAGCTGCCGCAGCACCTGGTCGTCCATGCTGCCGGTGGCCTCCTTGCGGTAGCGGGCGATGAAGGGAATGGTGTTGCCGGCGTCGATGAGCTCCACGGCGGCCTTCACCCGGTCGGCGGGCTGGTTCAGCTCGGCGGCCAGAATCTTGATATGATCGGTCATGGGTTTTCTCCTTTGTCTGCGGGCTCGGCTTCCCGGTCCACCTCCATGGCGATGGAGACAGGCTGGGGCGCGGCCCGGCGCTTTTTCTTTTTGTACAATACCAGCCCCATATAGCCGGCAAAAATCACCCAGCCTGCCAGAGAGGCGATGCAGCCTTCCCGGAACAGGGGAGTGGCGTAGCTGAATACGATCTCGCTGTCCCCGGCGGGGCAGAGAATGGCCATCATGCCGTTGTCCACCTTTTCCACCTGGGTCTCGACGCCGTTGACGGTGGCGGTGAAGCCCTCGTCGTAGGGCACCGTGAATACCACCACCCGGGCCTGGTCCATGGAGATGGTGCCGCCGAAGCCGGAGGCGTCGGTCCAGACATTTTCCACACCGGCGGCCTTGCAGTCGGCCACGTCCAGCTCGAACCGGTCTTCCATGCGGCCGGTGAGGGAGTCGGGCAGTTCCTGGATAAAGGGGCTCCACCGGGCTACCTGCTCGTCATCCAGCATCACGGCCCGCAGCAGCAGGCTGATCTGGGTGGAGTCGTCCAGACTGTTGTACTCATCCAAGGGCAGGTAGTAGTCCATGGCAAAGCCCATGGGCAGGGCGTTTTCGTTTTCCCAGATGGCGTAGGCCCCCTGGTTAGCGATGCGCTGCCAGCCCGGCTGGTCGGCCAAAGATTCCTGGGTGGAGGCGGCGTTTTCCAACGGGCTCAGCAGGTAGCGGCAGCCCAAAAAGCTGCGCAGCACGTTGAGTTCATCGGCCTCCAGCTCCTCGGCGGGCTTGGAGGATACATCCCGCTTGACCCCGATGCTGGGGTAAAATTCCATGATGCTGGGGGAGACGGTGCTGTTGAAGAACCGCAGATTGGATGTATCCAGCCAGATGCCCACGTTGTCGGGGGCGTCCTGGGTGTCGATGCGGTAAAAGCCCTCCTCGGGCAGCTGGACCTCGGTTTTGGCGTCGTACATCTGGTCCTTGTAGCCCGCGTCTCCCTCCCACTGGGGGAATTTGCCCATGGCGATGTGCAGCACCGAATAGAACACCGAAAAGCCCAGCACCGCACCCAGCAGCCGGTTGGCAAACCGGGGATGATGCCGCCAGTAGTCCCAGATCACCCAGAGGATCAGCGCCGCCACCAGAGCCTGGAGCACCGTCACCCAGAACCGGCTGGCATATTGGGCCACGCCGATGGTCCACTTGTCCCCATCCTTGGCGGGGACAAGCCCAAAGACCAAAAAGGTGGCCGAGATGGCCAGATTGGCCTTGAAGCCCCACTCGAAGTCGATCTCCTTGTCCTCCAGAGCCTGGACGCTGGCCAGACACATGAGCAGCACCGGCATATAGTACCACCGGGCATAGTAGCTGGAATTGAGGGCGTAGAAGCTGGAGTTGAGCACCGGCACCATGGCCATGACAAAGCAGGTGAAGAGCAGCCGGCGCAAAGCGGTGCGCTTTTTGCTGTGCAGATAGGCCAGCACCCCGCACATGCCGATCAGGGGCAGGTAGGCGGTCATGCTGGTGTGGCGGATTACCGCGTCGGTAAAGACGTTGGGCAGATAGCAGGGGTCGGGAGGGAAGAAGAGGGAATAGAAGATGGCGAAGTACTGCTGTACCCGGCCATAGAGCAAAAATCCGAACCCGCTGGAGAGATCCACCGTGCGGGGGTTGCCCGCCAGGCTGACGATGGCCGGCAGCAGCAGCGCGCAGCCCATGACGCAGCCCAGCACCGCTTCAAAGAACAGCCAGCCGAAATGGCCCCATTTGAGCTTGTATTCCCCGCTGCCCAGCTTGATGAAGAAGTAGAGCAGCAGAAACACCGCCTGGCCCGCAAAGAAAAAGTAGCTGTTGACCAGATTCAGGGCCACCAGCACCGCAAAGGGGCCGCGGCGCTTTTCCAGCACCGCCTCGTCCAAAGCCCAGAGCAAAAAGGGAAACAGGGCGATGACGTCGAGAAAATGGTTGAAAAAGACGTTGTAGACCGTAAAGCCCGAAAAGGCGTAGAGACAGGCCCCCACAATGGTGAGGTTGCGGCTTTTGGTGTACCGCCGCAGCCAGACAAAGGCACTCGCGCCGCTGACGGCGAATTTCAGGCAGAGCAGCGGGCACATGAGATAGGGCAGCCAGGCCGAGGGAAACAAAAGGCTGAACCAGAAGAAGGGAGAGCCCAGCATATAAAAGGAATAGCTGTTGACAAAGCTGGAGCCCAGGTCGGTGGCCCAGCTGAACTGCCCGCCCCCCTGTTTGATGAAATCGTTGGCGTACTGCCAGAAGCTGATCTGCTGGCTGTTGAAGTCGCCGGCGTAGATGAACAGCCCCTTGTCCACCACCATAAAGGGGATGAAGATGGCCGCCGCGCCCGCCAGGCAGAACCAGAAACTGGCCCATACCCCGTCGTAGCGCCCTTTCGCCTTTTGCGGCTGCAGCATATTGCATACCTCCCTTGGCCGGCGGGTGTTGCCCTTTTTGCCGGCTGTGCTATACTGATACAGGATTTTATCTTCCCATCCCATTTTGGAAAGGAGTTTTTTCCGTGCAGCTGTATCCCTTCAGCGCCCTGCTGGGGCGCATGAAATACATCCACCGCTGGAGCCTCATGCGGGCGGCCCGCACCGAATCCCTGGCCGAGCACACCGCCGAGACCGCCCAGCTGGCCCACCTGCTCTGTCTCATCGCCCGGCGCATCACCGGGGCGCAGGTGCGGCCTAAAACCGTGGCGGTGGCGGCGCTCTACCACGACGCCCCCGAGATCCTCACAGGGGATCTGCCCACCCCGGTGAAATACCGCAGCCAGGCCATGCGGGAAGCCTACGACACCTTGGAAGCCGAGAGCATCGTCACCTTGCGGGCGGCGTTGCCCGGGCCCTTGGAGGAGGAACTGGCCCCCTATCTCTCGGGCGGGCTGCTCACCGAAAAGGAGCGCCAGCTGCTCAAGGCAGCCGACCGGCTTTCGGCCCTTATCAAGTGCATGGAAGAGGCCCAGAACGGAAGCCGGGAATTTTCCGCGGCCCTGGCCCAGCAGAAGGCGGCGCTGGCCGCCATGGGCTGCGCCGAGGCCGACTATTTTGTGGAGCATCTGCTGCCCTGTTACGAGAAAAACCTGGACGAGCTCACCCGGCTGGCTTTGCGGTGAATCACAGGCCGGGGTTTTCCTCCAGTACCTTTTCGATCAGCCCGTCCAGATCGGACAGGCTGGTCAGGCTGCAGCAGGCCCGGCGCAAAGCCGGAGCCCCCCGCAGCCTCCGCATATAGTAGACGGCGCTGCTGCGGGCCTGGGTGAGGGCTACATATTCCCCTTTTTCGGCCACCATGTCGGCCACCTGTTCCCGGAGCAGTTCCATGCGCCGGGCAAGGCGGGGGGCAGGGGGGATGTCCTTGCCCTCCAGCATGGCCGCGATCTGCTCAAACAGCCAGGGAGCGCCCAAAGCGCCCCGGCCGATCATCACCCCGTCGCAGCCGGTTGCATCCAGCAGCTGCCGGGCGGATTCGGGGCTGTCCACGTCGCCGTTGGCCAGCACCGGGATGCCCACCGCCGCCTTCACTCGGGCGATCTGGTCGGCGTGGATGCCGGGACGGTACATCTCGTCCCGGGTGCGGCCGTGGACCGCCAGCAGAGCCACCCCGGCCTCCTCGCACCGGCGGGCGATCTCCACCGCCGTCAAAGTGTCGGCGTCCCAGCCCAGCCGCATTTTCACGGTCACCGGGCGGCTGCCGGCGGCCTTGACCACGGCGGCGGCGATGTCACCGGCCAGCGCCGGGTTTTTCATCAGGGCGCTGCCGGCCCCGCTGCCGGTGATCTTGGGGGCGGGGCAGCCCATGTTGATATCGTAAAAATCGAATTTGTATCCGGCGATCAGCCGGGCGGCCTCGGCCATGGTCTCGGGCTCGGCGCCGAACAGCTGGACCCCGTAGGGGGCGCAGTTTTCGCCGTTTTCAATGAGCTTGGGGCTTTTTTTGTCTCCCAAGGTCAGCGCCTTGGCGCTCACCATCTCGCTTACGGTAAAGCTGGCCCCAAAGCGGGCGGCCATGCGCCGCTGGGCGGCGTCGGTAAAACCGGCCATGGGGGCCAGAGCCGCGCCGGGGCGCAGCTGGATAGTTCCAAGTTTCAAAAAACAACCTCACAAAGATAAAAGAATAGGCGTGTCCACAGGGGACATCGCACCGATTATTGTATCATAAATCCCGGGTTTGTGGTATACTGTTTGCAGGCATCTTTGCAGATTTCATCCACCCGCCGCGGCGGATACAGAAGGAGAACCCAACGTGAAACTACTGGTTTTGGACGGAAACAGCATCGTCAACCGCGCCTTTTACGGCATCAAGCTGCTCACCACCCACGACGGCAGCTACACCAACGCCATTTATGGATTTTTGAATATTCTGGCCAAACTTTTGGCCGACGAGACCCCCGACGAGGTGGCCATCGCCTTTGACCTCAAGGCCCCCACCTTCCGCCACAAGATGTACGACCAGTACAAGGGCACCCGCAAGGGCATGCCCCAGGAGCTGGCCGATCAGCTGCCGGAGCTGAAGGAACTGCTGGCGGCTCTGGGCTTTGTGATGGTGAGCCGGGAAGGTTGGGAGGCCGACGATATCCTGGGCACTCTGGCCGCCGCCTGCACCGCCCGGGGGGACGAGTGCCGCATCGCCACCGGTGACCGGGACAGCCTGCAGCTGGCCGCCCCCGGCGTGGCCATTCTGCTGGCTTCCACCAAGATGGGCCGCAGCGAGACGGTGGTGATGGACGAAGCCGCCGTGCGGGAAAAATACGGGGTGGAGCCCAAACAGCTCATCGAGGTCAAGGCCCTCATGGGGGACACCAGCGACAATATCCCCGGGGTGGCGGGCATCGGCGAAAAGACCGCCCTTGCCCTGATCTCCGCCTTCGGCAGCCTGGACGGGGTATACGCCAACCTGGAGGACAGCCGCATCAAGCCCGGCCAGCGCAAAAAGCTGGCGGAACACGAGGCCGAGGCCCGTATGTCCCGCACTCTGGCCGAGATCGACTGCCATGCCCCCATCGAGACGGCCCCCGGCACCTATAAGCGCAGCGAGGGGGACCCCGCGGCCGCCGCCGCCATCCTCAACCGGCTGGAAATGCCCTCCATGCTGGAAAAATTCGGGGTGAAGGCCGCTGCCGCCGCCCCCGCCGCCGACCTGCCCCAGCGCCCGGCCCAGCCCATGGAAGGCCACCAGCCCGCCGGGGACTGCCTGGTGCTGCCCGCCGCCGGCCAGAACTGGCTGGTGGTGGACGCGGAAGGAGTCTGGCTGCCCGATACTCCCCAGCTGGCGGCTCTGCTGGCCCGGCAGGATATCGCCCTGCGGGTCTTTGACGCAAAGCCCCTCTACAAGCTGGCTTTGGAGCAGGGGAGCCGCTGCCGCAATATCACCTTCGACGCCAAGCTGGCCGCCTACCTGCTCAACCCCCTGGCCAGCGGCTACACCGTGGAGCGGCTGGCGGGAGAATACCAGATCCAGCCCGCCTTCCTCTGCCCCGACCAGCCCGACGCCGGGGTGGCCGCCGGTCTGTTCGACGCTTTGGACACCGGCTGCAAGGAAGCCGGCATGGACAAGCTGCTGGGTGAAATGGAGCTGCCCCTGGCCGGTGTGCTGGCCGGTATGGAGGAGGACGGCATCCTGGTGGACAAAGAGGGTCTGGCCGCCTTTGGCGAGCAGCTGCGGGATCGTCTGGGCCAGCTGCTGGCCGAGATCTACAACCAGGTGGGCTATGAGTTCAACCTCAACAGCCCCAAACAGCTGGGAGAAGCCCTCTTCGGCAAGCTGGGTCTGCCGCCCCGCAAAAAGACCAAGAGCGGCTACTCCACCGACGCCGACACGCTGGAAAGCCTGCGGGCCTACCACCCGGTGATCGACAACATTCTGGAATACCGCATCTACCAGAAACTCAACTCCACCTACGCCGAGGGTCTGCTCAAGGTTATCGGCCCCGACGGGCGTATCCACTCCACCTTCAGCCAGACCGAGACCCGCACCGGCCGCATTTCCTCCAACGAGCCCAACCTGCAGAACATCCCCATCCGCACCGAGCTGGGCAGCCGGCTGCGCCAGTACTTCGTCGCCCGGCCGGGCTGGGTGTTCCTGGACGCCGACTACAGCCAGATCGAGCTGCGGATCATGGCCCACATCTCGGGAGACGAAGCCATGCGGGAGGCCTTCCGCCAGGGGGCCGACATCCACCGGGCCACCGCCAGCCGGCTCTACCAGCTGCCCCCCGAAGAGGTCACTCCCCGGATGCGCAGCTCGGTGAAGGCCGTCAACTTCGGCATCCTCTACGGCAAGGGGGCATTCAGCCTCAGCCGGGACCTGGGGGTGTCGGTGAAGGAAGCCGACGACTTCATCAAAGCCTATCTGGGCGCCTACCCCAAGGTGAAGGAATATATGGACAACATCGTGGCCGAGGGCATGGAAAAGGGCTATGTCACCACCCTCTACGGCCGCCGCCGGATGCTGCCGGAGCTGTCCAGCTCCAACCGCAACCTCCGGGCCCAGGGCGAGCGGATGGCCCTGAATACCCCCATCCAGGGCACCGCCGCCGACATCATCAAGCTGGCCATGGTCCGGGTGGCAAACCGATTGGAAAAAGAGGGCCTGGCCGCCCGGCTGATCCTCCAGGTCCACGACGAACTGATCGTGGAATGCCCCGAATCCGAGGCCGAGCTGGCCGCCCGGCTGCTCAAAGAGGAGATGGAAGGCGCCGCCAGCTTGTCGGTGCCCCTCACCGCCGACGTGAACCAGGGCAAAAACTGGCTGGAGGCCCACTGATATGGACCGGCTTGTGATCTGTCCCATGGAGCCCGCCGACCTGGAAATCTGCACCGCCATCGAGCAGCACGCCCCCGACCCCTGGACCGGCCCCCAGCTGGCCGAGGAACTGGCCTTTGAGTCGGCCCGGCTCTTTGTGGCCCGGCTGGCCGGCCGCCCGGTGGCTCTGGCCGCTTTTCAGCTGGCCGCCGGAGAAGCCAGCCTGAACACCGTCACGGTGGACCCGGCCTTCCGCCGCCGAGGCATTGCCGCCGCCCTGCTGAGCCAGGCTCTGGCCAGTCTGACCGCAGAAGGGGCCGAAATCTGCTTTCTGGAGGTGCGGGCCCGGAATGTTCCCGCCCTGGCTCTCTATGAGCACCTGGGCTTTGAAAAGGCGGGGCTGCGCCGGGGATTTTACAAAAATCCCCCCGATGACGCTGTCGTAATGACCAAAAACTTGTAAAAAATAGAGGTATTTATACATTATGTATATTTTAGGCATCGAATCCAGCTGCGACGAAACCGCCGTGGCGGTGGTGCGGGACGGGCGAGAGGTGCTGTCCAGCGTCATCGCCTCCTCGGCTGCCGAGCAGAATCTCTACGGCGGGGTGGTCCCCGAGATCGCCAGCCGCCGCCATATCGAGAACATCAGCGCCACCGCCCGGCTGGCGCTGGAACAGGCGAACCTCCCCCTGGACGCCATCGACGCGGTGGCGGTCACATTTGCCCCGGGGCTCATCGGGGCGGTGCTGGTGGGGGTCAACTTCGCCAAGGGCCTGGCCTTCGGGGCCGGCAAGCCCCTGGTGCCGGTGCACCATCTCCGGGGCCATGTGGCGGCGCTCTATCTGGCCCATCCGGACCTCAAGCCACCCTTCCTCTGCATGGTGGCCAGCGGGGGCCACAGCCACATCGTCCGGGTGGAGGACTACACCCATTTCCAGGTGCTGGGCCGCACGGTGGACGACGCCGCCGGCGAGGCCTTCGACAAGGTGAGCCGCACTTTGAGGCTGGGCTATCCCGGCGGCCCGGCGGTGAGCAAGGCCGCTCTTTCCGGCAACCCCAAGGCCTACAAGCTGCCGGTGCCTCATGTGGAGGGGCGGTACAACGTGAGCTTTTCGGGGCTGAAAACTGCCGTGCTCAATGTGGTCAACCAGGCAAAAATGAAGGACGAGGAGATCTCGGTGCCGGATCTGGCCGCCAGCTTTGAGTGGCGCATCACCGAGATTCTGGCCGACAAGCTGCTGCTGGCCGCCAAGGACACCGGGGCCGACACCATCTGTCTGGCCGGCGGCGTGGGGGCCAACCATCTGCTGCGCAGCCAGCTGGAAGAAGGGGCCAAAAAGATGGGGGCCCGGCTCTGCATGCCCGAGCTGAAATACTGCGGGGACAACGCCGCCATGATCGCCGCCCAGGCCTATTACGAATACCTGGCCGGCAACATCGCCGGGCCCCGGCTCAACGGTCTGGCCACTTTGCCCATCGACTATTCCCCCGCCGAGCTGGACTGAAAACTTTATATCCCGGTACATAGAAAGCCGCTGCTCCCCCAAAAGGGAACAGCGGCTTTTGCTGTGTGGGTATCCGGCTTTGGGTTATGCGGTGGCCCCAGCGCTTTCGGTGTAGCTGTCCAGGTCGACGGGAGGGGTGATCTCCACCGGCTGGCCGGGGTCCACAAACTGGGTGGACATGGTCATCTCCATATCCATGGGGGTGTCGGCGGTTTCGATGGTTATGGGCATGGTGCAGTCCATCTGGCGGAAATAGCCGTCCTTGCCCACGGTCAGGGTGATGTCGCAGACGCCCAGTTCGGCGCTGGAAATATCCTGCCCCAGTTCGCCGGTGATCTGGGACAGGGAATCGGTGAGCAGCTGGCCGTCCACGGTAAAGTGCAGCACCTTGGCGCCGTCCTCCCCGTCCTCCATGGTCAGCTCCTGCAGGCTTTCGGCGTCCAGGCCGCTGAGATCCAGCTGCATCTGCTGGCCCATGGCGTCCTCCAGGGGCATTTCGGATTTGGCCTTGGTGCCCAGCACGTCCATGTACATCCAGCCATCGGCATAGTAGCTGCCCATGTCCAGGGTCATGCCCATCATCTCCATGGACATATCCATCTGCATCTGCATGTCGGACTGGCCGCTGTTTTTCACCAGGGTGTCCATGGTGGTGGTCACCGGCATGGAGATGCCCATGGCCGATACATCCATGTCGATGTCCGAAATGGTGTGCATATCCTTCAGTTCCGACTGCTTTTTCACGGCATCAGCATAGACGTCCTGGGGCGTTTTGGCTCCGCAGCCGGTCAACAGAGCCGCCAGGGCCAGTGCCGATGCAAGACTGAGAATGCGCTGTGCTTTTTTCATACTGATAAACCTCTCTTTGCGCTTTTTCTTTCTATAACGAAGCAGCCGGACAAAATCTTACAATTTGCTGTATTCTACCGCCAGCCGGGAGGCTACCCGGGCGTTGTTGTAGGCCAGCTGCAGGTTGGTGGCCAGGCTACGTCCTTCGGTGAAATCCACGATGTGGGCCAGCAGATAGGGGGTGAGGTGCTTGCCCTTTACACCTTCGGCCTTGGCGCTGTCGATGGCCCGTTGGATCACGGCGTTCATCTCGTCAAAGTCCAGGGCGTATTCCTCGGGCACGGGGTTGCCGATGAGCACGCCGCCCCGCAGCCCCAGGTCCCATTTGGCCTTGAGCACCTTGGCGGCGTCCAGCTCGTCCTTGGCGGCGTAGTCCACCCCGAAGCCGCTCTTGCGGCAGTAGAAGGCGGGAAAGTCCTCGGTGCCCATGCCCAGCACCGGCACACCCATGGTTTCCAGGTATTCCAAGGTCAGGCCGATGTCCAGGATCATCTTGGCGCCGGCGCAGACCACCGCCACCGGGGTGTGGGCCAGCTCCTGCAGGTCGGCGGAGATGTCCATGGTGGTCTCGGCTCCCCGGTGCACCCCGCCGATGCCGCCGGTGGCAAAGATCCGGATGCCCGCCAGGCTGGCCAGGATCATGGTGGTGGCCACGGTGGTGGCGCCGGTGCGGCCGGTGGCTACCATAATGGGCAGATCCCGGCGGCTGACCTTCTCCACGTTTTCCGCCCGGCACATCCGCTCGATGTCGGCGTCATCCAGGCCCACCTTCAGCTTGCCGTCGATGATGGCGGTGGTGGCGGGCACTGCGCCGCCAGCCCGCACCACCTGCTGCACCTTGTGGGCAAATTCCAGGTTTTCGGGCCAGGGCATGCCGTGGGAGAGAATGGTGCTCTCCAGGGCCACCACAGGTTTGCCGGCCTTGACGGCGGCTTCGATCTCGGGCTGGATAAAGAGATAATCCTTGAGATTCATACAACATACTCCTTTATCATAGTTTCGATTTTTTCCGCAGAGATTTCCTCGTCGATGGTGTTTTCCGCCGAAAGGGCGCAGAGGGAGGCCCCGATGGCGCACTGCACCGTCCGCAAAGGGGATTCCTCCCGCAAGGTGGCCCAGACAATGCCCGCCATGGCCGCGTCCCCGGCGCCGGTGGCGTTGCGCAGCAAAGGGAAGGGCCGGCTGGCGGCGTGAAGCTGTACCCCCCGGCAGTCCCGGTAGTAGATGCCCTCGGCCCCCAGGCTCACAAACACACGCTTTGCCCCGGTCTTGAGCAATTGGCAGCAGCCCCCCTCCAGCCCCGCCCGGGTGGAGCAGTCGCAGCCGGTGAGGGCCTGCAGTTCCATACGGTTGGGCTTGAGGGTGTCGAACCGCCCCGCCAGCGGGGCCATCATGCCGGCCCAGGCTGTGGATACCGGGTCGAGAAAGAGCGGGCGGGTGCAGTTTTCGGTGAGGCTCCGCAGCGCCTCAAAGGACAGATTGGCGTCGCACACCACCAGTTCGGCCTGGTTCAGCACCGGCAGGGCCCCGGCCACAAAATCGGCCCCCATGCCCTTGATGATCTCCATGTCGCTCATGGCCACCAGCATGTCCCCCTCGTCGTCCAGAATGGACACATAGCAGGAGGACCGCTGTCCCGGCAATACCTGCAAAAGCCGGGTGTCCATACCCAGCTGCCGGCAGCTGTCGGCCAGGATGCGGCCGTAGCCGTCATCGCCCACAGCGCTGGCAATGGCGGTGGGCACCCCCAGCCGGGCCAGGTTTTCCAGAATATTGCGCATCACGCCCCCGCAGGACAGATGCAGATGTCCGGGGTTGGAGTCCCGCAGCAGGACAGGGCCATTCGCCCGGCCGTGGAGGTCCACGTTGGCGCCGCCGATGCCCGCCACAAATTTCATGCAACCATCACCTCCTGTAAGGTAAAAAGCCGCATAGATCCGTACACATTTCTCCTTGCCTTCATTCTACAAAAAAGCGGACAAAAAAACAACCGCCGCCGCTGCATAAAATCACCGCCGCCGCCGCACACTAACGGCAAATAGAAAAAAAGAGGAGAAAGGATTATGAACAAACGTTCCAACCCCGTAGCGGCGTTTTTGCGCGGCAAGGGCTTTTATCTGGTCATGACGGTGTGCATTCTCACCGCCGCCGGCTGCAGCTTTGCCGCCATCCGCAACATGATGGACGAACTGGAACAAAACGCTTCCAGCGCCCCCCAGACAGGAGAAGACCAATGGATCACACAGCCACCTCTGGAATTGCCCGATACACCCGTAGAGCAAAAGACCGAAAACGTGCCGGTGCCTACCCCTGCTGCCACGCCTGCCGCACCGGAGCAGACATCGCCGCCTTCCTCCTCCTCGCAGCCTACGCCGGAATCTGCCTCTTCCGCTTCTTCCGGCTCCGGCGAGCCTGCCGCGGCGCCCGCGCCCTCCTTTGCGCGGCCGGTGCCTGGGCAGACCTTGCAGGCCTTCAGCGGCGATGAGCTGATTTACAGCGAGACTCTGGGCGACTGGCGCACCCACAACGGCGCCGATCTGGCCGCAAATCTCGGCGACACGGTGCAGTGCGCCGCCGCCGGCGAGGTGGTGGCCGTCCAGGAGGACGCCCGCTGGGGCGGCGTGGTAGAGGTGAAGTGCGGCGACGTCACGGTGCGCTACGCCGGTCTGGCGCTGCCCCTGACTGTCTCCGAGGGCCAGCAGCTGGCCGTCGGACAGGCGGTGGGCCAGGTGGGGGAGATCCCCTGCGAGAGCGCCCAGGCCAGCCACCTGCACCTGGAGGTGCTGCAGGAGGACAGCTATCTCGACCCCATCGCCTGGATGGAACAGGCGGGCTGACCCGCCCCATGGGCAGGGACGTTTTCCGGTGCGCGGTGAGCCGCGCCGGGCGTCCCTGCCTTTTTTGCTGTATTTTGCCCTGCCGAGGGGACTCGAAGGCCGGATACAGTTGAAGCAAATCGAAAAATGTGGTATTCTGAACACAGTATGCCATGACAAAGGCATGCAGACGCAGAAATCCGATCCGGCGCGGCGGCCCCAGGGGCAATCGTGCGCGGAATCCTGAAAAAGCAAAGGGGGCCGCCTTACACAGCGGCCCAGGAAGGAAAAAGCAAAATGGGCAAGTTTAATTTCATCTCCACCGAGATCCCCGGCGTGGTGATCGTGGAGCCGGCCGTTTTCGGCGACGACCGGGGCTATTTTATGGAAACCTACCACAAGGGCGAGTTCGCCGCCGCCGGCATCGACCGGGAATTTGTACAGGATAACCAGAGCAAGAGCACCCGGGGCGTTCTCCGGGGACTGCATTTCCAGAAGCAGCACACCCAGGGCAAGCTGGTGCGGGTGGTGAGCGGCGAGGTCTACGACGTGGCCGTGGACTGCCGTCCTCACAGCGCCACCTTCGGCAAATGGGTGGGTGTGACTTTGTCGGCGGAAAACAAGCGCCAGTTCTACATCCCCGAGGGTTTTGCCCATGGTTTTTTGGTGCTCAGCGACGAGGCGGAGTTCGTCTACAAATGCACCGACGTCTACGACCCCACCGCCGAGGGCGGCATCCCCTACAACGACCCCACTGTGGGCGTGGTATGGCCCGACTGCGGCTGCGAGCACAAGCTCAGCGCCAAGGACAAGCTGCACGAGTCCTTCGCCAGCCAGAAATTTGAATTTTTTGAAAGGTGGTAAGACCTCTTGGAACTGTTGAAGGCCTACTGCAAGGATTTTTGGAGATACCGTTTTCTGCTGTATAACCTGGTGGGACGGGATTTCAAGCTGAAATACCGGCGCAGCATTCTGGGCGTGGTGTGGAGCGTGCTCAACCCCCTGCTCATGAACGTGGTCATGGTGATCGTGTTCTCTACCATTATGGATATGCGCAGCGGCGGCATCAGCAACTTCTCGGTTTACCTCATCATCGGCCAGCTGCTCTTTAACTTTTTCAACGAGGCCACCAGCGTGGCCATGGGCAGCGTTCTGGGGTCGGCCACTTTGCTGCGCAAGGTGTACATCCCCAAATACATTTTCCCCCTGGAAAAGGTCTGCTTCAGCCTGGTGAACTGCCTGTTCAGCTTCATCGCCCTCATCATCGTCATGATCTTCACCCGGGCTCCCCTGCACCTCACGGTGCCCCTGGCCCTTTACCCCCTGCTGACCCTGTTTGTCTTCAGCCTGGGCATCGGCCTGGTGCTGGCCACTCTGGCTGTCTTCTTCCGGGACGTGATGCACCTGTGGGGCGTCTTCACCACCGCCCTGATGTATTTCTCTGCCATCTTCTACGATCCCATGGGTCTGGCTCCCAGCGCAGCGGTGAGCTTTTTGCAGAGATTCATCAGCTTTAACCCCATCTACTGGTACATCACCGCCTTCCGCGGCGCCGTGCTGGACGGCCGTCTGCTCACGGGCAGCGAGCTGCTGGTCTGCGGCGGCTGCGCTTTGGTGGCTCTGGCTGTGGGCCTCGTGGTGTTCCGCAAGCAGCAGGACAAGTTTGTTCTGCATATGTAAGGGAGGAAAAAGAACATGAACATGATCGAAATCAACAATGTGTCCATGCGCTTTAACCTTGCCCGGGAAAAAAGCGAAAGCCTGAAGGAATACTTTTTACAGATGATCCACGGCAAGCTGCAGTTTGACGAGTTCTACGCCCTGCGCAATGTTTCCTTCAATGTGGAAAAAGGGGACTTCTTCGGCCTCATCGGCCTCAACGGTTCGGGCAAATCCACCTTGCTGAAGGTGATCTCCGGCGTCTACAAGCCCACCGAGGGCTCCACCAAGGTCCACGGCTCCATCGCCCCCCTCATCGAGCTGGGCGCCGGCTTTGACATGGACCTCACCGCCCGGGAAAACATCTACCTCAACGGCACCGTGCTGGGTTTTACTCCCAAATACATCGACGAGAAATTCGACGAGATCGTGGAGTTCAGCGAGCTGCGGGACTTCCTGGATGTGCCGCTGAAAAACTATTCCTCGGGCATGGTGGCCCGCATCGGTTTTGCCATCGCCACCATCACCCAGCCCGATGTGCTCATCGCCGACGAGATTTTGTCGGTGGGCGATTTCCTGTTCCAGCAGAAATGCGAGGCCCGCATGAACGAGCTGCTGGCCAAGGGCACCACCGTGATTCTGGTAAGCCACTCCATCCAGCAGATCGAGCGCAACTGCAACAAGGTGGCCTGGCTGGAAAAAGGACATCTCAAGATGGTGGGGGACACCGCCACCGTCTGCGAACAATACAAACAGACGCATCGGGAGTGATGGCATGAGCCGCAAGCAAACAGACCCCGCCCAGCGGGACAATATCGGCAGAATGGCTTCCCGCCTGCTGCAGCCGGCCCACCTGGCCAGCCTGGCAAAGCGGGGAGCCGACAGTCTGCGCCGGGACGGGGTGGAAGCCACCTGGCGGCAGGTGAGCTTCCGGGTGGACCTGGCGCTGCACCGGCAGGTGTGGCAGTACCGGGCCGACATCCCCCTGCGCCGGGAACTGGCCGCCCAGCGGGCCGCCGACACCACCGGCATGCCCTCTATCAGCGTGGTGGCCCCCCTCTACAATACGCCGGAAAAATTCCTGCGCCAGATGGTGGAAAGCGTCCGCCGCCAGAGCTACGGCCGCTGGCAGCTGGTGCTGGCCGACGCCTCGGACAAGGCCGTGCAGGCCAAGAATCAGGCTCTGCTGCCCCGGGATGAGCGGATCGTCTACATCCCCCTGGAGGAAAACAAAGGCATTGCCGAAAACACCAACGCCGGCCTGGCCAAGGCCACCGGCGATTATGTGACCTTGCTGGACCACGACGACGTGCTGCAGCCCAACGCCCTGTTTGAGGTGGCCGCCGCCGTGCGGGATACCAGCGCACAGGTGATCTATTCCGACGAAATCGTCCTTTCCGGCGACCTCAAGGAGTTGGGAGAATACCACTTCAAGCCCGATTTCAGCCCCGATACCCTCCGGGGCTGCAACTACATCACCCATCTCTGCGCCTTTTCCCGCGCCTTGCTGGAACAGGTGGGGTACGAGCGGCCGGAATACGACGGCGCCCAGGACTTCGATCTGATCCTGCGGCTCACCGAGGCCGCCAACAAGGTGCACCACATTCCCAAGGTGCTCTATTTCTGGCGCCGCCACGCCGGGTCCACCGCTGCGGGCATCGCCGCCGCCAAGCCCTATGCCCTGGAGGCGGGCCGCCGGGCAGTGCAGGCCCAGCTGGACCGGCTGGGTCTGGCCGGCAGTGTGGAGCAGGTAGCCGGCAGCCCCGGAGCCTACCGGGTGCGGTATCAGCTGACCAATCGCCCCCTGGTGAGCGTGCTGATCCCCAACAAGGACCACACCGACGACCTGGACCGCTGCCTTGCCAGTCTGCGGGACAAGGCGGGCTACGACCGGCTGGAGGTCATTGTCATCGAGAACAACTCCACCGATCCCGCCACCTTCCGGTACTACGAGGAGATGGAAAAGCAGTATCCCTTTGCCCGGATGGTGCGGTACGAAGGGCCCTTCAACTTCTCGGCCATCAACAACTTCGGCCGCCGGTTCGCCAAGGGCCAGCAGCTGCTGCTGCTCAACAACGATATTGAGCTGCTCAGCGAGGATTTCATCCCCGAGCTGCTGGGATACAGCCAGCGCCCCGACGTGGGGGCGGTGGGCGCCAAGCTCTACTACCCCGACGACACCATCCAGCATGCGGGTGTGTTTATCGGTCTGGGAGGCAGCGCCGGCCACAGCCACAAAAGCCATCCCCGCAAAAGCGGCGGCGATATGTACCGCCTGGCCACCACCCAGAACATGAGCGCCGTCACCGGCGCCTGCCTCATGGTGAAGGCGGAGCTCTACGACGCCATGGGCGGCCTGGACGAAAAGAATTTCGCCGTGGCCTACAACGACGTGGACTTCTGCCTCAAGCTGCGGGATGCGGGCTATCTCAATGTTTTCACCCCCTTTGCCGAGGCCTATCACTACGAGAGCAAGAGCCGGGGCAGCGACAACGAAGGTGCCAACGCCCTGCGCTACCGGGGAGAAAAACAGCGGTTTGTGGAAAAATACGCCGCCATGATGGGGGAAGGCGGGGACCCCTACTACAATCCCCATTTCACCTTGCTGTACGAGAATTACGGGTATAAATGATGAATCAGAATCTCAAGCGCGCCCGGGAACTGGCGGGATATTTCAACCAAAAGTTAAAAGAGGATGGAATTGTACCCACCGTAAAACGCACCGGAGCCTTTGTCAAACGGCGGTTTTTCGGCAAAAAGGGCCGTTTTCTGCCCACCAAAAAGGCGCTGGCTGCCCAGCGGGCTGCCGACACCCACGATTGGCCGGTGATCTCGGTCTGCGTGCCCCTGTACAATACCCCCAAGCTGTATTTTGACCAGCTGCTGGCCAGCGTCCAGGGCCAGACCTGCCCCCGGTGGCAGCTCTGCCTGGCCGACGCCAGCGACGAGGCCCATGCCGAGGTGGGCCAGTGGGCCCGGCAGGCGGCGGAAAAGGACAGCCGCATCCGGTATAAAAAGATCGAAAACAAGGGCATTTCGGCCAACACCAACCAGGCGGCCGAGCTGGCCGACGGGGAGTATCTGGCTTTGGCTGACCACGACGATCTGCTGGCTCCTCACGCCATCTACTGGGCCAGCCGCACCGCCAAGGAGACCGGCGCGGGCTTTTTGTACAGCGACGAGGCGCTGTTCAGCCGGGATATCCGCCGCCCCATGGCCGGGCATTTCAAGCCCGACTACGCCCCGGAATATCTGGAGTGCTGCAACTACATCTGCCATCTGGCGGTTTTCCGCCGGGAACTGTTCTGGCAGGTGGGGGGCGAGCGCAGCGAGTGCGACGGCGCCCAGGACCACGACCTGTTCCTGCGGCTCATCCGCCAGGCAGGGCCGCCGGTGCATATCCCCCGGGTGCTCTACTACTGGCGGGTCCATGCCGGTTCCACCAGCGGCGGCACCGGGGCCAAGCCCTATGTCACCGCCGCGGCCAAGCGGGCCCTGACGGACCATCTGGCGGCCATGGGCCAGCCCGGCGAGGTGAGGGAGGGTCTGTTCCCCTCCACCTACAAGGTCACCGCCCCCCTGCCGGAAAACGCTCTGGTGAGCATCCTGATCCCCAACAAGGACCACACCGAGGACCTGGAAAAGGCCCTGCAGTCCATCTACAAAAAGACCGACTACCGCCTGTTTGAGGTCATCGTCATCGAGAATAACTCCACCGATCCCGCCACCTTCCGGTACTACGAGGAGATGGAAAAGCGCTATCCCTCCTGCCGCGTGGTGCGGTACCAGGGCGGCTTCAACTTCTCGGCCATCAACAATTTCGGCCGCAAATACGCCAAGGGGCAGTACCTGCTGCTGCTCAACAACGACGTGGAGGTCATCAATGGGGAGTGGCTGGGGGAGATGCTCCAGCTTTGCGCCCGGCCGGGCGTGGGGGCAGTGGGCGCCATGCTCTACTATCCCGACGACACCATCCAGCACGCGGGGGTCATTGTGGGATTGGGTGGCTATGCCGGCCACAGCCACAAATACGCCCGCCGGGGCGGCAGCGGCTATATGTTCCGGGCTGCTACGGTGCAGGATCTGTCGGCGGTGACGGCGGCCTGCATGCTGGTGCGGGCCGAGGTTTACGACGCCGTGGGAGGGCTGGACGAGGCCTTTGAGGTGGCCTTCAACGATGTGGACTTCTGTCTGCGGGTGCGGGAATTGGGCTGGCGCATCGCCTGGACCCCGTATGCCCAGCTCTACCACTACGAGAGCAAGAGCCGGGGCCTGGACGAAAAGGACCCGGTGAAAAAGGAGCGGTTCGCCACCGAGCAGAACCGTCTGCGGGCTCGCCACGCCGTCGCGCTGAAACGGGACCCCTATTACAGCCCCAACCTCACCCTGGACCGGGAGGATTTTTCCGAAAATCCCGACCACCGGTTCCTCAAAGAACAGGAATAAACAAAACGCCGTTTCCTTCCGCTGGGAGGGAAACGGCGTTTGTTGTATGGTTGGGTTTTAGATCGATTTTTCCATCACCAGCAGCAGATGCTCTCCGCTGGTCTCCTGCAGGGTGCGCTCCTCGACCACCGCAAAGCCCTGCTTTTCCCAGAAAGCTGCCCCGGGCAGGTTGGCGGCATAGCAGCCCAGACGCAGACTGTCCAGGCCGCAGCCGCGGGCTGCCTGTTCCAGCAGGTGCAGCAGCTGGGCGCCGAGGCCCTGGCGGTGCAGGGGCTTGGCCAGTACGAACAGACCGATAAATCCGCAGCTGGGCCGGGGATAGCCGGTGACAAAATCCAGCACTGCCGCCGGCTGCCCCTTGTGGTAAACCAGCAGATAGCTTTTGCTCTCGGCTGTCATGCCGGGAGGCAGCGCTGCCAGGTCTTCCACCACGTCCCGGGGACCGGGGAGGGGCTGGCCGATCCGAGAAAAGTATTCCGCATTTTGGGCCAGCAGTTCCGCCGCCGGCTCTACCAGTCTTTCGTCCACCGGCCGGGGTTGCCAGTCCTCCTGGCCGGCGCAGAAAACTTGCTCAAACATAGGCCTTCTCCTTTTAGTCATCCGCCGGACATTATCGCAGGGTCAGGGCGATGGCGATGCAGACAGCAAAGGGAATGAGCCCCACCACCGAAAACACCGCGCAGAGAATCCGCAGCACCTTGTCGTCGTAGCCGAAAATATAGCTGTTGCGGGGGTTGTTGGGGTCGTAGCGGATATCCACCTGGGTGCCCACCGGGGGAACCCGGTTGGAGATATAGCCCCCGGTGCTGGTGTAGCGCACCCCGTCCACCCAGTACTCGTAGACCGGATGGAGGCTGCGGTTGTCCGAGGAGTGACGGACGCGAATATCGATCACCAGGCCGCAGCCCTCGGCGGTGCATTTTTTCCGCCGGTACAAAAGATTGCAGCCGATGATCAGTGCGGGGAGCAGAAAGGCCGCCCCCAGGCCGCAGAGGGTAAGAGTCAGTCCCAGTTCCATGGTGTCCTCCTGTGGTGGCGTGTGGCGGGGCTTGGCCCCGGCTTTCTGCTTGTATTGTAAACAAAATCCGCCCTTTTCACAAGTGCCGGGAAAACAAAAAACGCCCCGCAACAGCGCGGGGCGGAACATATAGGCTGTTTTAGTCGGAGGAGCTGGAGCGATAGGTGGAGCGGGAGGAAGAATCGTCCTCCTCATCCGAATTCGAAGAGGAATCGGCATCGCTGCTGTCTGCACCGGAGGAATCCTCATCGGTCTGCAGATCCTCCACCGAGTCGATCTCGCCGGTGAGGAACATATCCAGAATCTCGGCGTTGCGCTCAAAGTCGCATGCAACCACCACACGGCCGTTGTCCAGAGTCTGGCTCCAATAGGTATCCTCGGCGGGCAAGGTCATCTGCTGGGCCTGCACGCCCGCCAAAGTGGGAATCTCCATCAGCAGGCTGGTGATCTCCCCGTTGGTCAAGTTGGTATCGATCATGGGCAGCAGCTTGTCGGCCAGCAGGTCGATCTTGTCCAGGCTCAGGGTGAGGGCCTGGTCGATGGCCGCCTGGATCACCTTGCGCTGGCGCTCGATGCGGTGCCAGTCGCTGTCCAGTTTGCGGATACGGGCATACTGCAGAGCCGTGGGGCCGTCAAACCGGTTGAGGCCTTCCTCAAATTTGTCCTCCTGGGCAATGTCGTTGAGCCATTCGGCTTCGGCCTCGCTCAGGTCGATCTCCACACCGCCGATGTCGGTGATGGCCGTCTCAAACACATAGAAGTTCACCCGCACATACCGGGACACATCCACCTTGAAATAGCTGCGGATGGTCTGCAAAAGCAGCTCGGGGCCGCCGTAGGCAAACACATGGGTGAGCCAGTCGTCTCCCAC
The DNA here is from genome assembly GCA_019115305.1 of Candidatus Anaerofilum excrementigallinarum. Lineage (GTDB taxonomy): Bacteria > Bacillota > Clostridia > Oscillospirales > Ruminococcaceae > Anaerofilum > Anaerofilum excrementigallinarum. The sequence goes on from DXDW01000226.1 coordinate 28,321, forward strand.
ATCAGGGATGGACACGCCGATGGCCCGTTCCAGGGATACCAGCCGCAGGGTGTTTTCCCGGCTGTTGATGGAAAGGATCATCATGCTGTCGGCCCGGGACCGGGTGAATTCCTCGTCCCGCTCGTCGGTGCCGATGAGCAGAATGTTGTCGATGTCCTCATGTACATTCACGTCCCCTTCCGGCGGTTCGATGTCGCCGCCGTTGCGGGTGACGTCCAGATATTTTTCGTCGATCTCCAGATCATCGCCCAGAATACTGGTATCTTCGATGGGCTGTGTATAGTCGATGCCGTCGCCGCGGCTGACCTTGTCCAGTTTGCTGTTCAGGTAATACCAGGCCAGTCCCGTGAGGACCAGCAGGATCACCAGCAGGATACACAGCACCGTGACCGCGATTCGGATCACACGCTTTCGCATTCGGCAATGCCTCCTTTTGTCTGCTGCTGTCATACCAAAACGGCAAATCCCTGCCCCAAAGCAGGCGATGCCCGCCGGCGGACGCTTTGTGCGCAATCACCGACATCTTTTTATTGTACGGATTTTTGGTGTAAAAATCAATTCCAAAATGTGAAAAAAGAGGCGAAAGCCGATTTTTTTGCCGAAAAAGGGATCAAAATTCAGCGCCGGGGCTTTTTCTTGCGCACGGTCCAGCCAAAGCTGCCCAGCCGGCGGCCCAGGGCATAGTAATCCCCGTGGGCATAGGCCAGCAGGTCCGCCTTTTCCAGCTGCAGCCGGCCGGCGGCATCCAGCAGTTCCTCGTCCACGTCGATGGCCACAATGTCGGCCAGAAACAGATCGTGGCTGCCCAGGGGGATGCGCTGGAACACCCGGCATTCCAGATTCACCGGGCTTTCGGCCACCAGCGGGCAGCTCACCTGCTGGGCGGGCAGGGGAGTGAGGTGCATGGCGGCGAACTTGTCCACATCCCGGCCGCTTTTCACCCCGCACCAGTCCACCGCCCGAGCCAGCCGGCAGGTGGGCAGATTGACCACAAATTCCCCGCTTTCGCAGATGAGGGGATAGGAGTGGCGGCTGGGCCGCACCGAAATGGACAGCCGGGGCGGACGGGTGTTGATGAGCCCCGCCCAGGCCACCGTGAGCAGATTGGCCTTTTCGCCGCTGCCGCAGCTCACCAGCACCGGGGGAACCGGGGCCAGCAGGGCTCCGCCCTTCCAGCTTGCCTTACTCATGGTCCTTCACCTCGGCGTCTTTCCCCAAAGTGGTTTCCCGGATGATGAACCGGGGCCGGCGCTTGGTCTCGTTGTAGATCTTGCCCACATATTCCCCGATGACGCCCAGGCAGAGCAGCTGCACGCCCCCCATAAAGAAGATGGCGCAGAGCATGCTGGACCAGCCCGACACCGTGATGCCGAACAGCTTGGTGGCCAGCACCCACAAAATGCCGATGATGCTGGCCAGGCTGATGAAAAAGCCCAGAGTGGTGATGATGCGGATGGGCTTGATGGACAGGCTGGTGATGCCGTCAAAGGCGAAGGAGAGCATTTTTTTCAAGGGATAGTGGCTCTCGCCGGCCATCCGCTCGGCCCGGGCGTAGTAGACGCTGGAATACCGGTAGCCCACCAGAGGAACCAGACCCCGGAGGAACAGATTTACCTCCTCAAACTGGGCCAGACCTTCCAGGGCCCGGCGGCTGAGCAGCCGGTAGTCGGCGTGGTTGAACACCACGTCGGCACCCAGGCTCTTCATCACCTTGTAAAAGCCCTCGGCGGTGGTGCGCTTGAACCAGGTGTCGGTGTCCCGGCGGCTGCGCACCCCGTAGACCACATCGCAGCCCGCGGCGTATTCCGTCAGCATCTCGTCCATGGCGTTGATGTCGTCCTGGCCGTCGCAGTCGATGGAGATGGTCACGTCGGCGTGATTTTTGGCGGTCATCAGCCCGGCCAGCAGGGCGTTCTGGTGGCCCCGGTTGCGGGACAGACAGACACCCTGGAAATGCTCGTCCTGCTGGTTCAGCTGGCAGATGATATCCCAGGTGTGGTCCTTGGAGCCGTCGTTGACAAACAGCACCCGGCTTTTGTCGCTGATGCGCCCCTGGCTTTCCAGGTCGCGCAGCTTGTCCAGAAACAGGCCGCTGGTGATGGGCAGCACCTGCTCCTCGTTGTAGCAGGGGATCACGATATACAAAACAGGCAGTTCCATGACAAATATCCTTTCTTGTTTCAGCTGTGGGGGCAGAGTCCGGTATCCGGTCCGCAGCAGCGCAGGCGGTGGGGCTGCAGCAGCCGGAAGCTGCCCCGGTAGGTCTCCAGCAGGCCCTCGGCCTTCATCCGGGACAGTTCCCGGCACAAGGCGCTGCGGTCGCAGCAGAGGTACTGGGCCAGCTGGGAACGGGTGAGCCGGATACGGAAGGTGGCGCTGCCGGCCAGCCGGGATTCCTCCAGCAAAAAGGCGCAGATGCGGCTGCGCAGGCTTTTGATGAGCAGAAGGTCCAGACGGCGGTCCAGCTCGAAATATTTGTCGCTCACCGCCGCCAGCAGATTGGCCACAAAGGCGGTCTGGGCCGCGGGCACCGGGCAGCCGGGGCGCAGCAAAGAAGAGGCCGGCAGATACAGCACCCGGCTGTCCTGCAAAGCGGTGATGGTCACCGGGCTTTCCTTGCCGCCAAAGGCCAACACGTCCCCGAACACGCCGCCGGGGGCAAAATGGCCCACGGTGAGCTGCCGACCGTCGGCGGTGGGCTTTACCCCTTCCAGCTCTCCCTCCAGCAGAAATCCCAGCTCCCGCACCGGGTAACCGGCCAAAAGCACGATCTCGCCTTTTTTATACCGGTGCTCCGAGGGCGCCAGCCAGCGCAGCAGGGGCACGAAATCCTCCCGGGATACCTGGGCAAACAGCTCCGAGGATGCCAGCAAAGACAGGGCTTCTTCCATACGATCCTCCTTTTGTTGCTGCGGCAACTGAATCTTTTTTTATATTATAGTAAACTATACAGGCGGCGGCAAGAGCAAACCCAAGATTTTTCGCCGCAAATTTGAAAAAAGCGCCAGGCGGGCCCCGGGGTCTGTCTGTGTGCCGGGATACGGAGGTTTTTGAACATGAAAAAACTGGTTTCTCTGGTGCTGGCCGTCTGCATGGCGGTCGGTCTGGCCGGCTGCGGTGCGGCTTCCGGCTCGTCTTCCAGCGCGGCGTCCTCTGCCAGCCAGGCATCTTCCAGCCAGAGCGAGGCGGTGTCTTCTGCCGCTCCCTCGGAGCCTGCGGCAGAAAAGACGGACTTTGTCATTGCCGGTATGAAGGGCCCCACCACCATGGGTATGGTCAAGCTGATGAGCGACGCCGAAGCGGGCACCACCCGTCACAACTACCAGGTGGATATGTACGCCACTGCCCAGGAGATCCTGCCCCTGATGGTGAAGGGGGAGATCGACGTGGCCATGCTGCCCGCCAACGTGGCCAGCAATCTGTATAACCAGACCGAGGGCAAGGTCCAGGTGGCTGCCATCAACACTTTGGGCGTTCTGTACGTGGTGGAGACCGGCGACACCATCCACAGTGTGGCCGACCTGAAGGGCAAGACCATCTACTCCACCGGCAAAAACAACACCCCCGAGTACACCCTCAATTATATCCTGAGCCAGAACGGCATCGACCCTGCCACCGATGTGACCATCGAGTATAAGAGCGAGGCCACCGAGGTCACTGCCATGCTGGCCGAGGCCGGCGAGGGCGCCGTGGCCGTGCTGCCTCAGCCCTATGTGACCATCGCCTCCACCCAGAACGAGAACCTGCGGGTAGCCCTGGATCTCACCGAGGAGTGGGACAAGGTGAACGCCGAGAGCACTCTGGTCACCGGCGTGCTGGTGGTAAACAGCGATTTTGCCAAGGAGAACGAGGCCGCCTTTGCCGAGTTCCTGGAGGACTATGAGGCCAGCATCGAGTATGTGAACGCCAACGTGGCTGAGGCCGCCGAGCTGGTAGCCAACTACGGCATCGTGCCCAAGGCTCCCGTGGCCGAAAAGGCCCTGCCCGCCTGCAACATCGTCTACATCGCCGGCGAGGAGATGAAGGCCGATCTGCAGGGCTATCTCCAGGTGCTCTACGACCAGAACCCCGATTCCGTGGGCGGCGCTCTGCCCGGCGACGACTTCTACTATGGGGCCTGACCGAAAGATAACCAAATATCCCCGGGCCGCCACGCTGGCAGCCGGCCTGTTCTGGCTGGCGGTGTGGCAGCTGGCCGCCTGGCGGGTGGGGCAGAAGATCTTTCTGCCCTCTCCCCTGAGCGTGCTGGAAAGCCTGTGGCAGCTGGTGCCCACCTTGTCCTTTTGGGGCAGGGTGGGCTTTAGCCTTTTGCGCATCGCCGCGGGCTTTGGGCTGGCGGCGGCTGTGGCCGTGATGCTGGCAGGGCTGGCGGCGGCTTTCCCCTTGGCCGAAACTTTGCTGCGGCCCCTGATGCTGGTGGTGAAGGCCACCCCGGTGGCCAGCTTTGTGATTCTGGCTTTGGTCTGGATGCCCAGCCGGCAGCTGTCGGTGTTTATCAGCTTTTTGATGGTGCTGCCCATCGTCTACGCCGCCACCCTCCAGGGCGTCCGCCAGACCGACCGCCAGCTGCTGGAGATGGCAAAGGTGTTCCGGCTTTCGCTGGCGCGGCAGATACGGGCCATCTATCTGCCCGGAGCCTTTCCCTATTTCTCCAGCGCCTGCAGCGCGGCTCTGGGCCTTGCCTGGAAAAGCGGCATCGCCGCCGAGGTCATCGGCCTGCCCGAGGGCAGCCTGGGCGAAGCCCTGTACCAGGCCAAGATCTTTCTGGTCACCGACGAGATGTTCGCCTGGACCCTCACGGTGATCCTGGCCAGCATGGCCTTTGAAAAGCTGGTGATGCTGGTTCTGCGCCGATTGGCGGCGCGGATCAGCGGAGAGGAGGGCCGCCCATGATCGAGATACAGGGGCTGTGCAAAGCCTTTGACGGCCAGCCGGTGCTGGTGAACTGGGATTTCTCTCTGCAAAAAGGGGAGCACCTGGCCCTGATGGGCCCCTCCGGCTGTGGCAAAACCACCTTTCTGCGCATCCTCATGGGATTGGAGCAGCCCGACAGCGGCCATATCCAGGGCCTGGACGGGCTGCGGCTGGCGCCGGTGTTCCAGCAGGACCGGCTCTGCCCGGGCCTGAGCGCCCTGGCAAACCTGCTGCTGGTCTGCCCCCGGCCCACCGCCCGGGACCGCCGCCGTGCGCTGGAACTGCTGGAAGGGCTGGGCCTTACCGAAACCGACTGGAACAAGCCTGCGGCCCAGCTTTCGGGGGGGCAGCGCAGACGGGCGGCTTTGGCCCGGGCGCTGCTGGTCCCCGCCGATCTGGTGCTGCTGGACGAGGCCTTCAAGGGGCTGGACCAGGACACCCGCCGCCAGGCGCTGGCCCTCACCGCTGCCGAAACGGCGGGCAGAAGCCTGCTGGCCGTTACCCACGATCCCGACGAGGCGGCGCTGCTGGCAGCCCGGGTGGTGCAGATGCCCCGGGCAGTCCGGCCGGACAATCAACCGTAAACACAAAAACCGGAGTTCCTTCCTCGGCTCATGCCGCGGCGGGAGCTCCGGTTTTTGTGTTGTGGCGGGCTTTATTCCAGTCCCAGGGCTTTGGCGGTTGCGCGGCCGATGGCGTTCACTGCCTCAAAATCCGCGGCGGCCTTGTAGTATTCTTCCAGTTGGTCGTGGGTCTGCTTGGCCTTGCGCTGGAAAGCGCTGGTCTGTTCCAGCAGTTCGGCGGCGGTGCGCCGGGACAGCCGCATCCGGTTTTTGTGGCAGGAGAGGGCTTGCCGGTCCATGAAGCGGGAGCAGTGGATGTTCTGCTGGCCCGCAAAGTCCATGGGATGCCAGAGGTTGCTGGTGAGGAAGGCCAGCCCCAGTTCGGGGATCAGCAGATGCTCGGCGGCGGCAGGCTGGGAGAGGGGACACAGACAGGTGTAGATATCGTAGCCCCGCTCCAGCGCCATCTGCCGCAGCAGCTGGATAGCCAGGGGGGCGGCGGCCCCCCACTCGTCCCGGAACACCACCTTGTGGCTGGCCAGAGTCTCCACTGTACCGGTGTAGCAGAGGGGCCCCTGGGGAGTGATGGCCGACAGCAGCCGCAGCTGTTCGCTGCCGGTGCGGCCTTTATCGGGAAGCAGCCGCCGGCCCAGCCGGGTGACGTATTGTTCCAGCTTTTCCCGGTTCAGACAGCCCGCCGCCGCCAGCTGCTGTTCCCGCAAAAGCAGGCTGGCCGAGGCAAGGCACCGCCCGGCGCTTTTCTGCAGCTGGCCGCAGGTGTCAAACAGCCGGATGATCTCGGCCCGGTTCTGGTACAGCGTTTGCGGGTCCAAAGTGCCGAACAAGTTCACCACCGTTTCCTTGGCGCCGGGATAGGCGGGCTCCAAAGTGTGGGGGGCGGTGGCGTCCAGAATCGCCGCCCGGGGCGAGGAAAAGATGACGCCGTCCAGGCTGTCGGGGTCGGAGGAGCAGTGGATGCGCTCCACCGGCCCGGCCGCCTGCCGGGCCAGATTTTTCATCAAAGTGGATTTGCCGCAGCCGGGCCCCGCCTTGATGAGGTAAAGCCAGAGGTCGGGCTGGTCGGCCAGATCGCAGAAATAGCCCCGGAATCCGCCGCTGGGACCGAGGGCGCCCAAAAAGAAATCGATATTTTTATCACAGCCGGTTTGCATAAAGAAAACACCCCTTTCCTGCCGTCAGAATATGCGCGGCAGGACAAAAGGGTGTTTTTTGCTTGAGGCGGATTTCAGTCCCCGCCCGACCGCCGGCTGCGCAGCAGGCGGTATTTCTGCCGGGTGGCGGCGCCGCCCCGCAGATGGCGCTGGGCCTTGTTCACCGCCAGCACCTGAGCCACCCGGGCGGCCAGAAGCGGGTCGATCCGCCGCAGACGCTCGGTGATGTCCTTGTGTACCGTACTTTTTGACAGCATAAACGCGGCGGCAGCCTTTCGGACGGTGGAATTCTGTTCGATGATGTACTCGGCCAAGGCCACGGCGCGCTCTTCGGGATTGCCCTTCATTCCAGTTCCCCCATTTTCGAGTTTGTACAAACCTATGAGGGACAGGGGGGATTTATGCGCAGCGGAAAAAGACGGCGTATTTCCGATATTGGGTGATTGTACCTTGTTGGGAAATACGGGATATTTTATAATAAAACTGGAATAAATCATCCCATCCGTTTCTAAAACAATTGCCGCATGGAGGAAACTGCCATGAGTGCTGCGAGATTGCTTCTCAT
>DXDW01000227.1 GCA_019115305.1 Candidatus Anaerofilum excrementigallinarum
TTGCCGTTGTTCATCTCCCGCTTGATGGCGCCCATGGCCGCAAAGCAGGGGGCGCAGAGCAGATTGAACACCATAAAGCTGTAGGCAGAGAGGGCGGTGTAATCGGCGGCCACGTTGGACCAGATCTCTTCCCCGTTTTCGCTGAGCTCGCCGCCGAAACGGTAGAGCACACCGAAGGTGTTCACCACGTTTTCCTTGGCGATCAGGCCGGTAAAGGTGGCCACAGCGGCCTGCCAGTTGCCGAAGCCCAGAGGTGCAAAGAGGAAGGCGATGGCGGAACCGATGGTCGCCAGCAGGCTGGTGTTGTTATCCTCCACCATCACCAGGCTGCCGTCCACAAAGCCGAAGCCCTGGAGGAACCACAGCACGATGGCGGAAGCCAGAATCACGGTGCCGGCCCGCTTGATGAAGCTCCAGCCGCGCTCCCAGGTGGCCCGGAGCACATTGCCCGCGGCGGGCATATGGTAGGCGGGCAGCTCCATCACAAAGGGAGCAGGCTGACCCGCAAAGGACTTGAATTTTTTCAGGATGATGCCGCTGATGACAATGGCAGCCACACCGATGAAATAGGCCGAAGTGGCCACCCAGCCGCTGTTGCCGAACAGCGCGCCGGCAAACAGGCCCACAATGGGCATCTTGGCGCCGCAGGGCACAAAGCAGGTGGTCATGATGGTGATTTTGCGGTCGCGGTCGTTTTCAATGGTGCGGGAAGCCATGACGCCCGGCACCCCGCAGCCCGAACCGATGAGCATGGGGATAAAGCTTTTGCCCGAAAGGCCGAATTTGCGGAAGATGCGGTCCATGATAAAGGCGATACGGGCCATATAGCCCACATCCTCCAGAATGGAAAGCAACAAAAACAGCACCAGCATCTGGGGTACAAAGCCCAGTACCGCGCCCACGCCGGCCACAATGCCGTCCACGATCAGCCCCACCAGCCAGCCGGCGCAGCCGATGCCCTCCAAAAAGGCGGTGACGGCGGGAGGGATGATCTCCCCGAACAGCACGTCGTTGGTCCAGTCGGTGAGGTAGGTTCCCACCGTACCGATGGAGATATAGTAGACAAAGGCCATGACTGCCACAAAGATGGGAAGCGCCAGAATCCGGTTGGTGACGATGCGGTCGATCTTGTCGGAGGTGGTCAGGCTGTGGCGGGCCAGCTTTTTCTGCACCGCGTCGGTCACAAGACCGCTGATATACTGGTACCGCTGGTTGGTGACGATGCTCTCGGCATCGTCCTCCAGGCTGTCCTCGCACTGGGCGATGATCTCTTCCAGCTGCTGTTTCTGCTGGTCGGAAAGGCCCAGCTCCTGCCACACCTTTTCGTCCCGCTCAAACAGCTTTACCGCAAACCAGCGGCGGCTGGCGGCGGGAACACTGGCGGCGGCCAGCTTTTCGATTGCCTCAATAGCCTGTGCCGTTTCCCCCTCAAAAACAGGCAGCGCCTGGGGTCCCTTGCCCTGCCGGGCCTGGGTAGCCGCCAACCGGGCCGCTTCCACCGCACCCTCCCCTTTGAGGGCGCTGGTCTGGACCACCGGTACCCCCAGCCGACGGGAAAGGGCGTTCAGGTCGATCCGGTCGCCGTTCTTCTGCACCAGATCCATCATGTTCACCGCCACCACCATGGGGATGCCCAGTTCCAGCAGCTGGGTGGTGAGATAGAGGTTGCGCTCGATGTTGGTGCCGTCCAAAATATTGAGGATAGCGTCGGGTCACTGGTTAATCAGATATCCCCGGGCCACCACTTCTTCCAAGGTGTAGGGGCTGAGGGAGTAGATGCCGGGCAGGTCCTGAATCAGGATATCCTTGCTGCCCTTAAGCTTGCCCTCCTTCTTCTCCACCGTTACCCCGGGCCAGTTGCCCACATATTGGTTGGCGCCGGTAAGGGCGTTGAACAAAGTGGTCTTGCCGCAGTTGGGATTGCCTGCCAATGCAATGGTAATGCTCATTTTTCCGTTTCCTCCGTGCTGCATAAAAGTTAGTTAATACTAACTACAAGTCAAAAAGAAAAGAGATGCCGGTCATTCCACCTCGATCATCTCCGCGTCGGCCTTGCGCAGGCTGAGTTCGTAATTGCGCAGATTCAGCTCCATGGGGTCCCCCAAAGGGGCCACCTTGCGCACCTGGAGCTGCACCCCTTTGGTGATGCCCATATCCATGATCCTGCGTCGCACGGGACCTTCGCCGTGGAGCCGTTTCACAACGGCGGTTTCCCCCACACGCACATCCTTCAGCGTTTTCATCCTGTTCCCTCCTCAAATCATCACACGGAGCGCCATGGATTTGTCCAGGGCGATGCGGCTGTCCCGGATCTGCACAATCAGATTTCCGGCCATTTCGCTGATAATAGTCACCGGGGTATCGGCCACCAGCCCCAGTTCCGCCAGGTGCTGGCGCACCTCGTCCCGGCCGGTGATCCGACGCACGGTGACGGTTTGCCCTGCCTTTGCAAATGTGAGCGGCATTTCTCTTATCCTCCTTGTATCGCTGCCATAATCCATCGCAGTCTTCTCCGTATTTTCATTTAGTTAGTTTATGCTAACCTCTCGAACACC
>DXDW01000024.1 GCA_019115305.1 Candidatus Anaerofilum excrementigallinarum
TTTTTGCTGCCGAGAATTTTTTATCTGCGGCACCGCGGCGGTGGAAACAGATTATAGCATCAGATACAATAGTCTGCATCGTTTACCAGGGGTCGGCACAAGTCGTGCATATAAAAAATTCTGTCTTTTGCCCTTATTGGGGAATCCGCTGCAGAAACCGGGCACTGACCTGCGCGCTTTTGACCGGACTGCCGTCGATCCAGTTGCGGTGGCTCTCCAAAATCACCGCATCCACACCGGCCTGCAGTGCCTGTTCCAGCAGGCTGTCCAGGTCCATATTGCCGGTGCCCAGCTCCATACTGTCGGTTTTCAGAATGGGCGTCACCGCACTGCCGCTGATCCGGCTGCCCCGGTCGTTGATGTGCCACAGCTTCATCCGGGGGCCAAGGCGCTGCATCCAGGCCAGCGCATCGGCTCCGCCCTCGGCAAACCAGTAGCTGTCGAACTCAAAGTTCACAAACCGGGGATCGGTCTGCTCCAGCAGCAGATCATAGGCCCGCTGCTGCGGGTTTACCCGGCGCAGTTCACAGTTGTGGTTGTGGTAGAGAAGCTCCACCCCCCTCCTGCTTCAATGCCTCTCCTGCTTTGTTCAGCCGGGCCGCCAGGTCGCGCACTGCCCTTTCGTCGCCGTAGTCAAACCGGTACATACCGGTGATGACTGCATACTTTGTCCCGAAGCTTTTCGCCTCCCGGGCCACCCCTTTGGCGTCCCGTTCCAGGCTGCCCAGATCGGTGTGCAGGCTGACCACCTGCAGCCCGGCCTCCTGCACCAGCTTGTGCCAGTCCAGATTGCCTCCCCTGCCTACCGGCATACCGGCAGCTTTGGTGAGCATCCGCACCAGAAAACCAATGGGATGGATCATAAAACCGCACAATTCGATGCCGTCGTATCCGGCGGCCTTGATGGCGGACAGGGTTTCCCTTGCCTGTTTTTCATTGCTTACAACGCTTCCCAGCATAAACTGCTGGACTGCTTTTATGGGCATGGTTCAGCCCTCCATTTCGATAATCTCGCCCGGCGTGATGCCGTTTTCGTTGAAGCTGTCCACACAGACAAAATATTTTTGCCCGGCCATGAGGGTGGACAGATTCACCTCGCCGGCGTCGTAAACCAGCCAGCTGTGATAGAGTTTGTCGGGGGCAATACCGTATCGCACATTATACCCCTGCGCGGTGGGAACCGGCTGCCAGCTGACCTTGCCGTCCAGGGGCCCCACCCGCTTTGCTGCGGCCAGGGCTTGGGCAGGCTTTTCTCCGTCGCCTTTGCCGAACACCCGCAGCCCGCTGATGCGCAGGGTCTGGCCGTAGGGCAGCGCCCCGCCCGTAACCCGGATATACCGGGCCCGGATACCGTCGCTGTATTCATAATACCCGTTGGAGCATTCCCGGGCCACCTTTTCCCGGGTGGTCCAGGTGATTCCGTCCGGGCTGGTTTCCAGGGTGTAGCGGGAGATCTGCGGCTCCAATTCAATGTGGCGGGTCTTGCGGGCATCTCCGTAGCTGTCGGCGGGAAATTCCACCACCAGCCCCTCGTCGGCCAGATTCACCTGGATGGCGCGGACGTCGCAGACCTTTTCCAGGTCCACGCAGAGCCATTCGCCGGGAGCACTGCTGCCCGCGCTCCACCAGTCGCGGCAGGTCTCATTCACCGCCAGGGCCGGATCGCTGCCCGCCGCCGTAGAAGAGGCTGTGGCCGGCTTGCGGTAGCTCAGCAGCATCCACTCCGGCTGCCAGGCAGCGGCATCAAAGGGGCCCGCCGGAAAAATTCCCACCCGGCGCTCAAAATCGTGGTTGACCGAGATGCGCATGGTGGCTGCGTGCCAGTAGTTGCCGTATCGGTCGGCGATGGTGCTGCCGTGGCCTGCGCCGGTCATAAACCCGCCAGGCACTGCCGAGAAGGGATTGGATGCCTGCAGCGTAAAAGGCCCCAGGGGTGACTTTGCGGTATAGACGCCGTCGGCGTAGGTGTTGTACTGGGTGCCGGGGCAGGCGTACTGCAGGTAGTAGGTGCCGTCGTGCTTGGTCATGAAGGCTCCCTCGATGTAGGGTTTGCCCACCGCAAAGAACATGGCGGTCAGGTCGTCGGTGTTGATGCCGGGAATATGCTGTATCTCCGGCGGGAATTCCAGCTTTCCGGTGGCGGGGTTGTAGTGTTTTTTCAAGGACTGATACACCACGCTGGCTTCCCGGTCCACCACCCCGTTGTCACCGGGGCGCTCATAGCCAAGGGTTTCTTCCTGGCCGAAGATCAGTTCCTTTTTCTCCCCTATGGGGGTCATGGTCGCGGGGTCCAGCTCCACGCCCCAGAGGGGGGTGGTGTTGGAACAGCCCCAGTAGAGGTAGACCCGGCCGTCGTCATCCAAAAACAGATTGGGGTCCCAGAAGGCAAAGGGGGCGCTGACCTGCTCAAAAGGCTGGTGCAGGGGGTCTTTGCTGCGCAGAATGGGGCAGTTTTTCCCCTTGCGGCTGGCGCAGAAATAGAGGTACTCCCCCACCTGGCGCACATCGGGAGCATAGTCGTAGATCAGCAGGTCCGGGTCCGGGTGAAACTCCCAGTGCAGCAGATCCTGGGAGTGCCAGAATCCCGCCGACATGGAGACAAACAGATAATACCTGTCCTTGAAAAGCACCAAAGTGGGGTCGGCTCCCTCCCGGAAACCCGCTGCGCGGGCCCCTTCCTTCATATGCTGGTAGCGGTAGTTTAGGTCCAGCGGGTTGCAATAGGTATGATTCATGGTGTTCACTCCTTGGAAATGCCCTGCAGTACCCGGTTGAGCTGCTTGATGCTCTCGATATCAGCGCCGGCCTGCTTGAGCATGCTTTCGATGGTCATCCGCTGCATGGCCCGCTGCATCATAGCTACCAGGCCCGGATTATCCTTGACGGCAGCCGCCACATCTCCGCGGGCGGCGGCCGCTTTATCGCTGATCTGCTTCAGAATAGGGCCTGCCTTGGCATCGGCCATGGCCGCGGCCAT
>DXDW01000228.1 GCA_019115305.1 Candidatus Anaerofilum excrementigallinarum
TACTGATGTTCCTGCAGCACGACATGTGGAAATTCCCCGCGATTACTATCACCGCAAGCACTATGACCTATAAAATCTACCTGATCAGCGAGCTCATCAACATGGCTGCATTGGCTGTAGTGTGTTTGGCCGCCTATTTTTACTTTACCTACACCTTGGCTAAACTGCTGCTGGCACAGCGTGCCCGGCAAGAATCCCCCTGCACTGTGCCTGTGAAAGGGTGACGCCGGAGACATGCCGCGCCTGCACGGTGTGGAAAAACAGGAAAACACCCTGTGCGCGAGACAGAGGGAATTTATTGACAGCCCCGCCGCTCTTGTGCTATAGTTGAAACAAGTTACAACGGAAAGGACGCTGAGAGGATGAAACGGATCTCCCGCTGAGTGAGAAAAGAAAAGTGAGTTTCCACTGTCGGGCCAACAGGCCCGGCGGGTGTGGATGTGTTTGCTTTCTTTTCCCCGCGGGAGGCTGCCGTGCAGCCCCTTGGCGTCCTTTTTTGCGCCCTTTTGGGCCTGTGGACGGGTGGGATGCATCTTTTTGGCCCTTTTGCGGAGGAAAAGTGCCTGCCGGCGCTGCGCCGGCCTTCGCGAAAGGAGCGATGTTTCCATGTCTTTGATCTCTATACAGAATCTCACCTTCTGCCACGAGGGCAGCTGGCAGCCGGTGTTTGAAAATCTGTCTTTGCAGCTGGATTCCAGCTGGCGGCTGGGGCTGGTGGGCCGCAACGGCCGGGGCAAAAGCACTTTGCTGGGGCTGCTGTGCGGCCGCTGGCCCTACCGGGGCAGCATCAACGCCGGGGTGCAGTTTGAATATTTCCCCTTTTTGGTGCCGGACCCGGAGCAGATGGCCCTCTATGCGGTGCAGGACTGCCGCCCGGGTCTGGAGCAGTGGCAGCTGGAACGGGAACTGAACCGCATGGGCGCCGACCCGGATATGCTGTGGCAGCCTTTTGCCACTTTGTCCCAGGGACAGCGCACCAAGCTGCTGCTGGCGGCGCTGTTCTGCACCGACAACGCCTTTTTGCTCATCGACGAGCCCACCAACCATCTGGACATCCAGGGCCGCCGTCAGCTGGCCGGGTATCTGGCCGGCAAGCAGGGATTCATTCTGGTCAGCCACGACCGGGATTTTCTCGACAGCTGCACCGACCACACCTTGGCCATCAACCGGGGCTCGGTGGAGCTGGTGGCGGGGAGCTATTCGGTGTGGCGGCAGCAGCGGCAGTTGCGGGACGAATCGGAGCTGGCCCAGAACGCCAGGCTGAAAAAGGATATCGCCCGGCTGGAGCAGTCGGCCCGGCAGGCCGCCGGCTTTGCCCAAAAGGCCGAAAAGGCCAAAAAAGGCCAGGGCAAAAACAATCCCAGCGGCCTGCGGGCAGACCGGGGCTTTATCGGGGCCCAGGCCGCCCGGCTGATGAAGCGGGCCAAGAGCATCGAGGCCCGCCGCAACGATGCCGTGGAGCAAAAACAGCAGCTGCTGCGGGACATCGAGCAAAACGACAGCCTGATCCTCCGCCCACTGGACTTCCACAGCCCGGTGCTGGCCGAAGCAAAGGGGCTTTCGGTGGCCTATTCCCCCCGAAAACCGGTGTTCTCGGGGCTGGATTTTGAGCTGCGGAGCGGGGAACGGCTGGCGGTGGAGGGGGCCAACGGCTGCGGCAAGAGCAGCCTGCTGCGGCTGGTGCTGGGCCAGCCGGTGCCCTATACCGGGTGGCTGCGGGTAGCGCCGGGGCTGGTGATCTCCTGGCTGCCCCAGAGCGCCGAGGGCCTGGCGGGCAGCCTGGAGGATTTCGCCCGCCAGAAGCAAATTCCCTACACCATGCTGCTCACCTTGCTGCGCAAGCTGGGCTTTGCCCGCCATCAGCTGGAAGGGGATATGGCCGATTTCAGCGACGGGCAAAAGAAAAAAGCCATGCTGGCCGCCAGCCTTTGCACCAGCGCCCACCTATATATATGGGATGAGCCGCTGAACTTCATCGATCTGGATTCCCGGCTGCAGATCGAACAGCTGCTGCTGGAATACCAGCCCACTTTGCTGTTTGTGGAGCATGACGCCGCCTTTGTGCGGGCCATTGCCACCCGGCGGCTGAAACTGTAAAAAGGGAAAAATAACAAACCAGCCCCTTCCGGCTTTCCCGGAAAGGGCTGGTTTTCGTTTTGTATATTTAATTCAAAATATAACTGAAAGTAAAATCACAGAGAGCGGCCCAGAATATACCGGTACACCGCCTTGGCCACGCCGTCGGCCTGGTTGGAGTCGGTGACCGCATCCGCCTGGGCCTGTATGTCGGGGGCGGCGTTGCCCATGGCTACCCCCAGACCGGCGGCCTTGAGCATGGCCAGATCGTTTACGCTGTCGCCGCAGGCCATGGTCTGCTCAGACGCGATGCCCAGCCGAGAGGCCAGTGCCAGCATGCCCTGGCCCTTGTCCACGCCGGCGGCGTTGAGCTCCAGATTTTCGGGCATACTCCAGCTGGGCAGTATCCAGGGGCAGGTCTGGACCTGTGCCAGCGCCCGGCTGCGCTCGTCGGGGTCGAAAAAGAACATGTTGACCTTTTCCACCCGGGCGTTCTGCTGCCGGATCATCTCTTTCAGGTTGTCCACCGGTTTCCGGGTGGCCCGCACATATTCCAGCATGTTGGCGGGGGCGTACAGCTCGGCATTCTGCAGGCTTTCGGGGGTGGTGTAGACCTTGCCGTCGACGTAGATGTCCACGGTGCAGCGGTATTGCTCCATCATGGCCATGGCATCCAGGCTCTGGGTGGTGGAGAAAGGCATGTCCACCAGCTTGGTGCGGTCGGCCAGACGCCAGACGGCAGCGCCGTTGCAGGTGAGGGCGTATTTCACCCCGGGGATCTCCAAAAACGCCTGGGGCAGGCCGTCCAGCGGGCGGCCGGTGGCGGGAATCACCACCACGCCGGCGGCGATGGCCTCTTCCAGGGCTTGCAGGGTGGTGGGGGTGATGCGCTTGTCATCGGTGAAAACGGTGCCGTCCAGGTCCAGGGCCAGCAGCCGGATAGGCAGGTCTTTCATTGTGCAGCCTCTCTTTCTGCGTCGGCCAGAATCCCCCGCAGCACCGGCTCCACCCGGCGGCAGGTGCGGCCGGCGGCGGTCTTTATGGCGTCGGCGGCGGATTCCATGGCCCAGGCGCTGCCGGCCATGCGCAGCATCTGCAAATCGTTGTAGTCGTCGCCAAAGGCGGCCACGTCGGTGGTGGAGATATCCAGATGGCGGCAGAGGGACGCCAGACCTTGGCCCTTGTCGGCCACGGTGAAATCCAGCCAACAGCGGCCGGCCAAAGCCACACTGAACCGGTCGGACCAGGCGGCGCTGAACCGGGCGATGGTGTCGTCATCCACCCCGTTGGCCATGTTGATGGAGATTTTCAGGAAAGGCTCCTCAATGGCGGAAAAATCCTCGCACAGCACCACATTGTTTTTTACATGGTTGCGGAGATGGTCGGCAAAACCGGGGCTGCGGGGGCTGATGTACACACACTCCCGGCCGGACACCTGCACCTCACAGCCGGGGCTGGCGAGAATATCCTCGATCAGGGCCAGGCCGGGCAGCCGGGGCATGGGGATCTGTTCCAGCATCTGGTCGCCCTGCATCACCAGCGCGCCGTTTTCACAGATGAACAGCATGTCCTGCCAGACGGGTTCAAACAGATGCTTCAGGTTGGGATATTGCCGTCCGCTGGCGGCGCAGAACAAAATGCCCTGCTGCCGCAGCTGCCGGATAAGGGGGAACAATTCGGGGAGCAGCTGGCGGCTGCCGGAAGGCAGCAGCGTGCCGTCGATGTCGCTTGCAATCAGCCGAATCATGGCAAAGAACCTCCTTGGGAAAAAAAGCAGCCCGCCGAAGCGGGAAAAGGCAATGAGAATAAAGCGGAAAAACGGCCGCTTTTCGGCCGCCATTATACCATGAAGCGACAGCAGAATGGTATGATTCGCCCTCTTTTTCGGTTGCCTCGGAAGGGGCGAGAAAAAGGGCGAGTTGAATAAACGGTATAATGGCCGCTTTTCGGCCATTATACCACAGTTTTTGCAAGGGATTCAACCGCTCCGCAAGTGAACCTTTTATTAAGAAAGGGGCTCGAACATGGGTTTGGTGAGCAGCTGTCGGGCAACGAGAGCCATTTCCCGGGCAGAGCAGGGATATCCCTTTTTGTACCAGTCTAAAATAAGGGCAAACAGCCCGCAGGTGGAAAACAGCACGGCCATCTGGCGGAACATACTGCTTTCGCTTGTGTACCGCAGCTGGGCGCCGGCTTCCTGTTCCCAGATATATTTGGCGGTGCGTTCGATGACAACACCGGTCATATTGTCCCGCAGCATCAGTTCCAGTATAAAATCATGGGTCTGGTAAAAGGAGAACAGCTTTTCCATATCCTTTTCCGGCGTATGGGGCTCGTTGGGAGCGTAAGGGCCGGCAAAGCTTTCATATTTTACTATAAGGGAATCCAGCGCGAAAGAAAATACATCGTCCTTGCTTTCGAAATAGCGGTAAAAGGTTTTCCGGGGCACCCCCGCGTCCTGACACAGGGCGCTCACTGTGATGGAATCGTAGGATTGGCGGCACCACATACGCAGCAAACAGTCGACAATGTATTGCTGGCGCTTGGCGGACTGTTGGGTCTTGCACGCTTTATACATCTGCTTCTCTCTCCTTTATAAAGATAGGGGAAAACCCGCCCGGATGGGACGGGACCAAAGTTACCGGTTACTCTCGAAGAGTTTCTTTATGAAAAATTTTCCATTTAAACAATTTAAAAAAAGAGAGTAAAATACATAGTTGTTTGGTATTTGTTTTTTCTAGTATACCATTTTTTTGAAAAAAACAGAGAAGATACAAAAAAGGTTTTTGACATTTTGCATAAATATATGAACAAAAAATTAACGCCAAGTGA
>DXDW01000229.1 GCA_019115305.1 Candidatus Anaerofilum excrementigallinarum
GTCAGGTCGCATTTACGAGAGGATAGGGGAGCGCTTTCGGGCAAAGCGGAACAATAAAAGGGTCAGCCGGTCACAGCGACGGCCTGCCGGCCCATCTCCTCATACCGGCTTTCCGCCAGCTGGCGGGGATAGGATACCTGTCCGCCGGCCTGGTAGGGGTCGTTGAAGATGTAGTTGTCGCTGTCACTGCCCACCAGCACCATACAGTGCTCGTTGTTGGTCCGGGTAAAGGTTTCCCCTTCTGGGGTGAGCCAGCTGGGGCCTTCGCTGGTTTCCTCCATGCAGATGGTGACCCAGACCAGCACCGGTATCCGGCGGGAGAGGTACTCACGTTCCAGTTCTTCCAGCGAAGTGCCGGTGAGGTCCTCCACCTGGCGGTCGGGCAGCGCCAGGGCCAGAGCGTCCCGGATCACCGGCGCAAAGCAGCCGTAGCCGCTGCTTTCCCAGGGCGAGCCGATAAAAGCCTCCCAGGGAGAGAGATTCACCATCCGCCCATCCTGGAGCCAGGGAGTGGAAAATTCCACACAGTTGTCCATCCACTGGTAGAGGGTGAGGTCGCAGCCGTAATATTCCAGCAGCATGCCGGCGCTTACCAGTTCGCAGCCGGTGGGCATGCCCAGTTGCTGCTGGCTCAGCAGCGGCACCGACAGCACCTCTCCTTCTGCCAGAGGCTCCGGGTCGGCAGGGGAGGAGTCCGCCGAGGGGGAGGAAGAAGACGAGCCGGAAAGCGCTTCCGATGAACTGCAGGCCGGCAGAGCCGCAAAGGCGGTGTCGGGGTTTTGGGCCGCAGTCTGCTGCCGACCTGCCCAAAAGCTCACACAGAGCAAAATACACCACCAGCCGGCGCGCAGAGCCATTCTGGCAGCAGAAGGCAGACGCCGGCGCCGCCGGGATGTATCGGCGGAGGACGGCTTTGCACGGTATGTCCATTTCAAAGGAAATTCCTCCTTTGCAGGGGTTGGATAAAAGCATGCAGGTATACAGAATATTTTACAGCAGCTTATGCAAAAAATCCAGCGGCCGAGAAAAATCACGGGTGCAGACAGGTGCGGAAAGAAAAAAACAGAAAAAGGCAAAAAGAACGCAGCTAAATGCGAAAAATGGCTTGTATACCCCGGCGAAATTTGGTATGATGTAAGGCAATCGGGGGCCGGACAAAGGCCCCTTATTTGCGGGCTGGCGGCTGTGGGGCCGAAAGCCTGTTTTTGTGCGAGGAGGTTTTTTATGAGTCAACCGCAAAAGGCCCAGGCTTCGGTGGAGCAGGGCATCTATGACGCAAGGACCCTGGGCGTGCCCAAAATGCTGATCCTGGGTCTGCAGCACACCTTCGCCATGTTCGGCGCAACGGTGCTGGTACCCTTTCTCACCGGGCTCAGCGTGCCCACCACTCTGTTCTGCGCCGGTATCGGCACACTGCTGTTCCATCTGATCGCCAAGGGCAAGGTTCCCGCCTTCCTGGGTTCGTCCTTTGCTTTCCTGGGCGGCATCCTGCTGGTGGCGCCCAAGCTGGTGGACCCCGCCACCGGTGAAGCTACCCTGGCCAACACCGAGATGCTGCCCTATGCCTGCGGCGGTATCATGATCTCGGGTCTGGTGTATGTGGTGATGAGCATTCTCATCAGCGTGTTCGGCATTCAGAAGGTCATGCGCTTTTTCCCGCCGGTGGTTACCGGTCCCATCATCATCGCCATCGGCCTGATCCTGGCTCCCTCTGCCATCCAGAACTGCCAGTCCAACTGGGTGCTGGCTCTGGTGGCTCTGGCCATTGTGGTGGCCTGCAACATCTGGGGCAAGGGCATGATCAAGATCCTGCCCATTCTGCTGGGTGTCATCGGCTCCTACATTGTGGCCCTGCTCATGGGCGCTGTGGATTTCACCAGCGTGCAGGAAGCCAAAGCCATCGCCTTCCCGGTAGTGGGCAGCCAGATGGCCAAGTTCAGCCTGTCGGCCTGCCTGACCATCGTTCCCATCTCTTTGGCCACCATGATGGAGCATATTGGCGACGTGGCTGCCATCAGCGCCACCACCGGCAAAAACTTCATCCGTGATCCCGGCCTCAACCGCACTCTGCTGGGCGACGGTCTGGCCACCAGCCTGGCCGGCTTCCTGGGCGGCCCCGCCAACACCACCTACGGCGAAAACACCGGCGTGCTGGCTCTGTCCCGGGTGTATGATCCCCGCGTAGTCCGCATCGCTGCCTGCTTTGCCATTATCCTCAGCTTCAGCCCCAAGTTCGGCGCCATTGTCAACACCGTGCCCGCCGGCATCATTGGCGGCATCAGCTTCATCCTGTACGGCATGATCAGCGCCATCGGCGTGCGCAACGTGGTGGAAAATCAGGTAGACTTCACCAACAGCCGCAACCTGATCATCGCTGCGGTGATCCTGGTCAGCGCCCTGGGCTTCAACAGCATCGGCGGTCTGTCCATTGTGATCAACCCCGAACTCACCATCAACCTGTCCGGCCTGGCTATCGCCGCTATTCTGGGCATTCTGCTCAACGCTGTGCTGCCCGGCAACGACTACCAGTTCGACAAGGTGAGCAACACCGGCGACTCCATGAACTTCCAGGTATAAGCGATTTTGCAGCCTGGTCTGTCCCGCCTTTCCCCAAAAGGGAAGGGCGGGATTTTTTTGTCGCTGCCGGCGGTGCGGAAAAGACCCGAATTATGGAAAATTGTGCCGCGGCGGCCCTTGTGTATCCAGATTGAATATAGTATAATGATACGGTACGCCAAAACGGGCGGCCGTGCGTTTGGCAATATGGCGCGGGCTGCCTTGGGCGCAGAGGGAAAGTTATTGAAACAGTAAAGAGAGGGGATTCCACATGGCAGATTATTTTGAGATGGATCGGCAGCAGCTGGAGGCAGAACACGAGGCGCTCCAGGCTTTGTACAAGGAGTACCAGTCCCGGGGCCTGAAGCTGGATATGTCCCGCGGCAAGCCCTGTCCCGAACAGCTGGATTTGTCCATGGATATGCTGAAGCTGGAGGACTACCGGGGTGACAACGGCACCGACAGCCGCAACTACGGCCTGCTGGAGGGTATGCCCGAGGCCCGGGTGTTCTTTGCAGACCTGATGGGGGTGCAGCCTGAGGAAGTGATCGTGGGCGGCAACTCCTCTCTGAGCCTGATGTATTATCTCATCGATCTGGGCTGCCGGCAGGGCTTTGTGGACAGCCCCGACAACTGGAACGGCGGCAAAAAGCGCAAGTTCATCTGCCCGGTGCCCGGCTACGACCGGCATTTCCGGGTGACCGAGTACTTCGGCTTTGAGCTGCTCAGCGTTCCCATGACTCCCGATGGCCCCGATATGAACCAGGTGGAAGAGCTGGTCAAGGACCCCACCGTCAAGGGCATCTGGTGTGTGCCTGTCTACTCCAATCCCGACGGCTACACCTACAGCGACGAGACGGTGCGCCGTCTGGCCCAGATGGAGACCGGCGCCCCCGACTTCAAGATCTTCTGGGACGACGCCTACTGTGTCCACCATCTCACCGACCATCCCCGGGGCACCATCAGCATCCTGAAGGAGTGCGAGCTGGCTGGCTATCCCGAGCGGCCGCTGCTGTTCTGCTCCACCAGCAAGATCACCTTCCCCGGCGCCGGTGTGGCCGCCATGGCTGCCAGCCGCAAGAACATCCAGCACATCCTGGACAATATGTTCCCCATGGTGATCAGCTACGACAAGATGAACCAGCTGCGCCATGTGCGCTATCTGAAAAACAAGCAGGGCGTGCTGGAGCACATGAAGAAGCACCGGGCCATTCTGGAGCCCAAGTTCCGCATGGTGCAGGATATCCTGGACAGCGACGTGGTGCCCTATGGCCCCATCGCCTGGTGGACCAAGCCCCAGGGCGGCTACTTCATCAGCCTGTATCTCCAGAGCGGCTGCGCCGCCAAAGTGGTGCGGCTGTGCAAGGAGGCGGGCGTAGTGCTCACCGGAGCCGGCGCTGCCTACCCTTATGGCAAGGACCCCGATGACCACCACATCCGCATCGCCCCCACCTTCCCCTCTCTGGAGGAGCTGGAAGTGGCCTGCCGTCTGCTGGCGGTATGTGTGCGCCTGGCCACGGTGGAAAAGCTGCTGCAGCGGTAAATATGGCAAAAACGCCTTTGGGCCCGGCCGGTTCTGCGGCCGGGACGCAGGTGTTTGCAAGCAGGGCCGCAGATCGGCTGCCGTTTGGCAAAACCGCTGCGGCCTGGCTGGATTTTGGCGCTCTGGCGCCGGGACCCGGCATACCAAAAAAAGCCCCGCGCCCGGCGGGCAAGGGGCAAAATGGGAGGTTCCTTTATGAAGAAAAAAGGAAAACCCTGGCATTTCTTTGTGACGGCGCTTTTGATCCTGGTGTTTGCCTACACGGCCTTTTTCGGCATCAGCAGCACCTACGGCGACATCACAACGACCTATGTCAAGGGTGCGGCCGACATCCGCTTCGGTATTGATATCCGGGGCGGCGTGGAAGTGACCTTTGCCCCCGAAGGCGGCTACGACGCCACCGACGAGCAGATGGACGCTGCCGAGGCCGTTATCAACAAGCGGCTGGTGAGTCTGAACATCACCGACAGCGAGGTGTATGTGGACAACAACAAGGACCGCATCATCCTGCGCTTCCCCTGGAAAGAAGACGAAACCAGCTTCAATCCCGAGCAGGCGATCCAGGAGATCGGCGCCACCGCCAAGCTGGAGTTCCGCAAGGGTACCAGCGCCGACGGGGAACTGGTACTGGAGGGCGCCGACATCAAGTCCGCCACCCCGGCCTACGGCCCTGTGACCAACAGCAGCCAGAACGAGTACTACATCCATCTGGAGCTGGAGGATTCCGGCAAGGATAAATTCGCCGAGGCCACCACCGAGCTGGCCGCCGACAAGGGCACGATCTCCATCTGGATGGACGGCGAGTTGCTCAGCGCTCCCACTGTAAACTCCGCCATCACCGACGGCGTGGCTTCCATCACCGGCAGCTTCACCCAGGAAGAGGTCATCACTCTGGCCAACCAGATCAATTCCGGTGCGCTGCCCTTTGCTCTGGAAGCTGAGAGCTACTCCACCATCAGCCCCACTTTGGGCAGCCAGAGCCTGTCCGCCATGGTGCTGGCCGGCATCATCGCCTTTGTGCTGGTGGCTCTCTTTATGATCATCAACTACCGTCTGCCCGGCGCCGTGGCCAGCCTGGCCCTGCTGGGTCAGTGTGCCGCCACCATCGCGGCCATTTCCGGCTACTTTGCGGTGTTCAACAGCTTCACGCTGACTTTGCCCGGTATCGCCGGTATCATTCTGGCCATTGGTATGGGCGTGGACGCCAACGTTATCACCGCCGAGCGTATCCGTGAGGAACTGCGCAGCGGCAAGAGCCTGGACAGCGCCATCAGCTCCGGCTTCAGCCGCGGTCTGGCTCCCATTGTGGACGGCAACGTCACCGTTATCATCGTGTCTTTGGTGCTGATGGCCGCCTTCGGTCCCACCGACGGCTTCCTGGCCACTTTGTTTGCGCCGGTGTTCAGCTGGTTCGGCGCAGCCACCGAGGGCACCATCTACTCCTTCGGCTATACCCTGCTGGCAGGCGTTGTGCTGAACTTTGTGTTTGGCGTTGGGGCCACCCGCATCATGCTGCGCGGGCTGTCCCGCATCCAGGCGCTGCGCAAACCCGTATTGTATGGAGGTGCCGGCAATGCAAACAAATAAGATTGATTTTATGGCCAAACGCCGGGTCTTTTTTGCCATTTCCGGCTGCATCATCGCGGTGATCCTGCTCAGCTGTCTGGTGTTCGGCGTCAAGATGGACATCCAGTTCAAGGGCGGCGCGCTGGTCAGCCTCAGCTACCAGGGCGACGTGGACATGAACGGCGTGGAATCCACCATCAAGAGCAGCCTGGGCAGCGATGTCACGGTGCAGAGCGGCAGCAACAGCGCCACCGGCCAGCAGTCGGTCACCATCACCATGCCCGGTGTGGAGACTGTTTCCAACGAGGAGCTGGACGCCCTGCTCACCAGCCTCAATGACCAGTACACCGAGGCAGGCTTTGCCCAGCTGGAGACCCAGAACGTCAACGCCACCATGGGCCGTGAGTTCTTCTTCAAGTGCCTGGTGGCGGTGGTCACTGCCTGTGTGCTGATCCTGGTCTACGTCTGGTTCCGGTTCCGCCGCATCGGCGGTCTGCCTGCCGGCGTGTTCGCGGTCTGCGCGCTGCTCAACGACCTGATCGTGGTGTTCGGCAGCTTTGTGATTCTGCGCATTCCCCTCAACGGCAACTTTGTGGCGGCGATGCTCACCATCCTGGGCTACTCTATCAACAGCACCGTGGTTATCTACGACCGCGTGCGGGAAAACCGCAAGCTCATGGGCAACAAGGCTACCTTTGCCCAGCTGATGGACCAGAGCGTGCACCAGAGCCTGCGCCGTTCGGTGAACACCACCGTTACCACCTGCCTGGCTCTGGGCGTGGTCTGTGTGGTGGCTGTGGTCTATAACCTCAGCAGCATCTTTACCTTTGCCCTGCCTCTGATGATCGGCATGGCTTCGGGTCTGTACACCTCTCTGTTCCTGGCCACCGGCCTGTGGGTGGAGTGGGAGCAGCGTCATCCTGCCAAGGGTGCCAAAGCCCGTAAATAAACAAATAAACAGTGTATCCGTGGCGGCAGAACCTGCGGGAGGCTTTTGTTCTCCCCACGGCTCTGCCGCTCTGGGTTTCTGCCATTTTTTTCAGAAAGAAGGTGCGCTGCCTGTATGCAATGCGGAATTTCCAGTGCCTGCCTGTACCCCTGTGAAACCAAAGATGCCCTGGCCCAGATCGCCGGACTCCAGGCCGGCCCGGTGGAGATCTTTCTCAACACCTTCCGGGAACTGGATGAGGACTATCTCGCCGGCCTTGCCCGCACGGTGCGCGCCGCCGGCTGCCGGGTGACCAGCCTGCATCCCTTTACCTGTGCCCTGGAGCCCTTTTTGTTCTTCACCGAATACCAGAACCGCTTCGAGGATGGCGTGGCCCTCTATCGCCGGTATTTTCACGCCTGCCAGCTGCTGGGCGCGCCGCTGCTGGTGCTCCACGGCGACAGCCGCGCTAAGCCGGGGGATATGAAGGTATATGCCCGCCGGTTCGCAGCCCTGGCCCGGGTGGCCCGGGAGGACTACGGGATAACTTTGGCCCAGGAAAATGTGGATCGCTGCCGCTGCGGTCTGCCGGAAAATGTGCGGCTGCTGCGGGACTATACCGACGACACCGCCGCCTTTGTGCTGGACCTGAAACAGGCCCGCCGGGCGGGGCAGGACCCCTTTGATCTTCTGGAAGCCATGGACCCCCGCAACGTCCGCCATCTGCATCTCAGTGACGCCGACGGCCAGCGTACCAGCCTGCCGCCGGGGGAGGGGACCTTCGACTTTGCCCGGCTCTATCGCACCTTGCGCCAGGCGGGAAACCGCTGTGACGGAGTGGTAGAGCTGTACCGGGCCGATTTTACCGACCTGCACCAGCTGGCCGACTCGGCCGGCCGCATCAACCGACTGATTGCCGACCTTGAAAAGGAGGAAGCCTGATGAAATGCCCCTATTGCAGCGCCACAGAATCCAAGGTGATCGACTCCCGCCCCACCGAGGACGGTGAGAAGATCCGCCGCCGCCGGGAATGCCTGGTCTGTGCCCGCCGATTTACCACCTACGAGATCGTGGAAACAGTGCCCATCATCGTGGTCAAGAAGGATGGCTCCCGCCAGGAATTTGACCGCCAGAAGCTGCTGGGCGGTCTGCTGCGGGCCTGTGAAAAGCGCCCGGTAAGCTACCAGATGTTGGAAACCGCGGTGGACAACATCGAGCAGAGCCTGCGGTCCAGCTTTGAGCAGGAGGTGACCAGCGTCCATATCGGAGAGCTGGCCATGCGGGAACTGAAAAAGGTGGACGAGGTGGCCTATGTGCGGTTTGCCTCGGTCTACCGGGAGTTCCGGGATATCGATTCCTTTATGAACGAGCTGCGCCAGCTCATGGAGCAGCGGCAGGAACACTGATTTTTTCACAGCAAACAGAGTCTCCGGCCCTCAGGGGCCGGGGGCTTTTTTGCGTCCGGACACAGAAAAATCCCCTCTCTCCGGCTTTGCCGAAAAGAGGGGACAGACAGCTATGAAAAGGGGATTATTCCTTGCTGCGGATG
>DXDW01000230.1 GCA_019115305.1 Candidatus Anaerofilum excrementigallinarum
CCTTAACCACGCCGTCGGCCAGGATACGCTGTTCCAGCAGTTCCATCCACTCACCGGTTCCTTTCCATGCCGCGCCGTAAAAAAACAGCGCCTGTATTTCTCATCATTGTAGCATGGTTTTTGCCGGATTACAAGACAGAAACACCGCCGCCGCGGCAATTTTCGACCCCTTGCGCCGCTGTGCCCGATGGGGTACAATGTAAGTGTGATAGAAGGCCCTTTTGCGGCCTGCCCAACGCAACGCCCCCGGCTGTGTCCGGGGAAAGGGAGGAATTTTTTGTGTTTTACGCAAAGCAGTATCTGCTGGCGCAAAGCCTGGAGGAGGCCTACCAGGCCAACCAGAAGCGCAGCGCCGCCGTGGTGGGCGGTATGTGCTGGATGAAGATGGGCCGCCGCCAGCTGCAAACGGTGATCGACCTGTCGGCGCTGGGTCTGGACGAGATCACCCCCACCGCCTCGGGCTTTGCCATCGGCGCCATGGTCACTTTGCGCCGGCTGGAGACCCACCCCGGCCTGGAAAAGGCCTTCGGCGGGGCTTTTGCCCAGGCGGTTCGCCCCATTGTGGGAGTGCAGTTCCGCTCCTGCGCCACCGTGGGCGGCAGCGTCTGGGGCCGGTTCGGTTTTTCCGACGTACTCACTGTGCTGCTGGCCCTGGACGCCAAGGTGGAGCTGTATCCCTCGGGTGTCATTGCCCTGGAAGATTTTATCAAAATGCCCCGTGATAACCAGATCTTGGTGCGGGTGCTGGTGGAGGCCGACGGCCGCCGGGCCGCGGTGGAAAGCTGCCGCAACTCGGCCACCGATTTCCCCGTGCTGGTGACCGCCGCCGCCCGGATGGCAGACGGAAGCTGGCGTCTGGCCGTGGGTGCCCGGCCCCAGAAGGCCGCTTTGGTGCGCCAGGAACTGCCCCCCTGCCCCGCCGCCGACGCCATCGCCCCGGCCCTGGCCGAGGGTCTGGCTGCTCTGCCCTTCGGGGGCAATATGCGGGCGGGTGAGGAATACCGCCGCCATCTGGCTCCGGTGCTGCTGCGCCGGGCCATCACCAAACTGGAGGAGGATGCCCCATGGAAATCCAACTGACCCTCAACGGCCGCCCCTGCGCCGCCGAGATCCGCCCCGACGAGCGGCTGTACGACCTGGTGCGGGCCCAGGGCTGCGCCAGCGTGAAATGCGGCTGTGAGACCAGCAACTGCGGCCTGTGCACCGTATGGCTGGACGGCCAGCCGGTGCTGTCCTGCTCGGTGCTGGCCGCCCGGGCCAATGGCCGCAGCGTCACCACTTTGGAAGGACTCCAGGCCGAGGCCGCCGAGTTCGGCGCTTTTCTGGCCGATGAAGGAGCCGAGCAGTGCGGCTTCTGCAGCCCCGGCTTTGTGATGACGGTGCTGGCCATGGTGCGCCAGCTGGAAAATCCCACCGAGGAAGAGATCCAGCAGTATCTGGCCGGCAACCTCTGCCGCTGCAGCGGCTACCAGGGCCAGCTGCGGGCCATCAAAAAATACCTGGCCGCCAAGGCGGCCCAGAAGAAGGAGGAGGCCCGGCCATGAAAAAATACGTTTCGGCCCCGGTGCGCAAGCGGGACGCCATGGCCCTGGTCACCGGCCAGCCTGTCTATACCGCCGACATTGCCCCGGCGGGCTGTCTGGTGGTCAAGCTGCTGCGCAGCCCCCACGCCAGCGCCCTGATCAAAAATATCCGCACCGACGCCGCCAAACGGCTGCCCGGCATCGCCTGTGTGCTCACCTGGCAGGACGTGCCCGCCGCCCGGTTCACCCAGGCGGGCCAGACCTACCCCGAAGCCAGCCCCTACGACCGGCTCATCCTGGACCAGCGCATCCGCTGCGAGGGGGACCCGGTGGCCATTGTGGCCGGTGAGAGCGAGCAGGCGGTGGACGCCGCCCTGCGGCTCATCAAGGTGGAGTATGAGGTGCTCACTCCCCTGCTGGACTTCACCCAGGCTCTGGACAACCCCATTCTGGTCCACCCCGAGGAGGACTTCAAGGCCCTCTGCGACGTGGGCGCCGACAACAAGCGCAACCTCTGCGCCAGCGGCGTCAACCAGGAGGGGGACGTGGAGGCCGAGCTGGCCGGCTGCGACATCGTCATCGACCAAGTTTACAACACCCTGGCCAACAACCAGACCATGATGGAGACCTTCCGCACCTTTACCCGGCTGGACGCCTTCGGCCGGCTGGAGGTGACCAGCTCCACCCAGGTGCCCTTCCATGTGCGGCGCATCCTGTCCAACGCGCTGGAGATCCCCAAAAGCCGCATCCGGGTCATCAAGCCCCGCATCGGCGGCGGCTTCGGCGCCAAGCAGAGCGCCGTCAGCGAGGTGTTCCCCGCCATCGTCACCCTGAAAACCGGCCGTCCGGCCATGATCGTCTACACCCGGGCCGAGAGCATGACCAACGGCAGCCCCCGCCACCAGATGCAGATGCATGTGCGGCTGGGCGCCGACCGCCAGGGCAACATCCGGGCCATCGACCTGCACACCCTGTCCAACGCAGGCGCTTACGGCGAGCACGGCCCCACCACCGTGGGCCTCACCGGCCACAAGTCCATTCCCCTCTACGGGGCGGCCCGGGCTTTCCGGTTTGCCTGGGACGTGGTCTACACCAACACCATGAGCGGCGGAGCCTACCGGGGCTACGGCGCCACCCAGGGCATCTATGCCGTGGAGACGGCGGTGAACGAGCTGGCCGCCCGGCTGGGGATGGACCCCATCCAGCTGCGGCTGCAGAACTTGGTGCGCCAGGGCCAGACCATGCCTGCCTACTACGGGGAACTGCTCCAGAGCTGCACTTTGGACCAGTGCCTGGAGCGGGCGGCGGAGATGATCGGCTGGAAGGAAAAATACCCCGCCCGCCGGCTGGAAAACGGCCACATCCGCAGCGTGGGCGTGGCCATGGCCATGCAGGGCTCGGCCATTTCCGGGGTGGACGTGGGCGGCGCCCGCATCCGCCTCAATGACGGCGGGGAGTATCTGCTCTCCATCGGCGCCACCGATATGGGCACCGGCTGCGACACCATTCTGGCCCAGATGGCCGCCGACTGCCTGGACTGCGAGCTGGAACGCATCGCGGTCCACGGGGTGGACACCGACACCTCCCCCTACGACTGCGGCTCCTACGCCTCCAGCACCACCTACCTCACCGGCATGGCGGTGGTGAAGGCCTGCGAGGAGCTGCGGGAGAAGATTCTGGCCCAGGGCGCCGACATGCTGGGCATCGACCCCGACGCCGCCCGGCTGGACGGGGAGGGGGTCACCAGTCTGGCCGACGGCCGGCGGGTGAGCCTGGCCGAGATCGGCTATGCCAGCCTCAGCGGCCGGTACGGCTCGCTGCAGGCCGAGGTGAGCCACACCAGCCCGGTGTCGCCGCCCCCGTTTATGGCGGGCATCGCCGAGATCGACCTGGACCCCGAGACCGGCGAGGTGAAGATGACCGACTACGCCGCCGTGGTGGACTGCGGCACTGTGGTCAACGCCAACCTGGCCCGGGTGCAGACCGAAGGAGGCATCGTCCAGGGCATCGGCATGACCCTCACCGAGAACATCCAGTATACCGATAAGGGCCGGATGATGAACAATTCCCTGATGCAGTACAAGATCCCCACCCGGCTGGACGCGGGCAAGATCCGGGTGGAGTTTATCAGCAGCTACGAGCCCACCGGCCCCTTCGGGGCCAAGAGCATCGGCGAGCTGGTGATCAACACCCCGGCTCCGGCCATCACCCACGCGGTGTACAACGCCACCGGGCTGCAGTTCCGCTCGCTGCCCATCACCCCCGAGCAGATCGCCCTGGGGCTGGCCCACAAAGAAAAAGCCTGATTTTGCGGCACAAGGCCGCCCCGGACTTACTCTGTCCGGGGCGGCCTTTTTGCGCTCTTTGGCTGGATGCCGGGCCTATTCCGCCGGGGTCCCTCCCAGCAGCGCCGCCAGGGCCCGGGCGGCCAGCCGGCCGGAGTATTTGGCCTCCTCCAGACAGCTGGCGTGGCCTCCCACTTCCAGCAGCAGGCTGCCGGTGGTGAGGTCCTGGTTGTAGTAGCGGTAGTCGAAGAGCACCGGCCGGGTCAGGCCGGGATACAGGCTCTCCATCTGGTTCTGCCAGGCGGCGGCAAAGGTGAGGTTCTGCTCAAAGTTGGGCAGGTTGCCCCCGTTGTCCGCCCCGCAGATGATCATCACCTGGGCGGCCTTCATGCCGTTTATATCCGCCACCGGCTTCACCCGGGAGCCGTCCTCGTACTCGATGGCGTCCCGGTGAACGTCGATGACCACCTTGATGGAGGGGTATTCCTCCAGCCACCGGCGCACCGTCTCGTTGCTGCGCTCGTAGGCTCCGGTGTAGCTGGGGTAGTCGTGGAGGGTGAGGTCCTGCACCGTGTTGATGCCCGCGGCATTGAGCTCGGCGGCCATCTCGGCCCCCACCGCCAGCATGTTCACGGCGCTGTCGGTGCTGCGGGCGGCAAAATCCGGGTCGTACCAGAGGTTGTCGTCCAGCTGGTAGGTCTCGGTGGCGTGGGTGTGCATCAGCAGCACCTGGGGCTGGCTGCTGTTCAGCTCGATGGAAAAGGGCAAAGGCTGGCCCACCCGGCCCGCCACCTGGCTGGCCGGCAGGCTGGTGCAGTTTTTGATGGTGCCCGCCCCGCAGGAGATGTACCGCTCCCCTTCCCCGTAGCCGTAATGGGCTTCCAGAATGGGCATGCTGCCCTCGGGGGCGGTTTCGGGAGCCGCCTCGGGCTGGGAAGCCGGCTGGCTCTGGGCGGGGGCTTCCGTGGGCGCGGGGGTGGGTGTGGGCAGCAGTTCGCTTTCGGTGGGCAGTTCGGTCCAGAAGCCGGAATCCAGTTCGTCCTCGTCCACGGTCTGGGCATACTGGGTGCCGGTCTGCTGCTGCAGCAGCTGGCCCATGGCCCCTGCCGCCGCGGCGGGAGCGGTGAATACGCTGCCCAAAGCGGTGACGGTGCCGGCCAGCCCCAGGCCCCCCGTCGTCTGCCGGGCCGAGCCCAAAGTGGCCGCCGATACCACCCCCGCCGCCAGCACTCCTGTCAGCCGGCGCAGCCATCTGTGTGCCATATTCATCCTCCTGTTCCCGGCGGTCCTGCCCCGATGCTGCCAGCATATGCGGCCGGGGGTGCGGGATATGCCGGGGCAAGGAATGCGCGATTTTGCCAGTTTTTTGCCCCCGAAGGCCAATTGCAGCGCCGATTTTGGCCAAAATGCGGTAAAGGGGCATTTTTTCGAAAAAAACTCTTGCACCCGGGCCAAAAACGTGGTATCATAAATTGCACTGTTATGGGTACCAAAGGAGGTGGTATTATGCCTAATATCAAATCGCAGAAGGATCGCGTGGTGCAGGCCCGCAAGGAGAACATGCACAACAAGGCGATTAAGTCCAACCTGAAAACAGTAGTCAAGAAGGCCGATGCCGCCATTGCCGCCGGCGCCGCCGACAAAGAGGCTGCTGTGGTGGCTGCTGTTTCCGCCATCGACAAGGCTGCCAGCAAGGGTGTGCTGCACAAGAACACCGCTGCTCGCAAGATCAGCCGCATGGCTAAGCG
The DNA here is from genome assembly GCA_019115305.1 of Candidatus Anaerofilum excrementigallinarum. Classification (GTDB taxonomy): domain Bacteria; phylum Bacillota; class Clostridia; order Oscillospirales; family Ruminococcaceae; genus Anaerofilum; species Anaerofilum excrementigallinarum. Next base: position 5,557 of record DXDW01000230.1, read on the forward strand.
CGCCAACAAGGCCAACGCTTGATTGTTACGCAAATGTCCAAGCAGGGCGTCCTCATGGGGACGCCCTTTTCTCTGCCCAAAAGGAGGAAACGCCCATGCAGCCGGTGAAAAGCCTGCTGGCCTATTTTTCTTTTTCCGAGCGGCTGCTCTGGAGCTGTTCGGTGCTTTTTATTCTGGTATCCTTCTGGCTGTTCGGCGGCCAGGGCTGGCTGACTCTGACGGCCTCCCTCATCGGGGCCACCTCCCTTTTGTTTATCGCCAAGGGCAACCCCGTGGGCCAGCTGCTCACCGTGGTGTTCAGCCTGCTTTACGGCTATATCTCCCTCACCTTCCGGTACTACGGCGAGATGATCACCTATCTGGGCATGACCGCCCCCATGGCGGTGGCGGCCCTGGTGAGCTGGCTGCGCCATCCTTATAAAGGAGACCGGGCCCAGGTGCAGGTGAACCGGCTGGCCGCCAAGGAGCCCGGGCTGCTGGCTCTGCTCACCGCCGCCGTCACCGGGGTGTTTTACTTCATCCTGGCGGCTTTCGGCACCGCCAATCTGCTGCCCAGTACTTTGTCGGTGGCCACCAGCTTTGCGGCGGTCTATCTCACCTGTCGGCGCAGCCCCTGGTATGCTCTGGCCTATGCCGCCAACGACGTGGTGCTGGTCTGCCTGTGGGTGCTGGCGGCCATGGAAAACCCCGGCTATATCTCGGTGGTGGTCTGCTTTGTGATGTTTCTGGCCAACGACATCTACGGCTTTATCAGCTGGCGGCGGATGGGGCAGCGGCAGGCTGCCGGCTGCTGATTCCCCTCTTTATCAAGCCAAAACGGCGCCTTCTCCCCCGAGAAGGCGCCGTTTTTTGTTCAGGTATGGGTACTTGTCCCGCTGGGCAAAGAGCCGGGCAGCTGACTGGCCGCGGCGGTCTCGATGTCGGTGACGCCCCGGCCGGTGTTGGGGCTGTACTGGGAATAGGCCGCATCGCAGAGGAACACCGCCAGCAGCAGGCAGCAGGCCGCCGCCAGCTTCTTTTCGGAAATGCGGCTGAACAAGGTGTCCAGCAGCGGGGCAATAAAGTAGACGATGGCCAGTCCTCCCACCCCGAACACCAGCAGGCCCTCGGCGCAGATGCGGCCGTTGAGGTTGAGGAAATAGCCGCTGTAATCCCACCATTTGGTGCCGCCGGTGGCCAGTTCCATCACCCAAGATGTCATGTATTCCAGAAATCCGCAGAGCACCACGGTGGCTCCGAATTCCAGCGCCGGGCGGGCCCGCAGCCGGTGGAGCAGCGTGAGGATCAGCACCGCGCCGCTGCCGTAGATGGGCAGCCAGGGCCCGTGGAGAAAGCCCCGGTTCACCAGCTCGCCGGTGGACACCAGGTGCATCCCCACTTCCCACAGCCAGCCCAGCACCGACAGGCAGAAAAAGATGCCCAGCAGCGACCACACCGAGTAGCGGCGCATATAGTTCAGCGCCGTGGGAGAACGCCGCTGTTCCTCGGGGATGGGATACAGCCGTACGGGATAGGCCAGACCCTGGGCGTCGTCCACCAGGCTGCGCACCCGCACCTGCTGGGACAGATACTGCTCAAAAGCCCGGTCCTGCTGGCGGCGCAGCAGCAGAATGCCCAGATTGTCGGCCAGAAAGCCCCGCCAGCCGGGCAGCCGCCGGTGGTCATGCTCGGGGCTTTCCATCACCTGGAGCACATCCCCGTAGCTTTGGCGGATGCGGCCGGCGGAGGGCTTTTCGTAGAGATACCGGTCCCACAGCCACTTGGCTTCGGGCAGCCCGCGGCGGATGGCCTCGGCCCGCAGCTCGGCGTAGTAGTGGGAGAAAAAGGCGATTTTGTAGGGGTTGGAATAGACCAGGCCCGACAGCCCCAAAGTGAGACCCGCGAGAAAATCCCATCCCACAAAGGACAGCTCCATCACAAAGCACTGCCATTTGTGCCCCTGCATCATCCGGCGGGAGAGGGTGATGGCCTGGCGGGCGGTGAGGGTGGGGTTTTCCGCCACGATATAGGGCACCAGATAATAGGAATACCGCTTGATCACCATGCCCACCCCGGTGAGGGACCAGAGGGTATAAAATACATATTTTACCAGCATGATCCAGGCCGCCCGCAGCCAGCAGCGCACCCGCAGCAGAAAGGCAAACCGCTGGGGGGTCACCCGGTCATAGACCAGCCCCTCCAGAAACACCCGCCGCACCGCCACCGGGAACAGATTCTGCACCAGCATCCAGAAGGCGGCCATGCCCAGAGCGGCCAGCAAAATCAGCGCCGCCAGCCCCGCGCTTTCCGAGCCGGTGACCGAGGCCGCCGCCGAGACCAGCGTCACCAGCAGTGAGCCGGAGGTGATCTGGTTCACCACCCCGGACAGCACACCCCGGGTGCGGCCGAACATGGGGTTGCCCTTTTCGGCCTGGGCCAGATCGCTGGCCAGGGCGCTGTCGGCCACGGCCTGGCCGGCCTGGAGACTGTCTTGGGAAATGGCCTGGAACACATTGTCCCAGGCCACGTCCAGCACCTGGGTTTTGATGTCTGCCGGGGAGGTCTGGCCGGGCATCTGGGCTGAAACAAAGCCCAGAGCGCTCCGGAACTCCGAGGCCAGCAGAGCGGCCATGAGACAGGCCGCCACAAAGATGAAGTAATGCTTTTTCAGCCGGGCTCTGGCCAGCCGTTTTATCTCTTTTCTCGTTTTCATATGGGTATGCGGCAGGCTGCCGCCAACCTCCTTGGGGATTTGTATTCAGTATATGAGGGATGCAGGCAAATGGCAAGAAGCCGGAAAATAAAAAAATCGACAGACCCCGGATGAGGTCTGTCGATTTTGGTGCGCCCGGCGGGATTCGAACCCACGGCCTTCAGAGTCGGAGTCTGACACGCTATCCAGCTGCGCTACGAGCGCCTATATCCACACCGTGTTTGGCTTTGCAAACCAGTGTATCTGATATTATAGCACAACCTTTGCTTTTTGCAAAGGGGTATTTTGATAAAATTTTTCCGCTTTTTTTCTCTGCGGGCGGCGGGGCTGGGTTT
>DXDW01000231.1 GCA_019115305.1 Candidatus Anaerofilum excrementigallinarum
AGCTGCAGAGCAGCCTCCTTACTGGAAACGCGGGTGTTCATGGCTCGCTTTTCGATAAGATGATGGGCCTGCTCTTCGGTCATACCGCAGCAGAGGGCCAGCGCGCATTTCGCCTGGGTGATAACCCGCACATCATCCAGCTGCTTGGTCAATCGGCGATTTTTCTCCGCCAGCTTCTTCAGCCTCTGGCGGCTGGTGCGGATCAGCCGCAGCGCAAACTGCGCCTGCTGCACCGACAAGGGTTTGGGCAATACAAAAATGCCGTATTTCTCCACGCCGGCGGCGATCTTTTCCGCATTGGATGCGGGGCACAAAAGCACCACGTCCATGCCGCTGTCCGCCGCCTGCACCGCCAGATCCCGGCCAAACTCATCGGGCAGCGGGGCGTTCACCACCAGCAGCTCCGCCTGCCCTTCGCCCAGCGCACGGCGCGCCTGACCCGCGTTGCCGCAAATTTGGCAGGTCCCGTTTTCCGGCGCAAATATATTGCGCAGCGCCTCCTGGTATTTGGGCGCTGTTGCGATCAAAACACCGGCCATACGGCTTCACCTCCTGGTTTTCAGCATTGTAACGGAAACGCAGAAAAATCAGATGCAGCGGAAATATTTTTCCAGCTCGTAGCGGTAAGGGTCCCGCTCCGCCGCATAGTTGCGGGCCTCCTGGGCTTTGCACTCCAGGTAGCTGTTCAGCAGATTTTCCGGCAGCACCCGGCGCAAGAATTCGCTTTCCCGGGCAACGGCCACCGCCTTTTCCAGGCTGTCGGGCAGCGGCAAGGCGGCGACGCTCTGGTCGGCGGCAGGCTGCAGCGGCAGCTTTTCTTCCAGCCCCTCAAAGCCCGCCTCCAACAGCAGAGCCGTGACAAGATAGGGGTTGCAGGAGGGGTCCGGGCTGCGCAGCTCCATATTGCAGGCATCCCCCTTCACTGCCGGAATGCGCACCAGCGAGGAACGGTTCTGGCAGGACCAGCCCACCGTACCCGGGGCTTCCAGATGGCCCAGACGCTTATAAGAGCCGGGCAGCGGATTGGCAAAAATGGTGATCTCGGGCATCCGCCGCAAAATTCCCGCCAGGAAAGACGCCGCCGCAGGATCGGGATTGGTGCGGAAATCGGCAAACAGATCCTGTTCATCCTTGAACAGCGACAGATTGATGTGCATGCCGCTGCCGCTCTTGTCCCGCAGGGGTTTGGGCAGGAAGGAAGCGAACAGCCCGTTCTGGGCCGAAATGGCCTTTACCACCGTGCGCATGGCCATCAGGTCGTCGGCAGACCGCAGCGGAGAGGCACAGCGGAAATCCACCTCGTTCTGGCCGGGGCCGTTTTCGTGGTGGCTGCGCTGGGGCTGAATACCCATTTCCTCCAGAGTCAGGCAAATGTCCCGGCGCACGTTTTCGCCCCGGTCCATGGGCACCATATCAAAGTAGCCCGCGTCGTCAAAGGGCTGCAGAGTGGGACGGCCCCGCTCATCGTTTTCAAACAGGTAAAATTCGCATTTCCAGCCTACCAAAAACCGGTACCCCATGGCGGAGGCCCGCTGTTCGGCCTGCTGCAGCAGATAGCGCCCATCCCCTTCAAAGGGGCGTCCGTCGGGATATTGGATGTTGCAGAAAAGCCGCGCTACGCAGCCTTCACTGGGGCGCCAAGGCAGCAGCGAAAAGGTACCCAGATCCGGGACCAGATAGAGATCCGATTCGGTCACGTTGGCAAAACCGTCAATGGAGGAGGCGTCGAAGGGAACGCCGTTTTCCACAGCATGGGCCAATTGGCTGGCCATAATCGCAATATTTTTCTGCACGCCGAAGCTGTCGCAGAAGGCAAGCCGGATAAACTTGATATCGCTTTCTTCCACAAACTCCAGCAGCTGGGCAAGACTGTATTTCATACCGATCGTTGCATACCGCCCGGGGCAGCCGGCGGTATGCGCTCCTTTCTTTGCATTGTTGATGAAAAGGTCTGCGATACCCGCAAATGCGAAAAGGCGCCGCGAACCCCTTGGTAGAAGAGATCGCAGCGCCTTTGCTGTTCTAACAAAAGTTATTATATTCCGCTGCCTGCGCCGCGTCAAGGGAAAATTCGCTGATTTTTCTTTTTTCTCCGGCCGACCGCCTAGAAAATCTGCCCAAACAAAAACTCCCGGAACCGTCTGTGCGGTTCCGAGAGCGTGCAGGGGCAATTTATTCGCCGGTGGCTGCCTGAGCGGCATCCTGGCGGTTCTTTTCCCACTCGGCCAAAGCAGTTTCGTACTCGGTCATGCTCATGGGCTTGTCCAGCAGGTGCTGGCCCTTGTAGCGGAAGTTGGCGCCGCCGAAGGGAGCGTACTGGCCCTCGAAGGGATTCAGCCGGCTGGCAATATAGCCGCCGCCCGACATATGGTAGGGAATGACCATGGCGTGGTTGATCAGGTAGGCCTCAGCCTCGGCAAAGGCGGCATAGCGCTCGTCGTTGTTGTCGGTGATCTGGCCGGCGGCCTCCATCATGGCGTAGTACTCGTTGACGATAGCCTGGGTCTCCTCGGTTTTGTTGGTGTAGCCCTGGGTCTCGTCGGTGTACATGAACTGGTAGCTGTTGCCGGCCTTGAAGGGCTCGCCGGCGTTTTCGGGATCGGCGTAGTCAAAGCCCCAGTTGCAGATCAGCATACCGTAATCGCCGGTACGGCGCACCTCGCTCAAAAAGCCGGTGGAAGGACCGGTCATCAGCTGGATATCGATGTAATCAGAACCCAGCAGGCCTTCCAGCTGCTGCTCGATTACCTGGACTTCCTTGTCGCAGTTGGTCTCGTTGGGATTGATGACGAACAGAACCTTTACCGGGAAGGTAGCGCCGGCAGCGGCCAGCTCTTCCTTGGCGGCATCCCGGCAGGCCAGAGCCTGCTCCTCGTTGTAGGGGTTGCCGGTGGTGATATCCTTGAGACTGCCCATCATGGTGTAGTCGGTGCCGCTTTCACCCACAGCAAAGGCAGCGGGGGTGATGGTGTTCAGCAGCAAAGACTCGGCGTCCTCGGGCATCTGCACCGAGAAGCTCTTGACCCGATCCAGACCGTAGTAGATGGATTTGCGGAAGTTTTCGTTGTTGACGGCCTTGATCCAGTTATCGGGCTCGTATTCCTCATCGAAGGAAGGCTCAAAGTTGAAGCTGATGAAGTAGGTATAGCTGGAATCAGGACGGGAAGGCCGGACCATATCCTTGGTGGCATCGTCGGCCAGCCAGGCATTGATCAGATCGGTGCTGATGGAAGCCTCGTCGATCTCGCCCCGCTTGAGCATTTCGGGAGCCACGGTGGAAGCATCGGCGTTATAGGTCTTTTTGACGGTGTCGATGTACACCTTGTCCTTATCCCAGTACAGCTCGTTTTTCTGGTAGACGTGGCTCTGCTGGGGCAAAAATTCGCTCATGTAGTAGGCGCCGCAGAACAGCAGGTTCTGGTTGTCGGTGCCGAACAGCTCGCCCTTTTCCTCCAGGAAAGGCCCATGTACCGGATAGAAGCAGCCGAAGCTCAGGGCCGAAACGAACCAGGGCTTCTCGCCGTCGGTGGTGTACTGCAGGGTGTAGTCGTCCAGTGCCTTGACACCCACATCTTCAAAGGATACCTCCTCCACCGGCTCGATGGGATTGCCCTCGGCGTCGGTGGTCTTGGTGCCGTTTTCACTCTGCACCAGATAGGCGGTGTAGAGGTTGTATTCCTCGGCGTTCTTCAGGGTATTGGTCATCATGTAGGCCGTGGAAGATCCGTTGGCGGCATCCAGGGCATAGGCTGCAGAGGAGACAAAGTCGTTGGCGGTGACTTCCGCGACCTCCTTGCCGGTGTAATCCACCCATTTGGCGCCCTTGCGCAGATGGAAGGTCCACACCTCGCCGTCCCGCTCCCAGCTCTCAGCCAGGCCGGGCAGCACGTTGCCGTAGCTGTCGTACTCCACCAGGCAGTCCTGGGTGTTGTAGGCGGATTTCAGCTCATCGGTACTGGACGAAACAAGGTAGTTCAGGGTCTCCACCTCGCCGCCGTACAGCACACGATACACCGCGGCGTCGCTGTCACCGGTGCCGGACGATCCGGAACCGCAGGCTGCCAGGCTGAAAGCCATAACCGCTGCAAGAGCCGTGCATGCTAGCTTTTTCATGTTCTTTCCTCCATTCCTCTTTTATCCGGTTTTCCCGGGGAAAACCGGAGATTTCTCCGCGCGGACCGCCGCACCGGACAGGAAAACTCCACTGGAAAAGTCCCCTATCCCACGCGCCGCACTCCGCAGCGGTATATAAAGCAGCCCAAAGGCCGCCTTATAATCACCCTTGCCCGAAGGCAGGTACCCCGGTGATGCCGATGCCGGGAGCCTCTGGCATCACAATGCGTCCTGCACAGTAATCCGGCCCGCCGATATAGGGGTCGATGCTGCACAGTCCGGGGCCATCCAGATCCGCCCGGGTGATGACCCCCTTGGCGGCCGCCAGATGAGCCGCTGCCGAAACCGCCAGCTTGCTTTCCAGCATGCACCCGATCATGCACTCCACCCCATAGCTTTCGGCCACAGCGCAGATCTTGAGGGCATTGTAGATACCGCCGGTTTTCATCAGCTTGATGTTGATGAGGTCGGCCGCACGGCCGCGGATCAGCTCGATGGCGTCCTCCAGAGAGAACACGCTCTCATCGGCCAGAATGGGGGTGCTCACCGCTCCGGTCACCAGCTGCATGCCGGCGAAATCGTGGGCCGGCACCGGCTGCTCCACCAGATCGATGTCCAGCCCCTTGTCCTCCATGGCCCGGATGATGCGCACCGCCTGCTTGGCGGTCCAGCCCTGGTTGGCATCCACCCGCAGGGCGATGTCCGGCCCCACAGCCTGGCGGATAGCCTCCAGACGGCCCACATCGGCCAGGCCTTCCTTGCCCACCTTCACCTTGAGGATGCGGTATCCCTGGGCCACGGCGTCCAGACTGTCGGCCACCATCTCTTCCACCGGGTTGACGCTGATGGTAAGGTCGGTCTCCAGGCTGTTCCGCCGGCCGCCCAGCACCTTGTACAGGGGACGGCCCAGCTGCTTGGCATACAGGTCGTAGACAGCCATATCCACCGCCGCTTTGGCCGAGGTGTTTTTCAGAATACAGCTGTGCAGTTTGGCCATAATGCCGTCCAGATCTTCCACATCCATGCCCATGAGGCTGGGGGCGATGAACTCCTCGATAGCGCAGCGGATGCTGCCCAAGGTGTCACCGGTGATCACAGCGGTGGGAGGCGCTTCGCCGTAGCCCACCTCGCCGGTATCGGCGGTGATGCGCACCACCAGATCGTGCACCGATTCCACCGTGCGCAGCGCCGTTTTAAAGGGCCTGGCCAGCGGAATCTGGATATAGTCGGTTTCTATTTTTGCGATTTTCATACAAAATCCCCTCTCTGCCGTTTCTTACCCCTGGCAGGCTGCCTGGTACAGCAGCGCCGTGATGTCCTGCATCTCCCTCTCAAAGCGGGGCGGATCGGTCTTCTGCCCTAAAAAGCATACGACGAAGGGGCGCGGCGCATACACGATGCCCACATCGTGGCTGATGCCCGTGTCCTCGCCGGTTTTGTGGGCGCAGGCCACACCGTGGGGCAGCCAGAAGGGCATTTTGCCGTTGAGACGCTGGTCTTTGAGGATCTCCAGCATCCGGGCGTCGGTTTCGGGGTCCAGCAACCGGCCCTGGTAAAGCCTTTCCAGAAGCTGGGCCATCTCACCGGCCGTGACAGTGTTTTCCAGCCCCCGGGCAGAGGCCTCGCTGTCGAACAAAAGCCGGCGCAAAGTGCTGGTCTGCAGCCCCAGGCAGCGCATGCAGTCGTTGACAGCGTCCATGCCCAGCAGGCGGAGCAGCAGATTGGTGGCGGTGTTGTCGCTGAGAATGATCATCAGCACGCACAGATCCTCCACCGTCAGTTCCAGGCCATTGTGCAAAGCTTTCAGGGCTCCGCAGCTGGGCAGCTTGTCCTGCTGGCGCAGGGTGATCTTTGTCTGCAGATCCAGCTTGCCCTGCTTTGCCTGTTCAAAGGCACATACCAACACCGGCAGCTTGATCACACTGGCAGCCACCACCGGCAGCTGGGCCGACAGCTCCAGCCGGCTGCCGTCGGAAAGATCCTGATAATAAAAGCAGATATCGCCGGGCAGCTGTCCCAGCCGGGTGAGGATCTGCTGTTGTAATTGCTGGGAAAGCATAACGAACGCTCCTTTTAAGCCGCTTTTTCCACAAAATTTTCTCCGGTTGAAAAAAGCTTTTGGGTATTATATCACATTTTTCTAGCGAAATAAATGGGTAAATTACACAAAAGGAACATACTCCAGCAGCAAATCAAAGGTAGCCTGCACACCTTTTACATGGCTGCGCTCATACCCGTGGGAGGCATAAACACCCGCTCCCATGACACAGTGACGCACCGGTGCACCGCTGCGCAGGGCCGCGTCGGCATCGGAACCATAGTGGGGATAGATGTCCAGGGCATAGTCTACATTTCCCTTTTTGGCGGCTTCTACCAGCGCATCCACCGTCTGCCGGCTGCTGGGGCCGTTGGAATCCATGACGCAGATGGAGACCATGGTCTCGTCGCAGTTGAGGTCCTCGCCCACACAGCCCATGTCCACGCTGATGATCTCGGCCAGATCGGCGGGCAGGTCGGCGGCGCCGCCATGGCCCACCTCTTCATAGGTGGTAAAGTTGAGGTAGAGGGGCTGGCAGGGCTGCAGGCCGTTTTCCTTCAGATGAGCGGCAAAGCCCAGCAGAATGGCTGCCGACAGCTTGTCGTCCAGGAAACGGCTTTTGATGAAGCCGCTTTTGGTGATCTGGGTGCGGGGATTCACAAAGACGAAATCACCGGTGCCGATGCCCAGCGCCTTGGTGTCCTCGGCGCTATGTACCACCTCGTCCAGCACCAGTTCCAGGTTGTCCCAGCTGGGAACCATTTCCCGCAGCTTGCCGTTGACATGGACCGAAGCGTCCTCCAGCTGCAGAGTGCCTTCAAAATCCCGGCCGTCCCGGGTATGGAGCACCACCGTCTCGGTGACAGCGCTGACGGCGGGCAGACCGCCGATGGGGCTCACCCGCAGCCGACCGTTGGACTTGACCGAGCGCACCATACCGCCCAGGGTGTCCACATGGGCCGCCAGCATCAGGCCCTCGGTTCCCTCGCCGCCCAGGCGCACCTGCACGGCGCCTTTGCGGGTCCGCACGGGAGAATAGCCCAGCTCCGAGAGGGCATTCATCAAAAAATCGGCGGCATCGTCGGTGCAGCCGGTGGGGCTGGAAATGGCAAGCAGCTGCTGCAAATAGGAAAGAGTGCGGTCAAGATCCTGTTTATTCATGGTTTTTCCTCCGTTTTTGCGGCCGTCCCCGGGACGGCGGAATACTGCGGGGCGGCCTTGTCCCCTCCTGCGCCATCTGGGCACAGAGGGAAAGCCGTTCCGGAAAGTGTTTTTATCATAGCATCTTCCGGCGGATGCCGCAAGCGGCCCTGCCTGGCCCCTAAACAAAAAAGCCTGCCTTCCCGATGGGAAAGCAGGCGGATTTTGCCCTCAATTCCAGCTTTTGCAGATTTTGATCAGCCGCTGGCCCAGATCCTTCTGACCCAGGTCGCCCCGGTCAATCAAGGTGATGCCCATATCCTTGGCCCGGGTGGAAAGCACCCGGTTCACCCCTTTTACGGCGCTGGCTGTGAGCAGCACCGTCTTGGACCGGCCTGCACCGAACCGGTCGCTGATGGTTTTGATCTCGGCCAGAGCCAGGGCGCTGGGCGGCCCCATTTTACAGCTGATGAACACCGAATCCATCCCCTTGAGCAGCAGGATGTCCACCTCGTTGCGGGTGCCGTTGCGGGTGTCCTCGCCGTCCCAGTCGATGAGCAGACTGGTGCGCACATCGTCGAACCAGCCGGTCTGTTTGGCGCACAGATAGCCGTACAGCTCCAGCCAGATGCCGTGGTTGGAGAGACATTTTTTCAAAAGCAGATTCTTTACCCGGAATGCCACCTTGTCGTGGGAACATTCCAGCTCGGTGAGGATTCCCGCTGCCCGCAGCCGCCGCAGCGCCGACAGCTCGGCCTTGGCAATGGACTGGGGACCCACATAAATCTTCTGAGGAACGCGAAATTCCAGCTGCTCCTCGTCGCCGCCCCGGAAGGCCGCCTGAAAGTATCCCGCCACATTGCCCCAGCGGGCGGGGGCCGCCATTACACAGTCCCACACGGCAAAGACATCCCGTTCAAATTCCTCGTCAATTTCCGACAGCGGAAAATGGCCGTATCCCAGAATGCCCGCACCGCAGACACCCAGCAGGTCCTCGGCCCGGAACCGGGGCATCACAAACTGGTCGACCAGGTCCTCACAGCCCAAAATCGGCAGAAAACGCCGGTAAGCAATGTCGATGTAATAGCCCGGCAGGTTGTTTTTCTGGCAGAAGGAGCCGGTGATCAGCAGCACCAGATCCTTGCCGCCGGTGAAATCAAAGACGCATCCCGGCCAGTCCCGGGCAATGGCCGCCAGCGCCCGCCGGATAGCCGCCGGGTTGCCGGTGTCCACATAGTAAAACCGGGGCACGGTTTTGATCTTGCGGTTCTGAAAAACCCGGTAAACGGCCTTTTCCTTGCGCAGGGAGCTGTCGTGGATGTCGCAGAGATACACCACATGTTCCGGTTCAAAAATACAGCTGCCCAGGACGTTTTCCATCGGTTCCTTGTCGTACAGTTCTACCAGGGTACGCACGGCGGATCTCCCCTTTTCCCACAATTCGGCGCCTGCCCTTGCCTAAAGGAGGGAAAAACCTTATAATAGGAAACAATACACCCTATCCTGGTTGTTGGCAAAGCAGGCCAGCCTGTTGCTACCATCATACCACGAAACCTGCCTGTTGCCAACGGGCAGCTGCCCGCTCTGCGGAGCAAGAAAGAGTGTCCAGGGGCTTATGATAAAAAGTTTGAAAGCCCTTAAGAATTTTGAAAGATTTTTATCGTTACCACCGTCTAACATGCAGAAGGGACTGAAATGCCATGCAGCCGCTTTTCCAGCGCACTCCTGCGCCCGCTGTGCCCGATATGGAGCGCATTGTGGACCAATATGGCACCTCGCTGCTGCGGTTGTGCTATCTGTACCTCAAGGATATACACCTGGCCGAAGACGCCGTGCAGGAAACCTTTCTCAAGGTATACCGCAGCTATGGTCAGTTTGCCGGCGGTTCGGGCGAAAAAACCTGGATCACCCGCATCGCCATCAACGTCTGTAAGGACCAGCTGCGGTCGGCCTGGAAACGGCGGGTCTCGGTAGTGGAAGAACTCAACGATCTGCCCGATGCCGAAGGCCCCCATGCCGTGGAGGACGAGGCGCTGCTGCAGGAGGTTTTGGCTCTGAAACCCAAGTATCGGGAAGTAATTTTGCTCTACTATTATCAGGATCTGAAGATAAGCGAGATCGCCCAGGCTCTGCAGGCGCCCGAGTCCACTATTTCGGTGCGCCTGAAACGAGCCCGGGAACAGCTGAAAAAACGATTGGAAGGATGGGAATTCGATTGAACAGCGATATCTTTAAAGATTCGATCGACCGCCGCCTTTCCGCGGTTCAGATGGACCAGCAGCTGCGCAGCCGGATTCTGGACTCCTGCCGGCCTGTGGCTGTGTCCTCACCGCCGGCAGGCCGCCGGCGCTGGGGACTGGTGCGGCGAGGGGTTGCCGTTGCGGCCGCCTGCGCGGTGATTTTTTCCACCAGTCTGGTCTGCATTGCTGCCAACCGCCCGCTGCGGGACTCCCTCTCCCGCCTGGGAGACGATGTTCTGCTGATGCTGCAGCCCATCAATACCGTCAGTGAAAGCAGCGGCATCCGCATGGAGGTTCTGGCCGCCATGAACGACGACGACATCGCCGTGATCTATCTTACCCTCCAGGATACCGAAAAGCTGGGACGGCTGGATGATTCCATCGAACTGCAGTCCTTTACGGTGCAGGTCCAGAACGGCGCCGGGGAGGAAACTCTCTTTTCCAACGCCGATGTGCTTTGGTATGACGAGGAGACCCAAACCGCTACCCTCCAGTTGACCAGCCAGGCCGTGGAGGTCATCGCGGGGCACAAGCTGTCTTTGAATGTTCGCTCTTTGCTCAGCGGCCGGTCTGACTACACCAATGTAGAAACAGGCTATACTCTGGCGGACATCGCCCGGGCCAATCCCATGCCGGCGCTGCTGTATCCCCAGGCGCTCACCTCTTATTCCACCTGGGGTCCCCTCTCGGAACAGTTCAGCCAGCGGCTGGACCGCAACGAGGTACCGGTGCTTTCTCCTTTGGCTGATCCCGTGCAGCTGGAAGAACTCCCCTGGCTTACCATAAACAACGCGGCCATTGTGGATAATCTGTTCCACATCCAGCTGGCCTACGACGATGATATGGGCCGCTTCAACCGGGTAAATGCCATGCTCACCGATCCCCAGGGCAACGCCTACGATGTGTCCGGCATGCAGCTCACCCTGCAGTCCACCCGGCCTGACCCCTTCCACGAATATATTTCCAGGGAGGAGCAGATTTTGGTGATCCCCGGTGAGACCCTGTACGATCAGGTGCAGGTGCGTGCCAACGTGGTGACCTACGAGCATTATCTGGAAGGACGCTGGGACGCCACCTTCTGCCTGCAGGACGCCGACGACTCCTTGCGGCGGTTCACCTGCGATCTGGATATGAATCCCTGGCGGGTAAACGAGATCACCCTTTCTCCCATTGGGGTAACCGTCTACGGCGAGGGCGAGATGTACGCCTACTCCGATTCTCCCGAAATCGAGGTATATCTCAAGGACGGCAGTCTGGCCGAAACCTCCGGCGGCTTTTCCAGCAGCTCTATGAGCGAGGGCAAGGAGACCCATCTCTCCAAGGTGCTCTTCTCCTCCCCCACTGCCATGGAGGATGTGGCGCGTCTGGTGGTAAACGGCGAGGAATTTTCTCTGGAAGAATAATTGCGACCAGCTTTTGCAGCGGCTGTGCCGATGTCCCGGGTTGGGGCTCGGCACAGCCGCTTTGCCTTGACGAAACCGGCCGGATTTGGTATTGTATTTGCAGCGGCAGGGCCGGCATTTCGCGCCATATTGTCGGCCTTGCGTACTTTTTTATGGGAAAGGATGATTTCTGTGCAGCGCAGAGACAAAATCAATTATTATCTGGATCTGGCC
>DXDW01000232.1 GCA_019115305.1 Candidatus Anaerofilum excrementigallinarum
GTTTGGAGTATTTTGTGTATTCTTGCGAGGTGACAGAACTATGGAACAGGCGATTCTCCGTCCCCAGGCCGAGGTGCGCTACCGGGAAGAGCTGGAGGCGCTGCAGATTTGGGACCAGAACAACAAAAAGCCGCAGAACTGGCGGCTTTCTCCCCGGGCGGTGCGGCTGTTTATTTTGGGTTCGCCCAAGCCGGTGCGCTGCGGGGACCGGGAGCTGACCATCCGGAAAAAATATCTGGGCAACGACGTCCTGGTGGAGCGCTGCATCATCACTTTGGCGGGCAACCGGGGCCTGATGCTGGTGGGGGAGCCGGGCACCGCCAAAACCATGCTTTCGGAATTGCTGTCGGCGGCCATCAGCGGCTGCAGCACCAACACGGTGCAAGGCACCGCCGGCACCACCGAGGATATGATCAAATACAGCTGGAACTATGCCCTTTTGCTGGCCGAAGGTCCCAGCCGCCAGGCACTGGTGCCCGCGCCTTTGTATGTGGGGATGGAAAAGGGAATCCTCGCCCGGTTTGAGGAGATCACCCGCACCCCGGCGGAGGTGCAGGACTGTCTGATCAGCGTACTCAGCGACAAGGTGCTCCATATACCCGAACTGGGGGACGAGGGGCTGCTGTTTGCCAGGCCCGGATTCAATGTCATCGGCACCGCCAACACCCGGGACAAGGGGGTCAACGAGATGTCCAGTGCCCTCAAGCGCCGGTTCAACTTTGAAACGGTGCGCCCGGTGGGGGATGTGGCTTTGGAGAAAAAGATCATCCTCAGCGAGGCGGGAGCCCTGGCGGACGCCGCCGGCATCCCCCGGCCCCTGGACGAGGAGGCCGCCGAGCTGCTGGCCGTGACCTACCACGAGCTGCGGGAGGGTGTTTCGGACCAGGGCCAGCGCATCGAAAAGCCCGCGGCGGTGATGAGCACCGCCGAAGCGGTGTCGGTCTATTTTCAGACCCTCATGAACGCCTGGTACTACGGCGACGGCCATATGCAGGAGCGCTGCCTGGTGGAAAACCTGGTGGGTGCCGTGGCCAAGGAATCCCGGGAGGATCTGGGCCGGATCGAGGATTATTTTTCCACAGTGGTGCGGGACAGGGCACGACGGGAGGGCGGCGCATGGACACGCTATTACGAGGCACGCAAGCAGCTGGGGTGATTCCCTTTGATCTGACCCAGCCGGTGGTGTATTACCCCATCCGCCACCACAGCCCGGCCTGCGCCTGGCATCTGGAGCAGACCATCCGGCGATACCAGCCCGATTGCATTCTGGTGGAGGGCCCGGAAAATGCCAACAGCCTGCTGCCGGTGCTTACCAGCCCCGACACCCGGGCGCCCATCGCCCTCTACTATGCTTGGCGGGACGAGGAGGGGCGTCTGTCCCAGGAAAAAGGGGAACCGGCGGCTTTCCGCTGCTACTATCCCTTTCTGGACCAGTCGCCGGAGCTGGTGGCCTTGCGGGCTGCGGCGGCCCGGGGCATCTGCGGCCGGTTTATCGATCTGCCCTATGCCCAGATTTTGCTGGCCACCCAGCAGGCCAAAGGGCTGCGGGTTTCGCAGCAAAAGCCCAATTACGCCGCCGACGACTATCTCGCAGCCAATGCCTTTCAAAAGACCCTCTGCGAAAAGGCCGGTCTGCGGGACTTTGAGGAATTCTGGGAAAAGTATTTTGAAACGGCGGGCCCGAATCTGTCCACCGAATCCTTTGTGGCACAGCTGAACCTCTACTGCCAGCTGTCCCGGCGCAGCACTCCCGAACAGCTGCTGCAGGAGGACGGCTGTCTGGCCCGGGAAGCACACATGGCCCGCCGGGTAAGGGAAGCGGCGGCCCAATACAGCCGGGTGCTGGTGGTGGCGGGCGGTTTTCATATCGAGGGCCTGCTGCATCCCGGTCCTGACGATCCGCCGCCCCCGCCTCCCGAAAATACCCAGTCGGTCTACCCCATGCGGTACACCTTGCCCGCCGCCGACGCCCTCTCCGGCTACGCCAGCGGCATGCCGGCCCCTGACTATTACGCCGCTGTCTGGGCAGCACTGCACCAGGAAAATCCCGACAAGGCCTGGGAGCAGGTGGCGCTGGAATATCTGGTGCGGACGGGCCGAAAGCTGCGCAAAGATGGCCACACCATTTCTGCCTACGATGAAACCTGTGCCTGGCAGCAGGCGCGGATGCTGGCCCAGCTGCGGGAAAAGGCGGGCCCCGGCCTGTGCGAGCTGCGGGACGCGGTGCTGGGCAGCTTTGTAAAGGGGGAGGCCGATCTGGCCGGCGCCCAGCCCATGGAGGTTTTGCGGCAGCTTGCCACCGGCAAGACGGTGGGGCAGCTGTGCCAGGGCGCGCCCCGGCCGCCGCTGGTGGAGGACTTTGAAGCCCGGTGCAAAGCCCTGCGGCTCAAGGGGACAAATGCGGGGCGGCAGCAGATCGCCCTTTCCATCTTTTCTTCTACCCGGCACCGGGAGATCAGCCGTTTTTTCCACCAGACGGTTTTTCTGGACTGCGGCTTTGCCCAGCGCCGGAAAGGTCCCGATCTGCGCCGCCGGCGGGACCGCAGCCTGATCCGGGAAATCTGGGAATACCGCTGGAGCGTGGGGGTGGAAGCGGCCCTCATCGAAGAGAGCACCGCCGGCGCTACCCTGCCGGAAGCCTGCGGGGCGCTGCTGCGCCAGCGGATGGCCCAGGCAGCCCGGGCGGCCCAGGGAGCCGATCTGCTGGTGCAGGGCTTTCTCATGGGCCTTTCCGATACCGCCGGCGCCCTGGCAGGCCAGATGGAGGACCTGCTTTTGACAGACGGTGATTTTGCCTCTTTGTGCGAGGCCTGTGCTTCTCTCAATACCCTGGAGGAATGGCGGGGCCAGTACGGCGAGGAAGACCGCTGGGATTGTTCCGACCTGCTGCGCCGCTGCTTTGCCCGGGTATTGCAATTGCTGCCTGCCATGAACCAGGCGGACGACCGCACCGCGCCCCAGGTGCAGCGGGCCTGCGGGCTGCTGTATCAGATCACCGGGCGGGAATCCTTTGCCGCCCAGCGCGGGCCGCTGCTGGCAGCTTTTGAGAAGCTGGTGGGGAACAATCCCATCCATCCAGCGGTGCACGGGGCGGTGCTGGGTCTGCTGTACGGGGCCGACCCGGGCTGGAAGCCCGCCGTGGACCGGGCGGTGCGGGGGTATCTCCAGGGCACCCGCACCATGATGCTGCGATCGGCGGCCTTTTTGCAGGGGCTGTTTTCCACCGCCCGGGATCTGCTTTTGGTGGACGAAGAATTTCAGGGGCGGATCGACACCCTGCTGTGCGGGCTGGAGGACGCGGATTTTACCGCCCTGCTGCCCGAGCTGCGGCTGGCTTTCAGCTATTTTGTGCCCATGGAAACCGACCGCATCGCCCGCCGGGCGGCAGCTATGCACGGCGCGGCCCCGGCAGCCCTGCGCCGCCGGGGAGTACAGCCCGAGGAATACGCCCGGGGCGAAGAAGTGGACGCCTGGGCTGCCGCCAAACTGGAGAATTTTTTCAGGAAGGGAGAGAATGAGCTATGATCACCCAGGGCGCCGCCCTCAATCGCTGGCGGCTGATTTTGGGCAAAAACGCCGACGGCCAGCTGCCTTTGGAACAGGATCGGCTGGTGCGGGTGGACGAGGCCCTGGACTTTCTCTATGGCCGGGAACAAGGGGAGGATGTAAAGCGGGACTCCCAGGGGGGCGGAGGAGCCAGCCGTCCCACCGTGGCCCGGTGGCTCAGCGAGGTGCGCAGCCTGTTTCCCCAGGAAACCGCCGAGATCCTCCAGCGCCATGCCCTGGACCGCTACCAGCTCACCGAACTGCTGGCCGACCGGGAAGTACTGGAGCGGATGGAGCCCAACCAGGCCCTGCTGGAAACGGTGCTCAGTCTCAAGCATTTGATGAAAGGCCCGGTGCTGGACACCGCCCGCCGCATCGTAAAGCGGGTGACGGAACAGCTCACCGAAAAAATGCGCAGCGAGGTGCAGCGCTCGGCTCTGGGCAAGCTGGACCGAAACCGCCGCAGCAATCTGCGCTCGGCCCGGAACCTGGATATGCAGCGCACCATCCGCAAAAATCTCTCCCACTACGACCGGGAAAACCATCGCCTGCTGCTGGAACAGCTCTATTTCAACGGCCGGGTCCGGCGCTATAACCCCTGGCGGGTGATTCTGGCGGTGGACGAGAGCGGCTCCATGCTGTCCAGCATCATCCACAGCGCGGTGATGGCGGGCATTTTTGCCAGCCTGCCCCTGCTGGATACTCGTTTGGTCATCTTCGACACCGCCGTGGTGGACCTCAGCGGCCGGGTGGAAGACCCGGTGGAGACCCTCATGAGCGTCCAGCTGGGGGGAGGCACCGACATTGCCGGGGCGCTGCGCTACTGCGAATCCCTGATTTCCATGCCCCACCGCACCCTGGTGGTGCTCATCAGCGATCTCTGCGAGGGAAATACCCGGCAAAATCTCTACGGCGTATGCCACGATATTCTGGAAAGCGGCGCAAAACTGGTGGCCCTCACCGCCCTGGACGAAAACGCCGCCCCCGCCTACGACCGCACCACCGCCGAAAAGCTGGCGGATATGGGGGCCTGGGTGGGAGCCATGACCCCCGCCCGGCTGGCGGATTTCATGGCCGATGTCATGCGGGAATGAAAGGAGATGGTCCTGTGACTCTGCCCCAGTCTCTGGCCGCCGCCCTGGCGGCAGCGGATGAAGCTTATCTCATCGGCCTAAGCAACAAGGGCACGGTGAACCGGGCAAAAAAGGATCTGACCGCCCTGGCCGCGCCCCAATTGCAGGTGGAGGGCCAGGAGGCCGAGGTGCGAATGGGAGATGTGGTCTGCCGCATCCGCGCCCCTTTGGGGGACAGCAGCTGTTCCTGCCCCAGCAGCGGCATCTGCCGTCACCGCATCGCTGCCATCCTCTGGCTGCAAGGAATGTCGCAGGACGCCCCCGCGCCGGACACTGCCCCTGCCGCTTTGGATTTTTCCGGGCTGCGGGCGGTGGAGCCCCAAAAGCTGGCCCGTCAGCTGGGCGCCCGGCGGCTGACCGAACTGCTGGAACATCGAAAAGCCGGCGAGCCGGTGATCCGCCCGGGCGGCTCCACCATCACCGTGGAACTGCCCTGGATTCCGGCCACGGTGCGGCTGCTGGAACCTCTGGAACACAGCAGCTGCAGCTGCCACAGCCAGGGGCTGTGTATGCACAAGGCCCAGGCATTGCTCTGCTGGCAGCTGGACCAGGGGCTGGCCGACCCGGATGCCCTGGCCGCCCTCTGCCCGGCGCAGGAGGGCCCCGACCCGGAAACCGCCCGCCAGGTCTGCGGCGAGATATGCCGGACGCTGACAGCCCAGCTGTCCACCGGCCTGAGCCGCCTGCCTCCCGAAACCTGCGAGACGGTGGAGCGGCTGGCCGCCCTGGCCCACACCGCTTCTCTGGCTTCCCTGGAAAGGGCGCTGCGGGCGCTGCAGGAGGAGTACGCCGCCTGCTTTGCCCGGTCGGCGGCTTTCCGGGACAGCGGCTTTTTGCGCCGGTTTTCCCGGGCTTTTCAGCTGGCAGCGGCCATGGAGTGGGCCGACCCGCCCCTGCTGCAGGCCCTGGCCGGCAAGTTCCGGGAAGATTATCTCCCGGCAGGGCGGCTGGAACTGTATCTGCTGGGCTACCGGGATGTGACCGGGCAGAGCGGATATGCCGGGACCATCTATTATTTCTGGGAGCGCGGGGCCAAGCGGTTTTATACCTATTCCGATCTGCGCCCCACCTTTTACGAGGGCAGCGCCCGTCGGCGGACGGATGCCGCCCCCTGGGGTCTGCCCTGCACCCTGCGGCAGGCCTGGAAGCACGCCCTGGACCTGACCAACGCCCGGGCCAACGCCGAAGGGGGATTGTCCGCCACCACCCGGTGCACCGGGGCATTGCTGGGGGAGCTTTCGCCGGATGCCGTGGTGCCGTCCCAGGCCCTTTGCACCGATTTTTCGGTGCTGCTTGACCAGTACAGCCTGCCCGGCGCGCCGGAGGTAGAGCGGCTGGCGCTGGTGCTGCCCGCCCGGTGCGAGCCCCAGCCCTACGACCGGGTGCGTCAGACCTTTTCCTTGCGGCTGCTGGACAGCGAGGGACGGGATCTGTGGGTGGAAGTGCGGTATAAAAAGCAGGAGCAGCCGGTGGTGGAGACCTTGGAGCGTCTGGCTCGGCGTCTGGCAGGGCATCCCGAACAAAGGCCGGTGTTTTTCGGCAGTGTGTACCGGGAAGGGGATCGGCTTTTGCTCTATCCCATCGAGGTTTTCACAGAGTGGGAGGTGCAGCCATGAAGGAACTTTTGCAGGAGATCCAGCAGGCCCTGGCCGATCTGCTGCGGTCGGGCCTGGATGCCGCAGGCCCCACAGCGGCAGACCGTCTGCGCAGGCTGGCAGACCGGTGCGAGGATACCGGGCTGCACACCGGCGCGGCGCTGCTGACCCAGCTGGCCGGGCAGCTGGAAGCCCGGGCCCATGCCATTCACAAAAATGATCTGCCCCTGACCCAGACTCTTTGCCGCCTGGCGCGGTATTGTGAACTCTGCGAGGAAAAGGAACAGGAGCAAGCCATTCTCCGCCGCTGGCGGGAACAACAAACAGGAGGTGCCCTATGAATACACAGCAAGCCCGCAGACAGGACCAACTCCGGCGTTTTTTGGACGCCCTGGGGCTCTGCGAAGAAAACAAGAATCTGGCCGAGGAATATCTGCTGGCCGATGAGCGCAACGACAGCCTGCTGGCCCAGCCCCGCCCCGAGGACCTGAAAGCCGCCGCGGAACATCTGCGCACAGCCGACCAGGCGTTTATGGAAAAGGCCCGGAATGACTCCGACCGGGAGATGCTCAACCGCTGCATCCGGCTGTTCTGGGCCATCGGCAAAAGCACGGCGGTCTATCCTCTCAAGGGCGACACCATCCTCTGGCACGGAAAGCTGCTGCAGGACTGTCTGCCGGTGGTGGGCAAGGCTGCGTCGGCGGCCATGCTGGCCGAAGATCTTTCCGGGCAGAGCTGGGGTTCCTTCAGCAGCCGGGAATGGCTCTATACATTGGCCGAAACCGAACCCGAGGTGCTGGAACAGGCCCAGACTCTGGGCGGCACTTCCTGGGACAATATGCGGGTGATGCTGGCGGGTATTTTGCTCTGCAAACGCCCCGCCCCCCGCACCGGGCTGCTGCAAAAGCTGGCCGGCGGCGACGCATTGGCAGCCCGGCAGGCAAAGCTGGTCGCCGAAAACAACCGGGATTCCCTGGAGGCGGCCGCCCCCGGTCTCACCGCCGCCGACCGCCGGGCCCTGACCGACTGGATGGAAAAGGGGCGTCCTTTAGAGCCGCTGCCGGCTTTGTCGGTAGCTCTGCCCGACAGCAGCGACCCGGATGCTTTGTTCAACAGCAACCGGTCGCCCCTGAACCGGTATCTGACAGGGCTGCTGAGCACTGCCTCTTTCCTGGGGCAGCGGCAGGATCCCCGGCTGCGCTGCGCCGTGCGGATGTATCTGGCGCTGAACCCCGAAGCGGTGCTGCAGGGTCTGCTCAGAAATGTACCCATGGACTATCTGCTGGATCAGCTGGATACTCTGGTGCAGGATGTTCCCGGCGGCGAGGTCACATTCCTTCTGGCTCTGGCAAAGTTCGGCGCTTCCTCCCGGGGGATGGACCAGGGGCGGCAGCTGGCCGCCCGCTGCGTCGGCGGAGCCCGGCAGGCTCTCAAGCTGTCCAGCGAGGGGATATACAATATCCTCATCTCTCTGCTGCCGGATGATGTGGTGCCCCATGACGAAAAGGAGATCATCGCCGCCATGCTGGAAAAGCTGGCTCAGACCGGCAAGCAGGAGCTGCGCGCCTTTTTGCTGGGGGAGGGAAGCCTGGCCCATGCGGCCCGACAGCTGGCCCCCGTGAGTGCCAACGGCTATCTGTACGCCCACAATGCCCTGCAGGCCATCTGCCGCCGCCGGGATGCCAGGGGCTGGGACGATTTTGTCTGCCGCTGTGTGGTGGCGGTGGGGCTCTGCTTCAAGGGCACCGGATTGAGTATGCTTTTCGGTAAGGATGTGGATTTTGCCCTTCCGGTACAGGCTCTTTTGGAGCGGAAACTGCCGGTGGAACAGCTGCTGGATGTACTGGGCGGCGCCCACGATTCCTTCTATCGGGAGGAGGACAAAACAAGACTGCGGGATATGGCCTACAAGGCCTTTGCCCGCCCGGAATATCGCCAGGATCTCTGTGGGGCGGCAGTCCAGAGCGGGGTGTTCGGCCGCTGCGTGGCCCTTTCGGCCCTGGACGATCTCACCGCTCTGCCCGGAGAGGAAGGCGACGCAGCCAAGGCGGGTATCCTGTCTGCGGCAGGAGATTCCTCCAAGCAGGTGCAGGAACTGCTGGTAGCCATCTTGTCCGCCCACGCCGACTGGACAGAGGACGTGATCGCCCTGCTGGGCAGCAAAAAGGCCGCCGAACGGCTGCTGGCTGTGCGGACTGCGGCCCGGATGGGGGATACCCTGCGCCCGGCTCTGGAAAAGGCGTTGGAAGGGGAAAAGAGCGCCAAGGTGGCCGACGCTATTCGGACGGTGCTGGGGCGTCCCGCCGCGCCGGTGTCCCAGGCCGGGGAACCCACGCCGGAGGAACTGGCGGCGGGCATCCTCAAGGGCGGCAAGCGCCGGCGGCTGCAATGGCTGCTGGAACCGCCGCTGCCCGCTGTGCGCCGCACCGACGGAAGCCCGGCGGCGGAAGATCTGCGGGATGCACTGCTGTCGGCCTACTGCGAACTGGGCCGCATCGGCCGCAGCGATACCGCCGCTGTCATCGCCCGGGCTCTGGACCCCGCCGATCTGGCCGTTCTGGCAGGAGAAGTGTGGGAGCGATGGATGGCAGCCGGCGCCCAGAGCAAGACCAAATGGGTGCTGGCCTTTGCAGCGGTGTTTGGCGGCGCGGCCATGACGCCCCGGCTGCAGCATGCCATCAATGATTGGCCCCAGCATGCCCGGGGCGCCATCGCCTGCGATGCAGTCATGGCCCTGGCCCTCAGCGATGACCCCGCCGCTCTGCTGGTGGTGGACTCCATCTCCCGAAAATTCAAGTTCCGGCAGGTAAAGGCTGCTGCCGCCGCCGCTCTGGACAACGCGGCCAAGGAGCTGGGCATCACATCGGAGCAGCTGGCTGACCGCATCGTGCCCGACCTGGGCTTTTCCGCCGAGGGGTTGCGCTGGTTCGACTATGGCCCCCGCCGGTTCAGTGTGCGGCTTACTCCCACATTGGAACTGTCCATCACCAACGACGCAGGCAAGCCGGTCAAGAATCTGCCGGCTCCCGGCAAGAGCGACGACGCCGAAAAGGCCGCGGCGGCCTACGACGCCTTCAAAACCATGAAAAAGCAGATCCGCACCACCGTGGCTGCCCAAAAGGCCCGGCTGGAGGCCGCCCTGGCTGCCCAGCGCTGCTGGGATGCACCGGCCTGGAAGGCGCTGTTTGTGGGCAATCCCATTATGCATCAGTTTGCCATCAGTCTTATCTGGGGCGTCTACCGGGAGGACCGGCTGACAGATACCTTCCGCTATATGGAGGACGGTTCCTTCAATACGGCGGAGGAGGAAGAATACACCCTGCCCGAGGACGCGCAGATCGGCCTGGTGCATCCGGTGGAGCTGGACCAGGCAGCCCTGGAAGCCTGGAAGCAGCAGCTGGAGGACTACGAAATCACCCCCAGCATCCCCCAGCTGGACCGTCCGGTCTACCTGGCCGATGACCAGGAGAAAACCAGCAGCCGTCTAGAGCGATTCGGCGGCAAAAAGCTCAATGGACTGTCCCTTTCGGGCAAGCTGCAAAGCCAGGGCTGGTACCGGGGCAGCGTGCAGGACGGCGGCGGCTTTTACACCTTCTACCGGGAGGATTCCACTTTGGGCCTGGGGGTGGAGCTGAACTTCTCCGGCTGCTTTGTCGGGGACGAAAACGAGGAAATCACGGTGTACGACGCGGTGTTCTATAAGGCGGGCACTGTGCGGCGGGGTAGCTATTGCTACGATACCCCCAAGGAATCGGACATCCTGCTGCTGGGCCAGGTACCCGCCCGGTATTACAGCGAGATCGTCTATCAGCTCACCCGGGCCACCGTCTCCAGCACCGAAACTGACCCGGATTGGAAAACCAGCCGCCCATAAACCGCAAGACCATAGCAAAAAACAAAGCTCCGCATTCTCTCTGTCGGGAGAGTGCGGAGCTTTTTGTGTGCCAATTTCTCAAACAGCTGAAATTTTCAAAAAGGCTGTAACGTTTTGGAAGTTGGCAGGTCATACAGATAAAATACAGGGAAAGGCAGGTGTTGAGGTGGAGGATTTTGAAAAAATATACGCCGATTACTACCAGGCGGTATACCGGTATGCGCTGTCCCTCTGCCGGGACCGGGAATGGGCCGAGGAGATCACCCAGGAATCCTTTTTCAAAGCGCTGAAAAGCATCGATTCCTTCCGGGGAGACTGCAAACTGCAGGTCTGGCTCTGTCAGATCGCAAAAAACACCTTTTATACCGCGGCAAAGAGAAAAAACAGCCAGAAAGAATATTCCCCCGAGCAGCTTGGAGCCGAGAACACACCCGAAGAAAGGCTGCTGGACGCAGACACCGCTTTTGCGCTGCACACATTGCTCCATGTACTGGAGCAGCCCTACAAGGAAGTGTTCTGGATGCGCACCTTCGGGGAGCTGTCATTTAAGGACATCGGCCGGATCTGGGGCAAGACCGAAAGCTGGGCAAGGGTCACATATCACCGCGCAAGACTCAAATTGAAGGAGGGCATCCAATGAAATATCCATGCAATATCATCCAGGACCTGCTGCCGCTGTACCACGACAAGGTGTGCAGCGAGGAAAGCCGCCGGGCGGTGCAGCAGCATCTGCCGGAATGCGAGGCCTGCCGGGACTATCTGGCGGCTCTGGACCGGCCGGACGCAGCCTTTGCCTCGCCGGAGGAGACCAGCGAAGAGCAAAAGGCGGCTTCTTTTCGAAGTTTTCACCAAAGGCTCGAGAAAAAACAGCGGCTGTTTGCAGCCGCCTGCGGAGCTGCTGTTTTGCTGGCTGTACTTCTGGCAACGGGGATTCTGCGAACATTCACTAAAACCGTGGTCTGCGATGAAAATATCTCGGTGTCTATGGCAGAAAATGGGCTGGTCTGCCGACTCAGCGGGAGCGTCTGGGACCGCTGCCGCTCGGTGACCGTCACAGCAGACCAGAGCGGCGACAACCGCACCTATCTGTTTTTCTGCCTTACCGATAATCTCTGGGATGACCTGATCACAGGGCCGGGTTCTTTTTCGG
>DXDW01000233.1 GCA_019115305.1 Candidatus Anaerofilum excrementigallinarum
GCCTTCTTGGCGGCAGGCTTCTTGGCAGCGGGTTTCTTAGCGGCAGCCTTGGGGGCGGCTTCCTCGGTCACAGCCTTGGGAGCAGCGGCCTTCTTGGCGGCGGGCTTTTTGGCAGCAGGCTTCTTAGCGGCAGCCTTGGGAGCGGGCTTCTCCTCCGCCTTGGGGGCTTCCGCCTTCACCTCTTCCAGATGCCACAGCTGGCTGGAACCGTTCACGTCCTGCCAGATCTGGGCGCGGGCGCCGTTTTCATCACTGCCGCCCACCAGGTCCAGAATCTTGCCGCTGAGGCTGGATTTCACCTTGATGCCGCTTTTACCGGCGTCCACCAGGCTCCACAGCTGGCTGGCGGCGTCCACGTTGTCCCACTGGTGCAGCCAGCAGCCATTCTCAATACCGGCTTTCACAATGTCCAGCACCTTGCCGGTGGCTTTATTTTCGATTTTATACACTCCATCGCCCGCAGGCAGGAACTTCCACTGCTGATGATCGGCAGCGGCTGCGTCCCACAGCTGAACGGCCGCCCCGGTTTCGGAGCTGCCACCCTCGACCTCCAGCACTTTACCGCTGGCGGACACAATGCAATAGTACTTATCAGTTTCGATTTTTACATTTGCCATTTGGATCACTCTCCTCTTGTGCTGATTATACGCAAAAACTGGTTTCGCGTCAATAAGTACGCCGTTAACCTTGGCGATTTTGCCAAGTTATTCTCCATTTTTTCCGCTTTTATGCTCACTTTACCGGCCCCAGTCAACATTTCTCCATGTGTTTTCAGATGAAAGGAGTTTCCGCATATCTGCGAAAAATTTGACCGGTCCCCTGCAACTTGCTATAATGGGCACACAATCTGCTTTCGCCGGAGGATTTCGGCACAGCTATTTTGACAAAGAAAGGAGACTTTTGTATATGTCTACTCCCTGCATTCTTACCTGGTCGCTGCCGGTGATCAGCCCTGCCGGGGCCGCTCTGGCCGCCTGTGCCGGGCAGCTGGGCGTTCGGGTAACAGCGGTGTCTGCCCAGCAGGCCGGTGAGCCTGTGGGCAAGCTGGCGGGACTGCCTGTTGCGCCGGCGTCCAAGCCGGTTTCGGATCTTTCTCTGCCCGCGGGCGCGGCTGTGGTGTTCTGCGGTCTGGAGGAAGGACAGCTGGATCAGCTGCTGGCGGCTCTGCGCGCCAGCGGCCAGGCAATCCCCCTCAAGGCGGTGCTCACCCCTCACAACCAAAGCTGGCCCTTTGCCAGTCTGCTGCAGGAGCTGCAGGCCGAGCATGATTCCTTTGCCGGCAGGCGTCCGGCTCCCTGACCACAATCCGCCTTTATAAGTCCATATAAAACACAGAGCGGCCCCCTGCCCTTTCGGACAGGGGGCCGCTCCGCGCTATGCAGGCTGCGCTATATTCGCAGTGGAAAGGTTAGATTCAGCGGCGCTGACGGCGGCGCAGGCCCACAAAAGCGGCCAATGCACTGCCCATTACCGCCAGCAGCCAGGCAGGGCTGAAGGTATCGCCGGTGGCGGGGGTAGCGGTGCCGATGCCAGTATTGCCGGTATTTCCGGTGTTGCCGGCATCGCTGGACCCGCTGCTGCTGCCGCCGTCGGACACCAGATATTTCACGCTCACGGTGACCTCACTGTTGGTGGGCAGCCGCAGAGTGGCGGGAGTGGTGCGGGCAGAGTTGCGGCCCTCGTAGTTCTGGATCTTCAGAGAATAGCGGCCGCTGATGGTATCGTTGGTGAAATCGCTGGTCTCGGACATATGGTTCTGGCCCGAAACACCGTTTTCAAAGGGACCAAAGCCCACATCAAAGTCCTCGAAATCCTCAAGATAGTAATGATCCTGGTAATCGTCGGCGTTGATCTCGTAGATGCGCACATCCTCAAACCGCACATAGGAGCTCTCGTCGGCGCCGGCGGCGGCAGCCAGACGGATCAGCGCGGTGCTCTCCCCTTCCGGTACAGTAAACTGCACCTTGATGCGCTGGTAGTTGGAGGCCTTCTTGTCGCTGTGAGAACTGCCGTAGACACCGTAATAGTGCTCGGTGTAGTTGCTCACCGTCTTGCCGTCGGGGGTGGTCACCTCGATGGAAGCGCGGCGGCCGTCGGACACATCCACAAACACCGAGGCGGAATAGGCCTTGCCGCCCTCCAGGCCGGTCATGGTCTGGGTGAGGGTGCCGTCGTTGACGCCCTGGACCAGGATATTGGTATCGCCCTGGCCGATGGTGGTGGCGTTGTCGTTGGAATAGGTGATGTGGTCGGTGGTGTCAGCGGTGCTGCTCTTGGTCCAGGCGTAGTCCCAGCTGTAGCTGTTGAAGCCGGTGTCCTTGACAGGGCTGCCTTCGCTCCACTCGTACTCGGAAAGATCGGTCTCGCCGGTGGTATCGCTGCCCTTGTAGACCACATAACCGGTCTTGGCGGCGGCCTCGATGGTCACCTGGCCGTTTTCAACGGGGAGCAGCTTCATCTCGGTGCGGCCCTGGTCGTCCAGCTTGAACAGCTTGACCTGGGTCTCACCGGCCCAGCTCTTGGGCAGGGTCCAGGTGGTGGTACCGCCCTGGTCGTTCCAGTGGTAGATCTTGGTCTCCTCGGTGGGGCTCCAGGGGATGAACACGGTGTTGCCATCGGCGATCTTGCGGCCGTCCACGGTGATCACGTTCTTGCCGTTCACCATCTCGGTGACCACTTCGTTGTTCTCGCCCAGGACGGCCTTGTTGTTGTTCTCCCAAATGCTGATGGGATAGCTGGCCAGGTACTACCTCGCCGTTGTGCAGCTCGGGAGATTTCTGGTCGATGATGAGAGCATTCTGGGCACCGGTAACGGCGGCAGAGTTCTTGTCGGCATCGGCCGCCAAAGTAGCGCTGCCGCTTACCAGTTCAAAGCCCTCAATGCCCTTGGCAAAGTCGCGGGTATACTCCACCTCTTCTTCCGGTGCGCCCTGCACCTGCAGTTTGAAGGTGGTGATGAAGCCGTCGGCAAAGCAGAAGGAAATCTCGGTGGTGCCGTTGTCTTTCACCGATGCGATGTACTCCTTGGTAAGGGTGACCACGCTCTTATCCTCACTGACGGTGTAGTCGGCGCCCTCGGTGAGAACGGTATCCCCTACCTTCAGGCCGGTAAAGGCGTTGCTGGTCTGGGAGAGGGAGATGGGCAGGTCATAGCTGCCGGCCTCGCTGCGAAGCACATGTTTTTCGGTGGGGTTCAGCAGCACGGCATTGAAGTAGCCGTTGACCACATTGTCGATGTCGGCCTTGCCCTGGTTGTCGCCGGTACCCCAGCCCCAGACGCGCAGACCGATCTTGCCTTCACCGATGTTGGCGCCCTTGAAGTTCTGGTTCAGAACTTCCTTGCCATCCATCAGCATACGGATATTTTCACCCACATACTCGATGCGGATGTGGTGCTTTTCGCCCTTGTTCAGAGCGGGAATCCCTTTTATGGTGATGGGGTCGCCACCGTTGATAACCAGGTTCCAGTCTTCGCCCAAATCGTACTGCATCGCGACATACTTCTTGTTGGCGGAAGTCAGATCCTGTACGCGGAACAAAAAGCCGATGCGGCCGGCAGACTGGTTGGTGACATCAAACTCCACAAAGCCGTTTTCAATGGAAGGCGACATGGAATCGATGAGGAAAGTGTTGCCGTTGGCCACCCCTTCAGGGCCGGCAAATGCACGCATGTAGCCGGCGTCACCTTCGCCGTCCACAAAGGAAAGGCCCTCGTTGGAGGCATTCTGGCTCCAGGCCTTGCTCCAGCCGCCGCGGCAGTCCGGGTCGGTGAAGCTGGTCATATAGTTGCCGTCGGGGTCCTTTTCGGGGGCCTTCACCTCGTTGTAGTGCAGTTCGCTGAGGGAGATGCTGGCATAGTTGCCGGAATAGCCCCAGGTGCGCAGGCCCAGCTTGCCGGACAGGGAATCATCCAGCACATCGGCGTTATAGCATTCCTTATCGTCGATCTTTACCGACACATTGGTTCCTACAAAAGAAACCTGCACCGCGTGCCCCTTGCCGTAGCCTGCCACTATGGGGCCGGTGAACTTCTGCTCGCTTTCCTTGCCGTTGACAACATTTTTTACCATCCAGACGTCGCCTACGTCGTAGCCCACGGCAGAGTAGTTGTTCTTATCCTGATAGCGGAAGACTCCACCACAGCGGCGCCCTCCTCCACCGGCAGCTGTTCGGCGGCAACGGCCGGCAGCACCGACGAAGCGGTTACCGATGCCAGCACGCCGGCGCTCAGCACAGCGGAGACGGCTCTGCGTTGCAGATTACGCAATCTCACAGTTGTTTTCCTCCTTTTTTCTGATTCGGCCAACGTGCCGCTTTGCAAAGCAGGAACATCTTGTCCGAAAATGTACGGCGGGAAAAGCTCCGACCCCT
>DXDW01000025.1 GCA_019115305.1 Candidatus Anaerofilum excrementigallinarum
TTCCGCCGGTTGCAAAAGGCCGCCGTCGAGGATACAATAAAACTGCCCGGCAGACAAAACCCGCACGCCGGGCAGATGGGAGGAAACGCTGTGTACCGGATTTTTATTGTGGAGGACGACCTTTCCATGGCCCAGGCTTTGGAAAAGCAGCTGACCCGCTGGGGCTACGAGGTGATCTGTGCGGCGGATTTTCAGAACATCTTAGCCGAGTTTGCCCAGGCGGCCCCGCATCTGGTGCTGCTGGACATCACCCTTCCCTTTTATAATGGATACCACTGGTGCAGCGAGATCCGCCGCACCTCGGGGGTGCCCATCGTGTTTCTCTCCTCGGCCAGCGACAACATGAACATCGTCATGGCCATGAACATGGGAGGCGACGATTTCATCGCCAAGCCCTTCGACCTCAGCGTGCTGGTGGCCAAGCTTCAGGCGCTGCTGCGCCGGGCCTACGATCTGGCGGGCCAGACCCCGGTGCTGGAACACCGGGGAGCGCTGCTCAACCTCAGCGACGCCTGCCTGTATTACCAGGGGCAGAAACTTTCCCTCACCCGCAACGACTTCCGCATCCTGCAGATTCTGATGGAGCAGAAGGGACAGGTGGTAAGCCGGGAGGCCCTGATGACCCGGCTGTGGGAGATGGACTCCTATGTGGAGGAAAACACCCTGACGGTGAATGTCACCCGGCTGCGCAAAAAGCTGGATGCCATCGGACTGCAGGGCTTCATCACCACCCGGGTGGGCAGCGGTTATATTGTAGAGTAAATAGAGGAGGGCTGTATGGAACGCCAGCAATTCAACGCCTACTTTTTCGCCTGGCTGCGCGGCGCGCTGCCTCTGGCTTTGCTGCTGGGGATATGCGGCGGCATATTTGCCGGGGTATTTTTCCTGTACGGGGTGCCGGCCGAAGCTCTGGCCTATGCCGGGGCTCTCTGCCTGGCGGCGGCTCTCCCCTTTTTTCTGTGGCGATTTTTCCGGGGCTGGCAGCGCTGCCGGCAGCTCTACCGTCTCACCCAGCTGCCGCCTTTGGAGATCGGCAAACTTCCCGCAGAGGGCAGCCCCGCCGAGGAGATCTGGCAGCAGCTGACCGAAAAGCTGCTGGAGGAGATCCGCGCCCGGGAAACCCGCTGGCAGAGCTGGCAGCAGCAGAGCCAGGACTACTACACCGCCTGGGTCCACCAGATCAAAGCCCCCATCGCCACCATGGGGCTGATTTTGCAGGGAGAGGACACCCCCGAGCACCGGGAGCTTTCCAACGAGCTGTTCCGCATCGAACAGTACGCCGAGATGGCCCTGTGCTACCTGCGGCTGGAAAGCCCCAGCAGCGATCTGGTGCTCCAGACCCTGCCATTGGACAAAATCATCCGCCAGGCAGTGCGCCGGTACGCGGCCCAGTTTGTCCGCCGACGGCTGCGGCTGGAATACGCCGGCTGCGCCGATCAGGTGCTCACCGATGAAAAATGGCTGCAGTTCATTCTGGAACAGCTTCTCTCCAACGCCGTGAAATACACCCCCGCCGGAGGCTGTGTGACCATCGAGGTGCGCCAGGGTCTGCTGTTCATCACCGACACCGGCATGGGCATCGCCCCCGAGGACCTGCCCCGTATTTTTGAAAAGGGATTCACCGGCTACAACGGTCGGTCGGACAAAAAATCCACCGGTCTGGGGCTCTACCTCTGCCGCCAGGCCGCCGATATGCTGGGTCACCGGCTCTGGGCCAGCAGCGAACCCGGTCAGGGAGCCACCTTTACTTTGGATCTGCGCCGACCCAAGCTGGAAGTGGAATAAGCCCCCGTTCCCTCCCGGCCCCCTGTGCCTTACAAAAATGTAAGATGCAGGGGGCCAAATGTCACCCCTTTCGATGGCGGCGGCCCCGGCGAAGGGGGTATACTGAAACCATGCTCAGGGGCAGCGGACAGCCGCCGCCCCCCAAGGAGGTTTTCAGATGGAGCTGTTAGAAGTAAAAAGCGTACAAAAGATA
Organism: Candidatus Anaerofilum excrementigallinarum; assembly: GCA_019115305.1. GTDB lineage: Bacteria > Bacillota > Clostridia > Oscillospirales > Ruminococcaceae > Anaerofilum > Anaerofilum excrementigallinarum. Next base: position 1,979 of record DXDW01000025.1, read on the forward strand.
TATACCACCCGCTTTGGCGGCAGCCAGGTGCAGGCCCTTTCCAATGTGTCCTTTGCAGTGGCCCAGGGGGAATATGTGGCCATCATGGGCGAGTCGGGCAGCGGCAAAACCACTTTGCTGAACATCCTGGCCGCCCTGGACAAACCCACCAGCGGCGAGGTGCTGCTGGCGGGGCGCAGCCTTTCCTCTATAAAGGAAAGGGAGATGTCGGCCTTCCGGCGCAAAAACCTGGGCTTTGTCTTCCAGGACTTCAACCTGCTGGACACCTTTTCTCTGCGGGACAACATCCTGCTGCCCCTGGTGCTCTCCCGGGTGAGCGTGCCCGAAATGGAGCATCGGCTGCAGCCCATCGCCCAAAAGCTGGGCATCGACCGGCTGCTGGACAAATTCCCCTACGAGGTATCGGGGGGCCAGAAACAGCGGGCGGCGGTGGCCCGGGCGCTGATCACCTGTCCCCAGCTGGTGCTGGCCGACGAGCCCACCGGTGCCTTGGATTCCCGGGCCGCCGACAGCCTGCTGGACCTGTTCGGTCAGATCAACGCCGACGGCCAGACCATCCTCATGGTCACCCACTCGGTAAAGGCCGCCAGCCACGCCGGCCGGGTGCTGTTCATCAAGGACGGCCAGGTATTCCACCAGATCTACCGGGGCCGCTGCACCAACGAGCAGCTGTACCAGAAGATCTCCGACACCCTCACCACCATTGCGACAGGGGGCGGCCAGCATGAATAAACTGTTCTATGCCCGGCTGGCCGGCAGCAATGTGCGCAAAAACGCCAGTCTGTTTGTACCCTATCTGCTCACCTGCACCCTCACAGTGGCCATGTTTTACCTGTTCCACTCTCTGGGGGCGAATCCCGGCCTGCAGGAACTCCGGGGCGGCGACACCCTGTGGGGCATCATGCAGCTGGGCAACGGCATTGTGGCTCTGTTCGCCTGCATCTTTCTGTTTTACACCAACAGTTTCCTGGCCAAGCGCCGCAAGCGGGAATTTGGCCTGTTCAACATTCTGGGCATGGAAAAGCGCCACCTGGCCCGGCTGCTGCTGTGGGAAACCATCTACACCGCCTGCATCAGCCTGGCCCTGGGCATGGGCATCGGCATCCTGCTGGACAAGCTGATGTATATGGTCATCACCCGGATGCTGGGCGGCGGAGTGGCCCTGGGATTTTACATTTCCGGAGCCGTGATGCTGGATGTAGTCAAGCTGTTCGCCTTCATCTATACCGCCATCTTCCTCTATTCCCTGCTGCAGATGCAAACGGCCAGCCCCATCCAACTGCTCCAGTCCGACCGGGCCGGCGAGCGGGAACCCCGCACCCGCCGGCTCATGGCGCTGGCCGGGGCAATCTGCCTGGGGGCCGGCTATTACCTGGCCCTCACCACCCGTTCGGCGATTGCGGTGGTGAACGTGTTTTTTGTGGCGGTACTGCTGGTTATCGCCGGCACCTACCTGCTGTTCATCGCCGGCAGCATCGCCCTGCTGAAGATGCTGCGCAAAAACAAAAAATTCTACTACCAGACCAGCCACTTCATCAGCGTTTCGGGCATGCTCTACCGCATGAAGCAGAACGCCGCCGGTCTGGCCAACATCTGCATCCTCTCCACCATGGTGATGGTGATGATCTCCTCCACCCTCTCTTTGATGCTGGGTCTGAACGACGCGGTGAAGCGATACTGCTCCTTCGACATCGCTCTGGATGCCCCGGTGACCCACACCGACCCCGCTGTCTTTGAAGCCGCTCTGGACCAGGCTCTGGCCGAGGAGCAGGCGCAGCCCACATACAAAGTGGCCTACCGCTACCTCAGCTTCGCGGCCCTGCGCCAGGGGGAGGGCTTTTCCACCGACCGCAGCCAGGCCACCATGCTGGACCTGGACAAGGTCTGCAACCTGCTGTTCATGCCTGCTGCTGACTACACCCGCGCTACCGGCATAGAGGTAGAGGTGGGTCCCGGCCAGGCGCTGATCTACTCCAACCGGAACCCCTGGGAATACGACACACTGTCGGTGCTTGGGGAGACCTTTGACATTGCCGGCCAGTTGGAAACGGTGCCCGGGGACAAAGATGTGGCCGCCGATATCTCTCCCAGTTATTATTTGGTAGTGGATGAGGAAACGCTGGAACAGGTGTACCAAAAACAACAGGCCGCCTACGGCGAGACTGCCTCCTCCATCACCCTCTGCTGCGGTATGGACTTTGATCTGGACGACAGCCGCCAGATAGACCTGGCCGCCGCCCTGCGGGATAAACTGGACAGCCAGGGGTTCGCCTTCAGCATCAACAGCCGGGCCCGGCAGCTCTACGACCTGCGGGGCATGTACGGCGGACTGTTCTTCCTGGGCATCTTTCTGGGACTGCTGTTCACCGTGGCCGCGGTACTCATTATCTATTATAAGCAGCTTTCGGAAGGTTACGCCGACAAGGAGCGGTTTGAGATCCTGCAGAAGGTGGGCATGAGCCACGCCGAGGTAAAAGGCACCATCCGCTCCCAGATCCTCACGGTGTTTTTCCTGCCGCTGCTCACAGCGGGGGTGCACATCGCCTTCGCCTACCCCTTCATTGCCCGGATGCTGGCTTTGCTGGGGCTGCAAAATCACCTGCTGTTCACCCTGTGCACGCTGGGCAGCTTCGGCATCTTCGCTCTGCTTTACGCCCTGATCTATCGTATCACCGCCAAAACCTACTACCGCATTGTAAGCTGGTAATACAAAACCGGACCGCCGCCCGCTTTCCCTTTTGGGGAAAACACGGGCGGCGGCCCGGCCTTTTTGTTTTTATTGCAGCTGTTCCAGAACCTCGGAGACGGGGATCTGCCACACCTTGTCGCAGAACTGGCAGCACACCTCGGCCACCGGCTGTTCGGCGGCCAGCTGTTCCAGCTCGGCCCGGCCCAGGCTGACCAGAGCGCGCTCGATGCGCTGGCGGCTGCAGTCGCAGCGATAGACGGCCTCGCTCTCGTCCAGCAGGTTGGGATTGAAGCCATCCAGCACCATCTGCATCATGTCCTCAGGGGTCTTGCCCTGCTCCAGCAGAGTGGTCACCGGGGGCATGGCGGCGATGTTCTTTTCCAGCCGGCTGATCTCCTCCTCGGTGGCGCCGGGCAGCAGCTGCAGCAGGTAGCCGCCCGCCTGCAGGATGGACAGATCCGGTCCCACCAGTACCCCCAGGGCGCAGACAGTGGGGGTCTGCTCGCTGGTGGCGTAATACGAGGTGATGTCCTCGGCCACCTCGCCGGACACCAGGGGGATCTGGCCCACATAGGGCTCCCGCAGGCCGATGTCCCGCACCACGCTCAAAGTGCCCTCGTGGCCGATGGCGCCGCCCACGTCCAGCTTGCCGTCGGAACGGGCGGGCAGCTCCACCACGGGGTTCTGGACATAGCCCTTCACCTCGCCCTTGCCGTTGGCCACAGCCAGCACCACGCCGGCGGGGCCGTCGCCCTTCATGCGCAAAGTGAGGGTGTCCTCCTCGTTTTTCAGATAGGTGGCCATCATGGCCGCGCCGGTGAGCAGACGGCCCAGAGCCGCCGAGGTCACGGCGCTGGTGTGATGGATGCGCTCCATCTCCCGCACCAGATCGGTGGAATCGATGGCCACCAGCACGGCGCCGCCGTTTTCGGAAATACCGCGGATCATATTGGACATAGGCTTTATTTTTCCTCCTGTGTATACTGCTTGACGGCGGTGATAAGCCACCGCTGGCTGGTTTCGGTACAGTCGCCGAAGCTCTCCCCGTCCCGGACATCCACAATTTCCAGCCCGTGGGCGCGGCAGATGGCCTTGATCTGGTCCAGGGTGTACCAGTATTCGTAAAATTCCTCGTCGCAGGCTTCGCCGCTGTCGGAATAGGTGATGCGGATGGAAATGCGGGTGCGCTGGTCCTCGGGTTCCAGCCGGTTTTCCCAGACACAGACCGCGTCCTCGGCTTCCAAAGTGAAGGTGTTGTTGGACAGAATATGGGTATGCTTGTAGGGGG
>DXDW01000234.1 GCA_019115305.1 Candidatus Anaerofilum excrementigallinarum
TCCTCCGACGCCCACGCTCTGGTGAGTATGCGGGAGGAATTTCCCATTCTGGCCCCCGAATGCCCTCTCTGGCGGCTGCTGGGGGAAAAATTCCACTGAAAATACAAACAGTATATTTTGCAAAATAAATACAAAAAGGCGTTTTTGCCCTGCGGGAAGAACGCCGGCAAAGGAGAAAAGAACTATGGGCAGCAGCGAGCGCTACATCCTGGCCCTGGACCAGGGAACCACCAGCAGCCGGGCGATTCTGTTTGATTCCCGGCAGAACATTGTGGAGGTGGCCCAAAAGGAGTTTGTGCAGCACTATCCCCGGGAGGGATGGGTGGAGCACGATCCCCTGGAGATCTATTCCAGCCAGTACGGGGTGATGATGGAGGTGCTGATCCGCAGCGGGGTGGACCCTTCCCGGCTGGCGGGCATCGGCATCACCAACCAGCGGGAGACCACCATTCTGTGGGACAAGGAGACCGGCCGCCCGGTGTACAATGCCGTTGTCTGGCAGTGCCGGCGCACCGCCCCCATTGTGGAGCAGCTCAAGGCCGAGGGCATGGAGGAGTACATCCGCAGCGTCACCGGCCTTGTGCCCGACGCCTATTTCTCCGCCACCAAGATCAAGTGGATTCTGGACGAGGTGCCGGGGCTGCGGGCCCGGGCCGAAAAGGGCGAGATCCTCTTCGGCACCGTGGACAGCTGGCTGGTCTGGAACCTCACCGGGGGAAAGGCCCACGTCACCGACTACACCAACGCCAGCCGCACTATGCTGTACAACATCCATACTTTGGACTGGGACGAGGAGCTGCTGCGGCGGCTGGACATCCCCCGGTGCATGCTGCCCCGGGTGGTGGATTCCAGCAGCGTCTACGGCACCACCAGCATCAAGGGGGTGGAGGTGCCCATTGCGGGCATCGCCGGCGACCAGCAGGCGGCGCTGTTCGGCCAGACCTGCTTTGAAAAAGGCGAGACCAAAAACACCTACGGCACCGGCTGCTTCCTTTTGATGAACACCGGTGACACCCCCTGCCGGAGCAAAAACGGCCTGCTCACCACCATCGCCGTGGGCCTGGGGGGCAAGGTGCAGTACGCTTTGGAGGGCAGCGTCTTTGTGGGCGGCGCGGTGATCCAGTGGCTGCGGGACGAGATGCGTTTTCTCGGTGAGAGCAAGGACGCCGAATACTACGCCCAGAAGGTGCCCGACACCGGCGGAGTCTATCTGGTGCCGGCCTTCACGGGTCTGGGGGCTCCCTATTGGGATATGTACGCCCGGGGGGCCATTCTGGGCATCACCCGGGGCACCCGGCGGGAGCACATCATCCGGGCGGCCCAGGAGTCCATCGCCTACCAGAGCATGGACCTGGTGCGGGCCATGGAAAAGGACACCGGCCTGACCCTCTCCCAGCTCAAGGTGGACGGCGGGGCCAGCCGGGACCTGTTTTTGATGCAGTTCCAGGCGGATATGCTGGATATGTCCATCTGCCGGCCGGTGATCCGGGAGACCACCGCTTTGGGGGCGGCCTATCTGGCGGGTCTGGCCACCGGCGTGTGGGAAAACACCAGCCAGATCCGCAGCAGCTGGGCCAGCGACCTGGTGCTGACCCCCTCTATGGACCCTGTGCGCCGGCAGCAGCTGGCCGCGGGCTGGCGCAAGGCCGTGGGCCGCAGTCTGGCCTGGGCCGAGGAGTGAGCCGGGGATTTCCTTTGACAAGTCCCGCCGGTGCGGGCTATAATAGTGGAACAAAAGGCGGCCCGCTGTCTTTGCGGAAAAGGGCGCGGGCCTTTGCGAGAGAGGAGCTGAAGCATCATGTCCAAATGTATTATCACCATCAGCCGTGAGTTCTGTTCCGGTGGACGGGACATTGCCAAAAAGCTGGCCGACCAGCTGGGTATCCCCTACTACGACAAGGAGATCATCACCATGGCCGCCAAGCAGAGCGGCCTGTCGGAAGAGGCTATCCGCCAGAGCGAAAAGCGCCGCACCGGCAGCCTGCTGTACAGCCTGTATTCCATGAGCCAGGAGCTTCCCCTGGGTGACCAGGTCTACCTGATCCAGTCCAAGGTGATCCGGGAGCTGGCCGAGACCGGCCCCTGCGTCATCGTAGGCCGCTGCGGCGACTATGTGCTGCGGGACGATCCCAACTGTCTGCGGGTCTTCATCCATGCCCCCCTGGCCTATCGGATGAACTATATCCGGGCCTATGCCGCCGACGAGCGGGACAGCGTGCTGGAAAACATCATTGCCAAAGAGGACCGCAACCGGGCCGGCTACTACAATTACTATACCCAGAACCGCTGGGGCGATGCTTCCAACTTCCATGTCAGCCTGGACGCCAGCATCGGCGAGGACGTCTGCGTGGAGATTCTGAAAGCTGCCGCCCGGGCATTTGAAGAAAGAGAGGGAATTTGATGCAGGGGACCCAACCCAGGGAAAACAAGATGGGCTATATGCCCATTAACAAGCTGCTGCTGAGCATGGCGGTGCCCATGATGATCAGTATGCTGGTACAGGCGATGTACAACGTGGTGGACAGCGTGTTTGTATCCTATGTGGGAGAAGACGCTCTCACCGCCGTGAGTCTGGCCTTTCCCATCCAGAACCTGATGATCTCCATCGCCGTGGGCACCAGCGTGGGTGTCAACGCCCTGCTGAGCAAAAGCCTGGGCGAAAAGCGGCAGGACGCCGCCAACCGCGCCGCCGACAACGGCCTGTTCCTGGCTCTGCTGGGCACCGTGGCTTTCATGCTGTTCGGCGCCTTCTGCTCGGGACCCTTTTTCGCCAGCCAGACCAAGGACCCGCAGATTCAGCGGTACGGCACCGAGTATCTCAGCGTGGTCTGCGTGTTCTGCTTCGGCATGTTCTTCCAGGTGATGCTGGATAAGATCCTCATCTCCACCGGCAAGACCATGCTCACCATGTTCACCCAGGGACTGGGGGCCATCTTCAACATCATCTTCGACCCCCTGTTCATCTTCGGCATCGGACCCTTCCCCAAAATGGGAGTTACCGGCGCTGCGGTGGCCACCGTGCTGGGCCAGATCGCGGCCATGGCCCTCTCCCTCTTCTTCAACCTGAAAAAGAACCCCGAGGTGCAGCTCACCCTCCGGGGCTTCCGGCCTCATCTGCCCACCATCCAGCGCATTTATGCCGTGGGCGTGCCCAGCATCCTGATGTCCAGCATCGGCAGCGTCATGACCTTGGCCATCAACAACATCCTCATGGCCTTCAGCTCCACCGCCACCGCGGTGTTCGGCGTCTACTTCAAGCTGCAGAGCTTTGTGTTCATGCCGGTATTCGGACTCAACAACGGCATGGTGCCCATCATCAGCTACAACTACGGCGCCCGCAACAAGGCCCGGGTGAAGGCCACTTTCCGGTACGCGGTGATCTATGCCACCGCCATCATGTTGGTGGGCCTGGCCATCTTCCAGCTGCTGCCCAACCAGCTGCTGAACATCTTCAACGCCTCCGACGAAATGCTGCGCATCGGCGACGTGGCCCTGCGGGTGATCAGCCCCAGCTTCCTGTTCGCCGGGGCGGCCATCGTGGCCAGCTCCATGTTCCAGGCTCTGGGCAACGGCGTGTTCAGCCTCATCGTGTCGGTGGGCCGTCAGCTGGTGGTGCTGGTGCCTGTGGCCTATCTGCTCAGCCTCGCCGGCCGGCTGGAACTGGTCTGGTGGGCCTTCCCCATCGCCGAGATCGCTTCGGTGCTGCTGAGCTTGCTGTTCCTGCGGCGCATCTTCCGCACCGTCATCGACCCCATGGAAGAGCCGCAGGCATGACCATAACTTTCATTCGCCGCTCCTTTGTACCGGGAGCGGCGTTTTTTCTGCTTTTTAGCCGGTGAGAAAAACGCCGTTTTGCGGGGGATTTTCCCCGCCGGCTATTTACAAATGCGGCCCAATGCGGGTATAATCTATCGTGTGTATCCCAAAGCGGACGGCCCCGGCCGTGCCGCCTTTTGAATAAGTGAGGAGAGAAACTATGGAAGAACGTATGAGCAACTTCCTGACCGAGATCATCGAGGCCGATCTGGCCGAGGGAAAGGTGAAGGAGATCCACACCCGGTTCCCCCCCGAGCCCAACGGCTACCTGCACATCGGCAGCGCCAAGGCCATCTATATCAACTACACCATCGCCAAGCAGTACGGCGGCAAATTCAATCTGCGGTTTGACGACACCAACCCCTCCCACGAGGATATGGAATATGTGGACAGCATCCAGGAGGATCTGGAGTGGCTGGGCGCCGTGCCCAATGGCGGCGTTTTCTACGGCAGCGACTATTTCGACAAGTGCTATGAGTACGCCGAGCTGCTGATCAAGGAAGGCAAGGCCTATGTGGACGATCTCTCCCGTGAAGAGATGCAGGCCTACCGCGGCCAGGACGCCGGCAAGCCCAGCCGTCCCAGCCCCTACCGGGACCGCACCCCCGAGGAGAACCTGGACCTGTTCCGCCGCATGCGGGCCGGGGAGTTTGCCGACGGCAGCAAGACCCTGCGGGCCAAGATCGACCTGGCCAGCCCCAACATGAACATGCGGGACCCCGCCATCTACCGCATCATGCGGGCCCACCATCACCGCCAGGGGGACAAGTGGTGCATCTATCCCCTTTACGACTTTGCCCATCCCATCCAGGACGCCATCGAGGGCATCACCCACAGCATGTGCAGCCTGGAGTTTGAAAACCATCGTCCTCTCTACGAGTGGGTCATCAACAACCTGCACCTGGGTCCCTTCCCTATCCAGCGTGAGTTTGCCCGGCTCAACGTCACCCACACCGTGATGAGCAAGCGGTATCTGCGCAAGCTGGTGGAGACCGGCGTCACCGACGGCTGGGACGATCCCCGGATGCCCACCCTCTGCGGCCTGCGCCGCCGGGGCTACACCCCCACCAGCATCTTTGAGTTTGTCCGCCGGGCCGGCGTGGCCAAGGCCTACAGCCTGGTGGACAGCCGCCTGCTGGAGCACTGCATCCGCACCGAGCTGGAGACCACGGCCCTGCGCCGCATGGCCGTCACCGACCCCATCAAGCTGACCATCACCAACTATCCCGAGGGCAAGGTGGAGTATTTCGAGGTGGCCAACAACCCCAACAAGGCCGCCGGGGATGATTCCACCCGTCCTGTGGCCTTCAGCGGCACCGTCTGGATCGAGCGCAGCGACTTCGCCGAGGTACCCCCGCCCAAGTTCCAGCGTCTCAAGCCCGGCGGCGAGGTCCGTCTCATGGGCGCCTATATCGTCAAGTGCAACGAGATCGTCAAGGATGAGAACGGCGAGATCCTGGAGCTGAAATGCACCGCCGACCTGGAGACCGGCAACGGCATGCCCGCCGACGGCCGCAAGGTGCGGGGCACCATCCACTGGGTCAGCGCCGCCCACGCCGTGGACGCCGAGATCCGGCTGTACGGCAACCTGTTCACCGAGGAGAACATGGGCGAGCTGCCCGAGGGTAAGACCTACGACGATTACCTGGACCCCGATTCGGTGAAGGTGCTGCCCCACGCCAAGCTGGAAGCCTGTCTGGAGGGCGCCGAGCCCGGCCAGCGGTTCCAGTTTGTCCGCATGGGCTACTTCACCCCCGATTCCAAGCATCCCGGCGTTTATAACCGCATCGTCACCCTGAAGGACAGCTTTTCCAAGACCATCCAGGGCTGACCCAGAAAAGGAGAATTAAAAAACATGGCAGACACTGTTGTCACCCGTTTTGCCCCCAGTCCCACGGGGTATATGCACATCGGCAACCTGCGCACCGCGCTGTATTCCTATCTCATCGCCAAGAGCCAGGGCGGCAAGTTCATCGTGCGCATCGAGGACACCGACCAGGAGCGGCTGGTGGAGGGCGCTGTGGATGTGATCCTCAGCACTCTGGCCCAGACCGGCCTGGACTACGACGAAGGCCCCGGTGTGGGCGGCGACCACGGCCCCTACATCCAGAGCGAGCGCAAGCCCATCTATATGGAGTACGCCAAGCAGCTGATCGAGAGCGGCCACGCCTACTACTGCTTCTGCACCCCCGAGCGTCTGGCGGCCATCAAGGAGAACGACGGCTTCGGCGGCTACGACCGCCACTGCCGCGACCTGGACCAGGCCACTGTGGAAGCCAATCTGGCCGCCGGTATGCCCTACGTCATCCGGCAGAAGATGCCCCTGGAAGGCACCACCACCTACCACGACGAGGTGTTCGGGGATATCTCCATGGAAAACAGCCAACTGCAGGACCAGATCCTCATCAAGGCTGACGGCTACCCCACCTACAACTTCGCCCATGTGGTGGACGACCATCTCATGGGTGTCACCCATGTGGTGCGGGGCAGCGAGTACCTCACCAGCACCCCCAAGTATGTGCTGCTCTACGACGCTTTCGGCTGGCAGCGGCCTGTCTACTGCCACCTGCCCCTGCTCATGGGCAAGGACGCCGAGGGCAATATCTCCAAGCTGTCCAAGCGCCACGGCGCCGTCAGCTTCCAGGACCTGGTGAACAGCGGCTACCTCCCCGAAGCCATTGTCAACTACATTGCCCTGCTGGGCTGGTGTCCCAAGGAGACCAACCAGGAGTTCTTTGATCTGGACCAGCTCAAGGAGCAGTTCAGCATCCCGGCCATCAACAAGTCGCCCTCGGTGTTCGACTACGACAAGCTGCTGTGGTTCAACGGCGAATATATCAAAAAGCTGCCCTTCGAGGCCTTTTTGGAGAAGGCCCTGCCCTATCTGGACAAGGCCATCCCCGCCATCGCCGATAAGGCCGCCGTGGCCCGGCTGCTCCACACCCGTGTGTCGGTGTTCAGCGAGATCCCCGAGAGGGTCGGTTTCCTGGCGGTTCTGCCCGACTACGATGTGAGCATCTATACCAACAAGAAGAACAAGACCACCCCCGAAAGCTGCGCGGCCATTCTGGCGGCGGCCGTCCCCGCTCTGGAGAGCTGCGAGGAATGGCAGGGTGACAAGCTGTTTGAGCTGCTCAAGGGGCTGGCCGAGGCCCAGGGCGTCAAGAGCGGCGCGGTGATGTGGGCTGTGCGCATCGCGGTGGCCGGCGTGTCGATCACCCCCGGCGGCGCCACTGAGCTCATGGAGATTTTGGGCAAGGACGAGAGCCTGGCCCGGATGAAGGCCGGTCTGGCCAAGCTGCAGGGCTAAAAGCCCCGGCGGCGGAATAGGAAAACTGCCGGCAGAGCGCCGGGCCGCTGGCCCCTTGCTTTGCCGGCTTTTTGTTTCTGGTTTTCTGTAACTGTGCAAGGAGGATATGCGATGGCGGCGCTGATCTGGACAGGGTGCTTTCTCGCCCCGGGGTGGCTGCTGGCCCGGCGGCTATCCGAAGAAAACCGGCTGCTGCGGCTGTGGCTGGCGCTGGTTTCGGGGCTGGCGCTGGCCATGTGGCTGCCGGCTCTGTGGGCCTTTTTGCTGGACTTTACCCCCCGGGCCCAGTGGCTGGCGGCCCTTTCGGCCCTGGTGCTGGCGGGAGGGCTGGCGGCGGCGGAAAAACGCTGGCCCCTCCGACCGGCGTCGGACTGGCAGGGCTGGCAGGGGGCGGCGGCCTGCTGCGTGCCCTTGTGGCTGTTTTTCTGCTATCTGCTCCACACCCACACTTTGCTTGCGGCAGCGGACGGCAGCCTGCACACCGGCCAGAGCACCTACGGGGACATGGCCATGCACCTGGCCTTCATCACCAGCCTGGCGGGGCAGCAGAAGTTCCCGCCCCTCTATTCTTTGCTTCCCGACACCCCCCTGGGCTATCCCTTCCTCTGCGACAGCATCTCATCCAGCTACTGCCAGCTGGGGCTGGGACTGCGCTGGGCCTACATGCTGCCCATGGTCTGGGCCATGGCCTGTGTGCTGCTGGGGGGATACCTGCTGTTTTACCGCTGGCTGAAAGGCCAGGGCCGGGCGGCGGTGGCCTATTGGCTGTTTTTTGGAGGCGGCGGGTTCGGATTTCTGTACTTTCTTCCTTGGGGTGGGGACTGGTCCAACTTCGCCCGCATCTTCACCGCCTTTTACGAGACCCCCACCAACTATGTGGAGGAAAACATCCGCTGGGTCAACCCGGTGGCCGATCTGCTGGTTCCCCAGCGGGCCACTTTGTTCGGCTGGGCGCTGCTGTTTGCCTGCCTGTATCTGCTCTATCGGGGGGCGCTGGAGGAGAAAAAAGGCTATTTTGTCCCCCTGGGACTGCTGGCGGGGGCGCTGCCTCTGGTGCATACCCACTCTTTTCTGGCTCTGGGTATCCTCAGCGCCGTGCTGCTGCTGCGGGCGCTGCTGGCAAGGCCGGGGTGGCGGAAGCTGGCCCCCTGGGCGGTCTACGCGGTGCTGGCGGTGGGGCTGGCGGCTCCCCAGCTGCTGGGCTTCACCTTCCGGCAGACCACGGGAGAGGGCTTTCTGCGGCTGGGCTTCAACTGGGCCAACGAGGGCGACAACTATTTCTGGTTCTACATCAAAAACATCGGGCTGGTCTACTGCCTGCTGATTCCCGCCTTTGTCCGCGCCGACAAAAAAAGCCGCTGGTTCTACGGCGGCGGGCTGGCGATTCTGGCCATCAGCGAGTTTGTGATCTTCCAGCCCAATCCCTACGACAACAACAAACTGCTGTTTGTCTGGCATCTGCTGGGCTGCGGCCTGGTGGCGGGGCTGCTGGCGGATGTGTGGCAGCGGCTGAAAGGCCGCCGCTGGCGGGGCATTGCCGCGGCGGCGGTGCTGGCTCTGGGCACTGTGGGCGGGGCGCTGACCCTGGCCCGGGAGGCGGGGTCCGACTACCAGCTCTTTTCCGCCGCCGATACCGCGGCCGCCCGGTGGCTGGCAGACAACTCCCCCGCCGACGCCCGGGTGCTCACCGGCCAGCAGCACAACAACTTCGCCGCTTCGCTGGCGGGGCGGAACATCCTCTGCGGCAGCCCCAGTTATCTGTATTACCACGGTCTGGACTACGCCGCCGAAAGCGCCGCCGCGGCCGGGTTCTACCAGTCCCCTTCCCGGGAGGGCCTGGAAAGCTGGGGCATCGACTATGTGCTGGTCAGCCGCCAGGAGCGCGCCGCCTTCGCGGTGGCGGAGGACTGGTTTGCCCAGAATCTCACGCTGGTGTTCCAGCAGGAGGATGTCTGCATCTACCAGGTGTCCTGAATACAAAAACGCCCTGTTCCGTGCAAGGAACAGGGCGTTTTGCTTTGCGTTTTTACAGCCGCTTCATCATTTCGTGAACAATGGCGGTGGCGGTGGCCACATATTCCGCGATGCTGAAGTTTTTCACCACCAGCTTTTCGTGGCCTTTTTCGTCGGCGTTGTCGCTCATGGCCCGGAGCACCACGCAGGGGATGCCGTTGCGGGCGGCGATCTGGCTCACGGCGGCGCCTTCCATCTCCACACAGTCGGGGGCGCATTTGGCCGCAATGGCCGCCTTGGTGGCGCTGTCCCCCACAAACTGGTCGCCGGTGGCGATCTTTCCGGTGAGGAAATGGACGCCCAGAGTCCGGCAGGCTTCCTCGGCGGCGGCGATAAGGGCGGGGTCACCGGCAAATTCTTTCAGGAAGGGGGCGCTCTGGCAGATCATGTCGGGCTCGGCGTCGTGGTAGACCACCACTTTGCCGATCACCACGTCCCCTACCCCGATCTCGCTGCTCATGTTGCCGGCAATGCCGGAAAAGATCAGCCGGTGGGCGCCGTAGCGGCTGGCCAGCACCTGCACCGTGGAGGCGGCATTGGCCTTGCCCATGCCGGCGCAGCAGAGCACCACCGGCTTGCCTTCCATCTCACCCTGGACGTACTCCACACCGGCGTAGGTCTCGGTGCGGCAGTTTTCCAGCAGGGCGGCCAGCTGGTCCACCTCGTCGGGCATGGCGCCCATAATGGCGGTAAGCATCAATCCAATCCCCCTTATACGTTGAACAGGAACTCGATGATGTCCCCGTCCTTCACCACATATTCCTTGCCCTCGGTGCGCTGCAGGCCCTTGGCCTTGACGTTGGCCATGCTGAAATCGCAGGCGGCCAGGTCGTCGTAGCTCACCACGCTGGCCCGGATGAAGCCACGCTCGAAGTCGGAGTGGATCTTGCCCGCAGCCTGGGGCGCCTTGGTACCCCGGCGGATGGTCCAGGCCCGGCACTCCTTTTTGCCGTCGGTGAGGAAGCTGATGAGACCCAGCAAGGTGTAGCTGGCCTTGATGAGGTTGTCCAGACCGGTGGCTTCAATGCCCATTTCGGCCAGGAATTCCTTTTTCTCCTCGGGGGTGTAGTCGGCGATGTCCTCCTCGGTCTTGGCGCAGATGGGAATGCACTGGGCCCCCTCGGCGGCGGCCAGATCCTTCACCTTGTGGTAGTAGGGGTTCTGCTCCATGCCGTCCATGAGGTCGTCCTCGCTCATGTTGGCGGCGTAGATCACCGGCTTGGCGGTGAGCAGGCCCATCTCCCGGCGCTGGTGCATCTGGTCCTCGTCCGACTCGTCCCAGGCAAAGGTGCGGGCGTTTTTGCCTTCGGACAGGTGCTGCTCCAGCTCGCTGAGCCAGGCAGCGGCCGCGCCGGCCTTTTTGTCGCCGGTCTTGGCGGCCTTGGCAAACTTGGCGGCCCGATTGGTAACCACTTCCAGGTCGCTGAGGATCAGCTCGGTGTCGATGGTCTCGATGTCCCGGATGGGGTCCACGCTGCCCTCCACATGGATGACGTCGGTGCCCTCAAAGCAGCGCACCACATGGACGATGGCGTCGCATTCCCGGATGTTGCCCAGGAATTTGTTGCCCAGGCCCTCGCCGTGGGAAGCGCCCTTCACCAGACCGGCGATGTCCACGAACTCCACAATGGCGGGAGTCTTTTTGTTGGTGTCCCAGATCTCGGCCAGCTTGTCCAGCCGGGCGTCGGGCACCGGCACAATGCCGGTGTTGGGGTCGATGGTGCAGAAGGGATAGTTGGCCGCGGCGGCGTTCTTGGTGCTGGTGATGGCGTTGAACAAGGTGCTCTTGCCCACGTTGGGCAGGCCCACGATTCCTAATTTCATCTTGGTTTTTCTCCTTTTTCAAGCGATGCTTTCGGCAGGCATACAAACGCTCCCCCGGGCGCAGGGCACGGCGGAGCGGAAAGCGTAGTAAAAAAGCTCATACACAATTATTATACCACAGCCCTGGCGCCATCACAATACAGAGCGGCGGGATTACCGCCACTTTTTCCGGCCTTTTTCCCGCCCCGAAGGGGGAAGCCGAAAAAGAAAAGAGACCTCTGCCCTTCCCTTTCATGGTATAATCAAAGCAAACCATACACCCCCGCGCCCCGGGCGCGCCATACGGCCATGGAGGTGCCGATGCCATGAAACAACCTGTGATGAACCCCTATCTTCCCCTGTGGGAATACATCCCCGACGGCGAGCCCCGCATTTTTGACGGGCGGCTGTTCGTCTACGGTTCCCACGACTACGCCGGCGGCGAAAAGGGCTTTTGCCCCGGGGATTACATGGCCTGGTCGGCACCCCTGGAGGATTTGAGCCAGTGGACCTGCCACGGGGTGCTGTTCCCCCGCAGCGCCTGCCCCGGTCTGGCCGAAACCGACGCCATGGCCGCCCCCGATGTGGTCCGGGGTCCCGACGGCCGGTATTATCTCTACTGGAACACCAACGCCCAGATGGTGTGCCGGGTGGCGGTGTCCAACAGCCCCGCCGGCCCCTTTGTCTATTACGGCGAGGTCTGCCTGCCCGACGGCACCCCCTATGCCGACTGGAAGATGTTCGATCCGGGGGTGTTGGTGGACGAGGACGGCCGGGTCTACCTGTATGTGGGTTTCTGCATGCCCGGTCCCATCCCCGAGCGGTTCCGGGGCATGAAAAGCCCCTTTGCCCCCACCAGCCTGGGCTTTGAACTGGCCGCCGACATGAAGACCATTGTCCGGGGGCCGGTCTCCATTTTGCCCGGGGGCAACGAGACCGCCGGCACCGGCTTTGAGGGCCACGGCTTCTACGAGGCCTCCAGTCCCCGGAAGATCCGGGGAAAATACGTCATGGCCTATTCCAGCGAGGTGAGCCACGAGATGGCCTATGCCCTGGCCGACGATCCCCTGGGCCCCTACACCTACGCCGGGGCGCTGGTGAGCAGCGGGGATTTCGGCTTGGAAGGGGCCGCCAAGGCCCCGGTGATGCCCTACGGCAATGTCCACGGCGGGCTGGTACAGCTGGGAGAGGATTGGTACATCTTCTACCACCGGCAGACCCACGGCATCGAGTGCTGCCGCCAGGGCTGCGCCGAGCGGCTGCCCCTGCGGGCCGACGGCTGGTTCGCCCAGGCCGAAGTGACCAGCTGCGGGCTCAACGGCGGGCCCCTGCAGGCGTCGGGCAGCTACAACGCCTGCTATTGCTGCCATCTCACCGGCCCTGCCATGGACCCCCGGCGGCTCACCATCCGGGAGTGCCGCCGGGCCACCGAGCCCCATATCTTCCAGGAAACTGCCAGCGACGAGACCCGGTCGGTCCACTATATCGCCAACATCACCGGGGGCACCGTGGCGGGCTACAAATATTTCGATTTTTCGGCCCAGGCAAACCGGAAACTGACGCTGCGGCTGCGGGGCCAGGGCCGGGTGACGGTGTCGCTGCATCTGGACAGCCCCGCCGGGCGGCAGATCGGCCGCGGGGATTTTGCACTGGGCGGCGGCTGGCAGTCTGCAGAGCTGGAGCTGGCCGACGTCCGGGGACCCCACGCCCTCTATATCGCCTTTGAGGAGACGGAAAATCCGGTGCAGTTTGAGAGCCTCGTGTATATTCCCTGACCTGTTCCGCATACTAAAAAAGCAGGCGGCCCCCACAGGGGAGCCGCCTGCTGAAAGGCGAAACAATCAGGATGCCGGTGCGCTGGCAGCGGAGGAATCCCCTGCCGCCCCGTCGGAAGCTGCGCTGTCCGCGGCGGGCAGCGGGCTGGGATCGGGCGAACCGTAGCTGGAGATCTGCACCGAGGTGAGCGTTATTTCGGTGCGGGGTTTGCCGTCCTGGTCGGGATCGGAGGCGATGGCGATGGCGTCCACTACCTCCATGCCCTCGTATACCTGGCCGAAGATGGTGTTGTAGTAGTCCAGATAGGGCGCGCCGCCGCCGGCCTTGTAGGCGTCGGCCACAGCCTGGTCCATGCCCTTGTCCAGCAGGCTCTGGGCGTCTTCGTCGGAGATGGAGTCAGGAGCGGTCTGTACCACATAGAACTGGCTGAAATTGGCGCTGGTGTCGCTGCCCATATGGGCCATGCACAGGGCGCCGGAAAAATGGTGCAGCTTGCTGGAGATCTCCACCGGGAAGGGCATGCCGTCCCAGCAGGTGGTGCCGCCGTTTCCGCTGCCGGTGGCGTCCCCCGACTGGATGATGAAATCACCGATCACCCGGTGAAAGGGCAGCCCGTTGTAATAGCCCTCGTTGGCCAGAGCGATGAAATTTTCCACCGCCATGGGGGCCTCGTCGGGATACAGCACCGCCCGGAACTGGCCGTATTCGGTGGTGAAAATAGCAATGGGGTTCCCCTCGGCGGGCTGCTGGAACTGCAGCAGATCCGAGTCCACATCGGGGCGCTTCTGGGTGTGCACCCCGTTGGTGGTCTGGCCGCAGCCCACTAGGCCAAAGCCCACCAGGCAGGCGCACAGCAGGGCAAAAATCGTCTTTTTCATCATGCACCTCCCTGCACGAATGTCCCCCACAGGGGAAGAATCATTATCAGTATAGCACATTTTGTCCCAAAAATCTTGACGTGGATGTGAATTTTTTCCCCGGGCAAATTTCTTGCCGGTATGCCTTGACGAACGGCGGGAAAATGGATACACTATTCATAGAGCAAGCGGCTCTACTTCATACAGGAAGGCAGAAGCCTTCCGGGAAAGGAACTGGCATGAGCGACGAGCGCAAGCTGCCCGGGGACGAAGAAGCCCCGGACTATACCCCCGACCTGCTCACTTTGGAGGATGAGGATGGCAACGAACACACCTTTGAGGTGATCGACGCCGCCGATTTCAAGGATCAGCGCTATCTGGCTGTGGTGCCTTGCAGCGAAGACCCCGAGGCCCAGCTTCAGCAAGATGGGCAACTCATCATCATGCGGGTGGACGAGGACGAGGAAGGCGAATATCTGGATATCGTGGACGACGACGAGGAGCTTGTGGACGTGAGCAAGATGTTCGAGACCCGTCTGCGGGAAATCTTTGATATCGACGACAGCGATCTGTAACCACGGCAATATCCTGCCTTGTTCGATTTGTTGCAGCTTTATATAATCCTACTAATCAATCATCGGGAGTCCGGATGGTCCCGCAGGGGATTGCAGACCTCCCGCCTCTGGCGGAAGAAGGGAGCGTGAAACTGCGGGCAGGGCACCCACCTGCCAAAGCGGTAGGTTTGATTGGCTGCAGACGGCAAGGCGGGGATCTTATAACAAAGCAGGCGCCGTTTTTCTCCCTTCTGGGGAAGAAAAACGGCGCCTTTTTGCGCTTTTTTGTATCCGTCAGGCCGCCCGACGATGCTGTACGGCCACGGCGGAGGCCACCGCAGGCCGCGGCCGGCGGGCCGGCGCATGGGACGCTGCGCGGCGGCGAGGCCGGGCAGGGGCGGTGATCAGCTGGGACAGGCGGCTGGCGGCCAGCCCCAGTACCCCCAGCCAGGCAGCCAGCTCCAGCAGGGAGATGGCCCCCACAGCCCAGTTCCCCGCCGCTGCAAACATTCCGAAAACCACCGCCATCAGTGCCATCTTGCAGGCAAATTCTACCATTTTCCGCAGCATATCCGTATCCTCCGTTTCGGCGGCAGGGTCCGCGGCGGCTGTGCACCGTCCGCGGCTGCCGCCGCTGTTTTTTATCACTTCAAACAACACTTTGTTGTTCTGACATAAGAATACAACAACTAAAAGTAGTTGTCAATACAACTCAACAACTTTTTTTACAATTAAAAACGGAGGCGGTCTTTACAAAAACAACAGTTAGTTGTATAATAAAAAACATGAAAGGGGAGAGCACGCATATGTTCAAACAACGGCTCAAGGAGCTTCGCAACCAGCGGGGCTACACCCAGGTGGGGCTTTCCCGGGCGCTGGGGGTTTCCCAGCAGGCGGTGGGCAAATGGGAGACCGGCCGCTGCACCCCCGATCCTCAGATGCTCACCCGGCTGGCGGCCACCCTGGACACCACGGTGGACTATCTGCTGGGGGGCGGCAACGTTCTGGCCGAGTGCATGGTGCCGGTGCTGGGCACCGTCAAGGCCGGGTTCGGCGCCTTGGCCTTTGAGGAGGACTACGGCAGCGAGCCCGCCAACGTCAAGGACCCTTCCCAGTACTTCTATCTCATCGTCCGGGGTGACAGCATGGAGCCCCGCATCCACGACGGCGACCTGGCGCTGGTGCGCCGGCAGCCTACTTTGGAAAGCGGCGAGCTGGGGGTAGTGGTCTACGGCGAAGGGGAAGGCACCCTGAAAAAATACATCCGCCAGGGCCAGGCCGTGATTTTGCAGCCCTTCAATCCCGCCTACAAATCCCAGGTGATCGCCGGGGCGGATCTGGAGCAGCTGCACATCGCCGGGCGCGTGGTGGAAACCAAGACCAAGTGGTAAAAATTTTGCTCTGACACAGGGCCTTTTTGGATACCTGCTTTTTTGCTGTGTGCGGAAAGGCCCTGTTTTTTGTACCCTTTTTTAGGAAAAAGCATCCGGGGAGGCAAACGAGATGGAACTGCTGGACAAGCTGGAAATCCTGGCCGACAGCGCCAAATACGACGTGGCCTGTACCTCCAGCGGCGCCGACCGCCGGGGCAACGGCCGCCAGCTGGGCAGCTGCGAGCCGGCGGGTATCTGCCACACCTTTTCCGCCGACGGCCGGTGCGTGAGTCTGCTGAAGGTGCTGCTCACCAATATCTGCGCTTTTGATTGCAGCTACTGCGTCAACCGCCGCAGCAACGATGTGCCCCGGGCGGCCTTTACTCCCCGGGAGCTGGCCGAGCTCACCATCCAGTTTTACCGGCGCAACTACATCGAGGGGCTGTTCCTCTCCAGCGCCGTGCTGCGCAACGCCGACTACACCATGGAGCAGATGATCCAGACCCTGGAGCTGCTCCGGGGAGAATACGGCTTCCGGGGCTATATCCACGCCAAGACCATCCCCGGAGCCGACCCGGCCCTGGTGCAGCGGCTGGGGTTTCTGGCCGACCGGCTCAGCGTCAACATCGAGCTGCCCAGCGAAAAAAGCCTGCGGCTGCTGGCCCCCGACAAGGGGAAAACGGCGATCCTGCGTCCCATGGGGCTCATCGCCAGCCGGTCGGCCCAGGCGGGGAAAGAACTGGCGGTCTATCGCTCGGCGCCCCGATTTGCCCCGGCGGGGCAGAGCACCCAGATGATCGTGGGGGCCAGCCCCGAGACCGACTGCCAGATCCTGCGGCTCACCCAGGGGCTCTACCAGAAATACAGTCTCAAGCGGGTGTTCTTTTCGGCCTATATCCCGGTTTCGGCGGACAGCCGGCTGCCGGCGCTGCACACCCCGCCGCCCCTTTTGCGGGAACACCGGCTCTACCAGGCCGACTGGCTGCTGCGGTTTTATCACTTTTCCGCCGAGGAGATTCTGGACGACAAAACCCCCGACCTGGACCCCTATCTCGACCCCAAATGCAGCTGGGCGGTGCGGCACATGGAGTATTTCCCGGTGGACGTGAACACCGCCGATCACAGCCAGCTGCTGCGGGTGCCGGGCATCGGCCCCAAAAGCGCCAAACGCATCCTCACCGCCCGGCGCACCGGCCGGCTGGACCTGGAGGGGCTGCGGCGGCTGGGGGTGGTACTCAAGCGGGCGAGGTATTTTATCGTATGCCAGGGCTTTTCCGGGGCCCGGGGCAGCCGGGAGGAAACGGCCCGGGCACTGCTGGACCCCGCCGCCTTCGGGCTGGGCTGTCAGCAGCTGAGTATGTTTGAGGCCCCGGCGGTGCAGGCCCTGCGGGGCCAGGGGATGCCCGCCCTGGAGGCGGCCAAAACAGTGCGGGAGGAGGCAGTTTCATGTCTGGTGAAGGCGATGTGATCTATCTGTACGACGGCAGCCTGGAGGGACTGCTCTGCTGTGTGTTCGCGGCGGTGGCGGAAAAGCAGCTGCCGGCGGATATCTGGTGCGAGGAGGATGCCTGCCCGGTGTTTTTTGACACCCGCAGCATCCCCACCGAAAAGGAAAAGGCCGCCCGGGTGGCGGCCTCCATCCCCCAGAAAATGGGCCCCCGGGCCAAGGAACTGGTGGCCAATGTGTTCCTCAGCTGCGCCGAGCACAAGGAGCTGAAAATTCTGCGTTTTTTGATGCTGGGATACCGGGAGGGCCACCGGGTGACCCGGATGCTGGCTCATCCCGATGTGGCCCCCCTCATCGACGCCGAAAAACATCTGCTCAGCGAGGCCCATCTACTGAAAGGCTTCATCCGATTTTCCGACTATGGCCAGCTGCTGGGGGCGGTGATCGGCCCCAAAAACTATGTGCTGCCCCTGCTGGCCCCCCATTTCTGCGGCCGGCTGGGAGATGAGGATTTCATGATCTGGGACAAGACCCACAAGGCGGTTTTGTACCGGCAGAACGGCCGGGCGGGCATCTACGGCATGGAGCAGTTCAGCCCGCCCACCCCCTCCGCTGCCGAGGAGCAGTACCGCCGGATGTGGAAGCGGTTTTACGACACCATTGCCATTCGCCAGCGGGAAAACCCGGCTCTGCGCCGGACCCATTGCCCCAAGCGGTACTGGGCTTATATGTCCGAAATGCAGGGCGAAAGCTGAGCCGGCGGGCGGATTTGGGGCTGGAACAGCCAAAGTGTTTGTGGTATACTGAAACCAGATTCCGGCGGCGGGACGCGCCGCCTGCAAAGGAGCGGAAAAAGTATGATCGTAATTGAAATGGAAAACGGCGGCAAGATCCAGCTGGAGCTGGACGCCAAGGCGGCCCCCATCACTGTGGAGAACTTCCTCAAGCTGGTGAAGGACGGCTTTTACGACGGTCTGACCTTCCACCGGGTGATCCCCGGCTTTATGATCCAGGGCGGCTGCCCCGACGGCACCGGCATGGGCGGCCCGGGCTGGAGCATCAAGGGCGAGTTTGCGGCCAACGGCTGGGATAACCCCATTCGGCATACCCGGGGCGTCATCAGCATGGCCCGCAGCATGAACCCCGATTCCGCCGGCAGCCAGTTCTTCATCATGCACCAGGATGCCCCCCATCTGGACGGCCAGTACGCCGCCTTCGGCCATGTGGTGTCCGGCATGGAGGTTGTGGATGAGATCGCCCAGGTTCCCACCGACTTCCGGGACAAGCCCAAAAAGCCCGTGGTCATCAAGAGCATCAAGGTAGTGGAATAAAACGCAGCCCCAACAGGGCGGCCCTTTCTGCCATATCCGGCGGCGGGGGCCGTCTTTTTTGTCCCAAAAAGGGAGCTTTGAAAAATATTGCCGCCAAAGCTGCAATATTTTGCCCGGTTCCCGCGTCTTACTGGGTGAGAGAAAAAAGGGGAGGGACTGGAATGAAATGCGGAAAAGCTGCGGGTCTGGCTCTAGTGCTGGGTCTGTGTCTGCTGGCCGGCTGCGGCCGGCAAGGGCCGGTGTGGCAGCTGACGGTGGGCCAGGACACTTTGCTGGCCGACGCCGGGGGCCGGGAGATCTGGCGGGGCAGCGGCCAGGCGGCCCGCAACGAGTTCGGCTGCTATCTGGTCACGGAATTTGCCGACGGCCAGCCGGTGCAGCAGCTGTTCAGCCGCCAGGGGGAACTGCTGGCCAGTTCTTTGCCCGGGGAACAGCTTTTGCAGCTGGGCCCCGACTGGATCGCCCGCCAGAAAATGGGGGAATACTGGCGTCTGCCCATAGACCAAGAGGAATACCGCTTCCAGAGTTTTTATATCCAGCCCGACGGCAGTCTGCTGCTCTGCGGCCTGGAAGGCGGGGGCAGCCTGCTGCTGGACGCTGATGGCGCTGTGGCCGCCCGGTTTGAACAGGATGTGATCTGGCCCCTTTCCGAAGCCCCGGGCTGGTACGAGACCCCCGACGGCGAGCGCACTGCTTTGGTGGACAGCCAGGGCCAGCTGCGCTATCACCAGGTGGAGCGGATGGTGGGCCAGGGCCGGGCGCTGCTGCGGGCCGATGAGGGCTACCAGGTGGTGGAGCTGGACACCGGCAAGGTGCTGTATACCGGCAGCGAGGCCTGGCGGCTGTATCTGGACGGGCTGCAGGTTTCCATGAAGGGGAGCGGCCTGCGCATTCCCACCCCCCAGGGCAAGGAATCCGCCTCCTACCTGGACAGCTGGGCCTGGCAGGGGCGCACCGCCTATTATCTGGCCGCCGCCGACGGAGACAGCCAGTATGTCTGGGACGCCCAGGGCGGGCTGCTTTTTGCCGCCGAGGCCTGGGACTGGATGGAACCGGTGGAGCCGGGGCTGTTTCTGCAAAGCGACGGAGACACCATCCGGATGCTGGACGAGACCGGCGCCGAGCTGTGGCGGCGGGAGGGCTACCAGAGCGTCACCTTCCTGGACGGGGAGAAGACGGTGCTCTGCTGCGCCCGGGGCAGCGTGGACAGCCAGGAGGCGGCTGTGCGCATCCAGTACGACCTGCTCTCTCTGGAGGGGGAGCTGCTGCTGGAAGGACTGGACGCCGTCTACGACGCGGCCCCCGAAGGGGTGGCGGTGCGCCGGGGGGATACCGTGGGCATCGCCGACTGGAAGGGCAACTGGAAGTATTTCTGGGCCGACAAAGACCAATAAAATCAGCGCAAAAGCGCAAAAAAGCGGGGGCAGCCTGGTGGGCTGTCCCCGCTTTTGCGCAGTGGAGATTATTCGTGCTGGGCCTTGAGGCTCTGGATGAACTGCTTGGCCACCCGGGGACTGCGGCCCCCGTGGCGGATGGCGTGGGCCTCGGCCCGGGTGTCCAGCTGGGTCTGGTCCATATCCAGCTCGTAGAGCTTGGCCAGGTCGTGGACGATGGAGAGATAGGCGTCCCGGTCGGGGCGGGAATAGGTGATGGTCAGGCCGAACCGGGCCGAAAGGCTCATCAGCTCCTGCATGGTGTCGGCCAGGTGGATGTCGTCACCCTCCCGGTCGCTGAGGGTCTCCTTGATGAGATGGCGGCGGTTGCTGGTGGCATAGACCGTCAGATTGGCGGTGCGGCCGCTGACGCTGCCCTCCAGAATGGCCTTGAGGGCGGCGAAGTCGTCGTCGTTGGTGGAGAAGGAGAGATCGTCGATGAACAGAATGAACTTGAGGGGATTGCTGCCCAGAGAATCCACCAGAGAGGGGATCTGGTACAGCTGGGATTTTTTCACCTCGATCAGCCGCAGGCCCTGGTCGGCAAAGGCGGCGGCCACCGCCTTGACGGTGCTGCTCTTGCCGGTGCCGGCGTCGCCGTAAAGCAGCACGTTGGCCGCCGGGCCGCCCTCCAGCAAAGTGCGTGTGTTGTCGATGACCTGCTGGCGCTCCTGCTCGTAGCCCGAAAGCTCCTCCAGCCGCTGGTGGTCGGGATATTTCACCGGGCAGAGAGCCCCATCCTTCACGGTGAAGGTGGAGTAGCGGGCGAAGATGCCGTAGCCCTTGCGGGGCAGTTCCTCCAGCCGGCGGCGGTAAAATCCGGCGCAGTCCACCGCCGAAACCTCCCACCGGGGCAGGTAGGCCGGGCTGCCCAGGGCCTGCCACAGCCCTTCGCCGTCAAAGGCGGACAGCTGCTGCAAAAATTCCAGCTCGCTGGCCAAAGTGGCGTCCAAAGTGGGGGAGGGCCTGCCCTGGCAGAGAGCCAGCACATAGAGGTTTTCGTTTTCCGCCATCTGCTCCAGCAGGTAGTCGGTCCAGTTCACCGTATGGCCGAACAGCCGGGCGCAGAACTCGCCCCAGGCTGCCGTGGCCTGGGCGGGGGCTGCCTCGTCGGCGGCCAGCAGAGCGTCCAGGGCCTGGAACACCGGGTCCTGCAGCAGGCCGCGGAAGATCACCAGCGCTCCCAGGCGCATACGGAGTTGTTGCTGCATCGCGATCATACAATTCACACCTCTCTGAAAAACGCCGCCCCGCCGGGCGGGGGACATGCCGGAAAAGCCGGGCGCAGAGCCCTTTTTTTTCGGCTGATAGATTGGTTTGATTGTAGCATACCGGGCCGGTGAATGCAATCTGCCCCTTGACAAAGGCCGCGGCCCGGTGGTATTTTTATACAAAGCACAAATGCGAAAAGGCCGGGTTTTCCCGGCACACAGCAGGGTCCGCCCTGCGGGAAAAGCAGCTGCAGAGAGCCGCCGGTTGGTGCAAGGCGGCGCTGCTGCCCGCGCCGGGTCATCCCCCTGCCAGCAGCCGTCCTCAACCGCCTTGCGGGCGCAGTAAGGGCGGACGGAAGGGCCCCGTTACCGGCCGGCGTGTTCCCGCTTTTCCGGGGACGCGGACGAGTGGCCGCTTTGGGCGGCAAGCAGAGTGGTACCGCGGAGAACTGTTTTGTACACAGGCTTCGTCTCTTGCAGATTCGGCAGGGGACGGGGCCTGTTTTGGCATACCGCCCCGAAAAACAAAAAGAGGAGTGGAAAAGTATGCTTACCCTGGACAAGATCTATCACGCCGCCTATGTGCTGCGGCAGGTGGCCCGCAAAACCGATCTCATCGCCGCCCCGGCTCTGGCCGATGACTGCGAACTGTACCTGAAAACCGAAAACCTGCAGGTGACCGGCAGCTTCAAGGTGCGGGGCGCCTATTACAAGATCAGCCAGCTCAGCGAGGAGGAGAAGGCCCACGGCATCATCGCCTGCAGCGCCGGCAACCACGCCCAGGGTGTGGCCCTGGCCGCCGCCCGCAGCGGCATCGAGAGCGTCATCTGCATGCCCGACGGCGCGCCCATCAGCAAGGTGGAAGCCACCAAGGCCTACGGCGCCAAGGTGGAGCTGGTAAAGGGCGCCTACGACGATGCCGCCGCCCGGGCCCAGCAGCTGCAGAAAGAAAAAGGATACACCTTTATCCATCCCTTCGACGACGACGCCGTCATCGCCGGCCAGGGCACCATCGGTCTGGAGATCCTGGACCAGCTGGCCGATGTGGATGCCGTGCTGGTTCCGGTGGGCGGCGGCGGCCTGGTGAGCGGCGTGGCCTTTGCCATCAAGCAGCTGCGCCCCCAGTGCAAGGTGTACGGCGTGCAGGCGGCGGCAGCCCCCAGCATGCGGGATTCGGTGGCCGCCGGGGAGCAGATCACCCTGGACAGCGTGTCCACCTTTGCCGACGGCATCGCCGTGAAGCATCCCGGCGACATCACCTTTAAAATGGTGAACGAGTATGTGGACGGGGTGGTCACCGTCACCGAGGACGAGATCGCCGCCGCCATTCTGGCCCTGATCGAAAAGCAGAAGATGATTGCCGAGGGCGCCGGCGCCGTGGCCGTGGCCGCTGTGATGTTCCACAAGGTGGAGCTGGCGGGCAAAAAGGTGGTGGCTCTGGTCAGCGGCGGCAACATCGACGTGACCATCCTCAACCGGGTCATCACCCGCGGCCTGGTGATGAGCGGCCGCAGCGCCACCCTGGTCATTGCCCTGGAGGACAAGCCCGGCCAGCTGCAGGGCGTCAGCGAGATCATCAGCCGCTGCGGCGGCAACGTGGTGCAGGTCTACCACGACCACGCCGACCCCAACATGGCCATCAACAGCTGCTATCTCCGCATCGGCCTGGAAACCCGGGATCACGCCCAGGTCCAGCAGATCCGGGACGAGCTCACTGCTGCCGGCTTCAAGCTGGTGTAATCCACGATTTGCCTTCCCCCGCACAGCCATGGGAAATCTCTCCCACTGTGCGGGGGATTTTTTTGTTCCCACCTGTTGACATATCTGTTTATATTGTATATACTATATATACACAGTAAACTTGCAAGAAACTCTGTGAGGTGACACCGAATTGAATCTGAACATCAGCAATTCCTCCGGCCAGCCCATCTACGACCAGATCTGCGAGCAGATCAAAGCCATGATCCTGACGGGCCAGCTGGGGGAGGGGGACGCGCTGCCCAGTATGCGCCTGTTGGCCAAGGAGCTGCGGATCAGCGTGATTACCACAAAGCGGGCCTACGAGGAACTGGAGCGGCAGGGCTTTACCGTTTCGGTGCCGGGCAAAGGCTGCTTTGTGGCGGCCAAGAACACCGCTTTGGTGCGGGAAGAACATCTGAAACGGATAGAACAGCTGCTGGATGAAGCGGTGAGGCTGGCCAGGCTGGCGGGGATTTCCGACGGCGAGCTGGCCGAAATGCTCACGCTGCAGCTGGAAGAGGAGCAAAAATAAAATGGACGCGCTGAAACTGAGCCATGTCTGTAAGGAATACGGGGATTTTTCTCTGAAAAATGTAAGCTTTGCTCTGCCCATGGGCAGCATCATGGGCTTTATCGGGGAAAACGGGGCGGGCAAGTCCACCACCATCAACGCCATTCTGGGGCTTATCCGACGGGACGGCGGCGAGATCGAGGTGTTGGGCAAGCCGGTGGACCAAAGACCCGACCCGGAGCTCAAGCAGCAGCTGGGGGTAGTGCTGGACGAAGCGGGCTTTCCCCAGGCCATGACGGCCCGGCAGGTGGGCCGGATGCTGGCAGGCTGCTACAAAAACTGGGACCAGAAGGGGTTTGAGGGGTATCTGAAGCGGTTTAGCCTGCCCGACAAAAAGCCCATCCGGGAATTTTCCCGGGGTATGAAGATGAAGCTGGAGCTGGCGGCGGCTTTGAGCCACGGCGCCCGGCTGCTGATTTTGGACGAGGCCACCAGCGGGCTGGACCCGGTGGTGCGGGACGAGATCATCGACCTTCTGCTGGAATTTATCCAGGACGAAAACCACGCGGTACTTGTTTCTTCCCACATCACCAGCGATCTGGAAAAGGTGTGCGATTATGTCACCTTCATCCACCGGGGCGAAATTCTCTACAGCGAGGAAAAGGACGCTCTGCTGGAGCGGATGTGTGTGGTGAAATGCTCCGCCCAGCAGCTGGAGCGGCTGGACAGAAAAGCCGTCCACGGAGTGCGCCGGGGGCAGTTTGGGGCCGAGGTGCTGGCCGAGCGGGCGCTGGTGCCGGCAGACCTGGTGGCCGACCCCGCGACCCTGGAGGATATCATTGTATTTACCGCCCGGAAGGAGAGATGAGCCATGAAGGCGCTGCTGTATAAGGATTTTTGTGTGCTGAAAAAGGTGCTGCGGCTGTATCTGCTGTTTTTTGTGCTGTATGGGCTGATGGCGGTTTTCAATGAAGATTCCGGCTTTTTGGCCGGCGTGCTGCTGGTGATGGCCGGGATGCTTCCCCTCACCGCCCTGGCCAGCGACGAGCAGGGCAACTTCGGCCGGTTCGGCCAGGTGTTGCCGGTGAGCCTGCGGGCCATGGTGGGGGAGAAGTATCTGCTGGGCCTTATCTCTATGGCGGCGGGAGGCGGGGTTTCCCTGCTTCTGCTAATGGTCATAGAACTGCTCCACGGCGACGGCTTCACCGGGGAAATGTTGGCCGCCCAGCTGCTCACGGTGGGGGTGCTGGTACTGGCCTGCGGGGTGCTGCTGGCGGTGATGCTGCCCCTGGGCTTCTGGCTGGGGGTGGAAAAGGCCCGCCTTGCGGTGGTGGGCGGCGCCGTGGTGTTGATTTTGCTGGTGGGCTTCGTGGTGGAACAGGGGTCCCGGTGTTTCCAGCTGGAAAGCGGGTTTGTCCAGCAGCATTTTGCCTTGGTGGCCCTCTGCGCCGTGGCTGCAGTGGCGGCGCTGCTGGCAATCTCCTTCGCCGCGGCCTGCCGGCTGTACGGAAAAAGGGAGTTCAGCTGAGGGGTTGACGGCCCGCCGGGCCGATGCTATAATCATTCAGACACCTGTTAAGTCAAAAGGGCCGTGCGCTTTGTGCAAGAAAGCGCGCGGCCTCTTTTGTGAAAACCGAAAGGATGTGGGGATATGGCGGTTATGGCGGTGATGTGCGTGGGTATCCTGCTGGGGGCCCGGTTTGTGCCCCAAAGCTGGAAGGGCTGGAACGAAAAGGCCCAGATGATCTGCACGTTGCTCCTGATCTTCTGCATGGGGGTACAGCTGGGACAGCGGGAGGGCCTGGCGGACCAGCTGGCCAGCCTGGGTCTGGGCAGTCTGGTGCTGGCGGTGCTGCCCATGATCGGCTCGGTGCTGCTGGTGTGGCCTCTTACCCGCTGGCTGTTGGGCGCCACCAAAAATAGGAGGAAACGCTGATGGCTCTGCTTGCACTGTTTTGTCTGGTTGCGGGGGTGCTGTGGGGGGTCTTTGGCCCCGACCTGGCCCCGGTGGAGCTGCTGGTGAACAACGCCGATCTGGTGCTCAATCTGCTCATGCTGCTGGTAGGCGTCAGCGTGGGCATGCACCGGGGGCTGCTGGACCGGCTGCGGCAATACCACATTAAAGTGCTCATCATCCCCTTCGGGGTGGTGGCGGGCTCCATTCTGGGAGGCTTTGCCGCCGGGCTGCTGCTGGGCCTGCCCATATGGAAGGGGGCCGCGGTGGCCAGCGGTCTGGGCTGGTACAGCCTGGGCGGGGTAATGCTCACCGAGCTGGCCGGGCCCACTTTGGGCGGTATGGCCTTTTTGAGCAACCTCATGCGGGAACTGCTCTCCTTTTTCAGCATCCCCTGGATCTCCCGCCATCTGAACTATCCCGCCTGCATCGCCCCCGCCGGGGCCACCAGCGAGGACACCACCCTCTCCATGATGGTGCGGTATACCGACGAGGAAACGGTGGTGCTGTCGGTGTTCAACGGGGCCCTCTGTTCGGCGCTGGTGCCGGTGCTGATCCGCCTGTGCTGGGCGGTGGCAGGCTGACGGCTTTCTGCCGCAGAATCCCCGCCAATACCAAGGCCGTTCCCAGCCAGAAACCGCCGGGCAGCTGCTGCCCGGCCGCAAGCCCCCATAGGGGGGCCAATACCGGCTCCAAGGTGCACACCAGGCTGGCGGTGAGGGGCGGGGTGATGGCCAGCCCCTTTGCCATGCAGCGGTAGCACAGCCCCAGCTGGACCAGACCCAGCACCAGGCCGGCGGCCCAACTCCGGGCCGGCCAGGTCAGGGGCTGGCTGGCCGCCAGAAAGGGAAGGTCGGCCAATCCCGCCAGCAGCTGCCCCCAGAAAAAGGCGCTGGCCGGGTCGGCTTTTGGGCCCTGTCCCGCCAGGAATACCCCGGCGTAGCAGGCGCCGCTGGCAAGACCTGCCGCCAGCCCCTGCCAGGGGCCGGGCCGGCAGCCGGCCACCACCGCCACTCCGCCGATCACCAGAACCGCCGCCTGCAGCTGGCCGCTGCGGGGCGGCTTTTTTTGTGCCGCGCACTGGACCAGCAGTACAAACAGGGGGCTGGTGTTTAGCAGCAAGGTGGCGGTGCCGGCTCCCGCCAGGGGGGCCGCCAGAGCAAAGAGCTGGGTGGTGAGGGCCAGACAGAGCCCGCCCCAGGCGGTGGAGAAGCACAGCCGGGGCAGACGGCGGTCCGCGGCGAAAAACACCGCCGACACCCCCGCCGCCGTCAGGCAGCGCACAGCGTTTACCGCCAGGGGATGCACCGGCGCGGCCAGGGCAAAGCCTGCCCCCCCCAGGCTGGACAAAAGGGCGGCCAGGGCCAGCAAAGCCGGGCCGGCAAAAGCGGGGAACATGGCGGGCCTCCTTTCAGCAGATGCAGCCTTGAATTGCAGGGCGGCAATGTGCTATCATACAGATATATATCGGTCTATCCGCAAAAATTGTATGAGTCCTGGCCGGCGAGTATACCCCGCAGCCAGCAGAATACCGGCCGGCGGCCGGAGACGAGGAGTGAGGAAAAGGATGCACAGCTGTTTTGTGCCCGCAACGATTTTACTGCCCCGGGAGGACATCCCGGTAAGCCAATGGGGTTGCCTTGCCTGCGACCAGTTCACCAGTCAGCCGGAATACTGGGCCGACGCCGAGGCTCTGGCCGCGGAAAAGCCCAGTGCCCTGCACATGGTGCTGCCCGAGGTATACCTGGACCAGCCCGATCTGCAGCAGCGCATCCAGACCATCCACGCCACCATGGAGGAGTACCGGACTTCGGTGCTCACCCGGCAGGTGAAGGGATTTGTCTATGTGGAGCGCACACTGGAGGGCGGCAGCGTCCGCCAGGGCCTGGTGGGCGCCGTGGATCTGGAGGATTACGACTACACCCCCGGCGCCAAGCCCCTGGTGCGGCCCACCGAAAACACCGTGGTGGAGCGGATTCCGCCCCGGATGGCGGTGCGCCAGGACGCCAGCCTGGAAAGCCCCCACATTTTGATGCTGGTGGACGACCGCAAAAACACTCTGGTGGAGCAGGCGGCCGCCGCCAAGGACAGCCTGCCCTTGCTGTACCAGGGCCAGCTGCCTTTGGGCAGCGGCATGATCCGGGGCTGGGCCGTAGAGGACCCCGCTCTGGTGGAAAAACTCATCGCCGCCATGGCCGACCTGGGCAGCCAGGCCAGCTTTGACCAGCGCTACCCCGATTTTGCCGGCCAGCCCCCCATGGCTATGGTGGTGGGAGACGGCAACCACAGCCTGGCCACCGCCAAGGCCTGCTGGGAGAAGATCAAGGCCCAGCTGCCCGCCGATCAATGGGAAAACCACCCCGCCCGGTACTGTCTGGCCGAGGTGTGCAACGTCCACAGCCCGGCCATCGTCTTTGAGCCGGTGCACCGGGTGGTGTTCGGCACCGCCGGCCCCGAGATGCTGCTGGGCGCGGCGGAATACTGCGACCAGGAAGGCATCGTCATGGACAAAAACCGTCCCCAGTATTCCATC
Source organism: Candidatus Anaerofilum excrementigallinarum (assembly GCA_019115305.1). GTDB lineage: Bacteria > Bacillota > Clostridia > Oscillospirales > Ruminococcaceae > Anaerofilum > Anaerofilum excrementigallinarum. The sequence goes on from DXDW01000234.1 coordinate 27,663, forward strand.
CGCATCATCACCCATTCCAAGCGTCTGGTCATGGGTCTGCGCCGCTGCAAGGAGCCTCTGGCTGTGGCCGTGGTGCAGAAGTTCCTGGACCGGTTCATCGCGGGACACCAGGAGTGCACTGTGGACTACATCCACGGCGAGGACGAGGTGGCCCGTCTGGTGCAGCAGCACGGCCGGGGCACCATCGGCCTCCTGCTGCCGGAATTCCCCAAGGAACAGCTGTTCTGCGGCGTGGTGGAGGGCGGCGTCCTTCCCCGCAAGACCTTCAGCATGGGCAAGGCCCGGGAAAAGCGGTGCTATCTGGAATGCCGCAGCCTGCTGCCCTGATCTTTGACAAAAAGGAGCGTTGGATATGAATCCCGTACTGCAAGCCATTGAAAGCCGCCGCAGCGTCCGGCGGTTCAAGCCCGATATGGTTCCCGCCGAGCTGCTGGACCAGGTGCTCCAGGCCGGCACCTATGCCGCCACCGGTATGGGGCGGCAGTCGCCCATTATTCTGGCCGTCACCGATCCCAAGGTCCGGGACCAGCTTTCCCGGATGTGCGCCGCCATCATGGGCAGCGATAAGGACCCCTTCTACGGCGCGCCGGTGGTACTGGTGGTGCTGGCGGACAAAAGCCGCCCCACCTGTGTCTACGACGGCAGCCTGGTGATGGGCAATCTGATGCTGGCCGCCCATTCTCTGGGTCTGGGCAGCTGCTGGATTCACCGGGCCAAGGAGGAGTTTGAAAGCCCCGAGGGCAAAGCCCTGCTGACCAGCCTGGGCATCCAGGGGGAGTACGAGGGCATCGGCCACTGCATCCTGGGCTATCCCGAGGGGGAGCTTCCCCAGCCCGCCCCCCGCAAGGAAAACTGGATCTATCGCATCTAATAACAGATGGTATAATTTAAATCGGAATATACAAAAAGAAAACCCGGAGAGGAATTGTTCCTTTCCGGGTTTTTTGCGGCTTTTGCGGGCTGTTTGGCAGAAAAACGGAGGGCTGGATGCAAAAAATCCCGGCGCAGCCCTTGGGGCTGCGCCGGGACAGAAGAGCAGTGCGGGCCAATCAGACGCCGCCGTGCTCCTTCATGTATTCCTCAAAATTGGCGTACTTGGTAGCCGGGGGACGGCGGGAGATCAGCAGCAGGCCGGCATCCTCCTCCTCGTCGGCGGGGCGGCTGGCCTGGGGAGCGGGCCGGGGCTTGCGGGCCGGCTGGGCCTGCTTTTCGGGCCGGGGCTGGCGCTGTTCCCGGCTGGCGGGGGCGGATTTTTTGCCCTCGGGGCGGGAGGCCTTGGCCCGGTTCTGAGCGGGCTGGGCGTTCTGGGCGGGAGCTCCGGCGGGGGCGCCGGGCTTTTTGGAGCGCTTTCTGCGCCGTTTGGCGGCGCCGGTGGATTGTTCTTCCATATGCAATTCCTCTTTTTCTCTTTCTTTTTCTTTGGCGGCCGGAGCAGCGGGCTGCTGCGGCTGGAGGGAAACCGGCTGCATGGGAAAAGGATGGTCGGCGCGCACAGGGATGTTTTTGCGGATGAGCTTCTGGATGTCCTTGAGGTAGTCCATCTCGTCGGCGCAGCAGAAGCTGACAGCCTGGCCCTCCTGGCCGGCCCGGCCGGTGCGGCCGATGCGGTGGACGTAGGTTTCGGGCTCGTTGGGCAGATCAAAGTTCACCACCAGGGCCAGCTCGTTGATGTCGATGCCCCGGGCGGCGATGTCGGTGGCCACCAATACCCCGATCTTTCCGCTTTTGAAGTTGGCCAGGGCCGTCTGGCGGGCCCCCTGGCTCTTGTCGCCGTGGATGGCGGCGGCGGAAAAGCCGTCCCGGCAGAGGTTTTTCGCCACCCGGTCGGCCCCGTGTTTGGTGCGGGTGAATACCAGAGTGCTGTAGGGCCGCAGGGTCTCCAGCAGCCAGGCCAGCAGCTGCCGCTTGTTGGATTTGTCCACAAAGCAGACCTGCTGGCGGATGGCCTCCACCGTGGTGGAAGGGGGCGCGACCTTGACGAATACCGGCTGGTGCAGCATGCCGGCGGCCAGCTCCTCGATGGCCGGGGGCATGGTGGCGCTGAACAGCAAAGTCTGCCGCTTGGCGGGCAGCTTGGCCAACACCTTTTTCACGTCATGGATAAAGCCCATGTCCAGCATCCGGTCGGCCTCGTCCAGCACAAAGGCCTCCACGGTGTCCAGCCGCAGCAGGCCCTGGCCCATGAGGTCGTTGAGCCGCCCGGGGGTGGCCACCAGGATGTCGGGCCCTTTCTGCAGCGCCTGCACCTGGGGCGTCTGACCCACGCCGCCGAAGATGACGCAGCAGGACAGAGGCAGGTGGCGGGCGTAGGCGGTGATGCTCTCCCCGATCTGGATGGCCAGTTCCCGGGTGGGGGTGAGGATGAGCACCCGCAGGGGCTTTTTGGGCTGGCCGGACAGTCGCTGCAAAAGGGGAAGGGAGAAAGCGGCTGTCTTGCCGGTGCCGGTCTGGGCACAGCCCAGCAGATCCCGCCCGGCCAGAACCGGAGGAATCGCCTGCTGCTGGATGGGGGAAGGGGTGGTGTATCCCTGTTCCGAAACCGCCTTTACCAGGGGCTGTGCGAGGCCAAGCTGAGAAAAATCCATAACAACATCCAATCTGTTTGCAAAAATGCGCGCAAAATCGCTTTTCACGCTTGTATGGGAAAAGCCGGTGTGATAGAATCTGAATGTGCGTGTTGGCGGCGAAAAAGGCGCCTTTGAGGGCCGGCTGCACCGCCGCGCACACATTCAGTATACCATAAATCCGGCTGGCAGGCGATAGAAAAGTGTAAATTTGCGGGTATTTCTCTTTTTCGCCCCGGAAAAGGGGAGAGAAAGCCCCGCCGGGCCGGACACAGCGAAGGAGCGCAAAGGAGCCCTTTATGAAGGAAAAAACAAAACAGCTGCGGGATTTATTTTCCTGGGAAAACATCAAATACGCCCTGCTGCTCAACCTGGGCCTGTTTCTCACGGCGGCAGGCATCCACCTGTTCAAAACACCCAACCACTTCGCCATGGGCGGCACCAGCGGTATGTCCATCATCATGGCCACCCTCTGGCCCGGCATGAACGTAGGCGGAGCGCTGTTTATCATCAACGGCATTCTGGTGGTGCTGGGATTGTGCTTTTTGGGGGTAAAGACCATGGGGGTGACCATCTACTCCTCCTTTGCCCTGTCGGCTTTTGTGAGCCTGCTGGAGTGGATCTATCCCATGACCGCCCCCTTCACCAACGACACCTTGCTGGAGCTCTGTTTTGCGGTGGCCTTGCCCGCCGCCGGCAGCGCCATTGTGTTCAACGTGGGGGCCTCCACCGGCGGCACCGATATCCTGGCCATGATTTTGTCCAAATACACCAGCCTGGAGATCGGCAAGGCGCTGCTGCTGTCGGATCTGGCCATTGCGGCCTGGGCCGGCGGGCTGTACGGCATCGCCACCGGCCTGTACTGTACGCTGGGCACCTTCTCCAAGGCGCTGATGGTGGACAGCGTGATTGAAAGCATCAATGTGCGCAAGATGATGACCATTGTTTCGGCCCAGCCCCAGCAGGTGCAGGATTTTATCCTCAACAAGCTGCACCGCAGCGCCACCGTCTACGACGCCGAGGGCGCCTACACCCACAAGGAGCTGAAGGTGATCACCACCATCCTGAACCGGCGGCAGGCCATGGAACTGCGCAACTTTATCCGCCGCACCGATCCCCATGCCTTTATGACCATCGTGAACTCCTCCGAGACCATCGGCAAGGGATTTCGGCACGTTTAAACAGACTGTATGCGCAAAAATGCCCGGCAGCGGATCCCTGCGGTTGACAAGGGGAGAGCAGCCGGGTATTCTTGTATATAAACGGCATTTTGCCTCTGGGAAGGGCAGTGTCGGGAGGAGGAATAACAATGCCAAAAGAACGAGAAAAATTCGCGTCACGGCTGGGATTTATCCTGATCTCGGCCGGCTGCGCCATCGGTCTGGGAAATGTGTGGCGTTTCCCCTACATCACCGGCAAATACGGCGGTGCGGCCTTTGTGCTGGTCTACCTGCTGTTCTTGCTGCTGTTCGGCCTTCCCATCATGGTGATGGAGTTTGCGGTGGGCCGGGCCAGCCAGCGGTCGGCTGCCCGGAGCTTCCATCTGCTGGAGCCCGCCGGCACCAAATGGCACTGGTACAGCCTGGGCGCCATGGCCGGCAACTACCTGCTGATGATGTTCTACACCACGGTGGGCGGCTGGATGATCGCCTATTTCTTCAAAATGCTGACCGGCGAGTTCAAAGGCCTTGACCCCCAGCAGGTGGGCGGCGTCTTCAACGGCATGCTGGCGCAGCCCGGCTACCAGGTGTTCTGGATGCTGGTGACCGTGATTCTGGGCTTCGGCGTCTGCAGCATGGGCCTGCAGAAGGGCGTGGAGCGGGTGACCAAGGTGATGATGGCCTGCCTGTACATCATCATGCTGATCCTCTGCGTGCGCAGCGTCACTTTGCCCGGTGCTTCCGAGGGCCTGAAATTCTACCTGCTGCCCGACTTCGGCAAGATGGTGGAAAGCGGACTGGGCGAGGCCATCTACGCCGCCATGGGCCAGGCCTTCTTTACCCTGAGCCTGGGCATCGGCGCTCTGGCTATCTTCGGCAGCTACATCGGCCGTGACCGCCGGCTCACCGGCGAGGCCGTGAACGTGGCGGTGCTGGACACCACCGTGGCTCTGCTGGCGGGTCTGATCATCTTCCCCGCCTGCTCGGCCTTTGACGTAAACCCCGGCGAGGGCCCCGGCCTGGTGTTTGTCACTTTGCCCAATGTGTTCAATCAGATGGCGGGCGGCAGCATCTGGGGCGCTCTGTTCTTCCTGTTCATGAGCTTTGCCGCCCTGACCACCGTGATCGCGGTGTTTGAAAATATCATCAGCTTTGCCATGGACCTGTGGGACTGGACCCGCAAAAAGGCGGTGCTGGTGAACGGCGTTCTCATCGCTCTGCTGAGCCTGCCCTGTGCCCTGGGCTTCAACGTGTTCAGCAACTTCCACCCCCTGGGCGGCACCACCACCATCCAGGACCTGGAGGACTTCCTGGTTTCCAACAACCTGCTGCCTCTGGGCAGCCTGGTCTACCTGCTGTTCTGCGTTTCCCGCTACGGCTGGGGCTGGGACAATTTTGTGGCCGAGGCCGACGCCGGCGAGGGAATGCGGTTCCCCCGCAAGCTGCGGTTCTATTTCACCTGGATCCTGCCTTTCCTGGTACTGGCGGTATTCGTGGTGGGCTACTGGGACAAGTTCTTCAAAGCGGCCTGACGGATCTTTGACCGGCAGATAACAAGCCGCCCGTCTTTCTCCCCAAAAGGGGAAAGGCGGGCGGTTTGTTTGTTTTGGAAGAAAAGGGCGGCGGACATCCCCGGCCCCGGGCAAGCAAAGAATAAAGGAAAAGAAAAAGGCACGCAAAAGGCTGAAAAGGCCCACGCTGACGGATTTTGGAGAGCCGGAGGGGTGAGCACTTTGCCTTGAGCTCGCAGCAGGCCAGAGGCGTGACCGGAGAAAAGGACTTTGGCGAGCCGGAGGGAAGAGCACCCTGCCATG
>DXDW01000235.1 GCA_019115305.1 Candidatus Anaerofilum excrementigallinarum
AGCGATTGCATCCGCGGAGGAACGGATTGCTGCATTGAAAAAGTTGGGCTTTCGGTACACAGAGGAAAAGTTAATCGGGCACGACGGCACCAAATATAGTTCCTATTTTGTGTTGGAACAGTAAATCCATAAAAATCCTGTCTGTCAAATCAACAGAAAACGGCCCGCAGCGGAAGCTTCCCCTTCCCTGCGGGCCGTTTTTTATATTTTGTGATACTTGGCGGCTGCTTTGACTCATGCCGCGGCAAAGGCTTATTCCTCCGCCTTTTTCATGCCGGCTTCGGCCACCTGGATCATGATGGCGCATTCCATCCGCTTGCGGAACAGCTGGCAGCCGTAGTCGTAGACGCCCCGGATGCTGCCGGTGGCGTGGTAGGCGTTGGCAGCGCAGCCGCCGGAGCAGTAGAGCCGGGCCCAGCAGTCCTTGCAGTCGGGCCGGGCATAGGCGTTGCACAGCTTGAACTCGTCCCGCAGCTCGGTGTTGGTCACGCCGCGCCAGACGTCGCCCATGCTGTACTTGGGATCGCCCACAAACTGGTGGCAGGGGTACAGCTCACCCCAAGGGGTGACGGCCAGATACTCGGTGCCGCTGCCGCAGCCCGAAATGCGCTTGTAGATGCAGGGGCCGCCCTTGAGGTCGATCATGTAGTGGTAAAAGGTGAAGCCGTGGCCCGCCTGCTTGCGGCGGATCATCTCGGTGGCCAGAATCTCGTACTGCTCAAACAGCTTGGGCAGATCCTCCTCGGTGAGGGCGTAGGGCTCGCCGGGGGCGCAGACCACCGGCTCCATGGACAGTTCGGTGAAGCCCAGATCGGCCATGTGGAAGATATCCTTGGTGAAATCCACGTTGTCGTGGGTGAAGGTGCCCCGGACATAGTAGCCCTGGCCGCCCCGGCTCTCCACCAGCTTCTGGAACTTGGGCACGATGATGTCGTAGCTGCCCTTGCCGTTGACGGTGCGGCGCAGCCGGTCGTGAATCTCCTTGCGGCCGTCCAGGCTCAGCACCACATTGTGCATCTCCTTGTTGGCAAACTCGATGACGTCGTCGTCGATGAGCACGCCGTTGGTGGTGAGGGTGAAGCGGAAGTTCTTGTTGTGGATCTTCTCCTGCTGGCGGCCATAGGCCACCAGCTTTTTCACCACGTCCCAGTTCATCAGGGGCTCGCCCCCGAAGAAGTCCACCTCCAGGTTGCGGCGGCTGCCGGAATGGGCGATGAGGAAATCCAAAGCCTGCTTGCCCACCTCAAAGCTCATCAGCGCCCGCTCGCCCTGGTATTTACCCTGGCTGGCAAAGCAGTAGTCGCAGGTGAGGTTGCAGGTGTGGGCCACATGCAGGCAGAGGGCCTTGATGACGGTGTTGCGGTTTTTGAAGTCGAAGGCCATGTCGGCGTACTGGTCGGGGGCAAACAGCTTGCCCGCGGCCTTGAGCTGCTCCACGCTGTCCAGCACGTCCCGGATCTCGGCCTCGTTCACGTCGGGCTGACCGGCGTATTTTTCCAGCATTTTGGCCACGATCTCGTCGGCGGGGGTGTTTTCGTAGAGGGCGATGACATCGTAGGCCAGGGGGTCCACCACATGGACCGAGCCGCTGTATACATCCAGCACGATGTTGTAGCCGTTGAGCTTATACTGATGGATCATCTATCTTCTCTCCTATCGGAAAATTTGCAATTCCTTTTCAAAAGGGCCGGACACAGAAAAATCGCCGCTCGGCCGCGCGGCGCGCGGCAGGGCAGCGACCCTTCCGATCAAACAGGATTTACTTGCTCTCGCTGCACTTCTCACACTGCTGGTTGGCAACACCGCAGGAAGTTTTGCAGGCAGACTGGCAAGAAGTCTGGCACTCGCCGCAACCGCCGTTCTGGGCGCTCTTGGCCAGATCACGGGTATCCAGGGTCTGAATCCGATTCATAGTTCACAGCCTCCTTTTGGAATGGTGCGCGCGGCGCACACAGCACCGCACCTTTTATATATTGAATCACAAGACGGCCGTTCTGTCAATACCGAGGGGCCAGCACCCGGATTTTTTTCGGTACAAAGCCGCTTTCGCTGTGCAGCTCCACCTCCTGGCGGGTCAGCCGGGCCAAAGCTTCCAGCTGGGGAGCGCCGATGCGCTCTCCCGGCACCAGCAGGGGCACCCCCGGGGGATAGGCCCACACCATCTCCCCTGCCAGCCTTCCCTGGGCCTGGGCCAGGTCGCACAGTTCGGTCTCCTGCTGCCGGGCGGCGGCGGGGTCCAGCACCACCTGGGGCAGCGGCAGGAGCGGCTGGTTGGGGGGACAAGGGGCAGCTTCCAGCTCTCTGTCCATCTCCAGCAGCGCCCGGGCCAGCCGGTCCAGGTCCCGGTCCTCGTCGCAGACACTGGTCATGGCCAAAGCGTAGTCCCCCATGGCCATTTCCAGCTCGATGCCGTATTCCTCCCGCAGCCGGTCCTTGAGCCAGCCGCCGGTTCTGCCGGCATACCGGGTGGAGGTCACCAGCTTGCCGGGGTCGAAGGCGAAAAACCCCGGGTGAGCCGCCGGGCTGTCGGCCCCGTGGCAGAGCACCCGCAGCCGGGCCAGGGGGCGGATTTTTTCATCAAAGGCCGCCAGCCGCTTTGCATAGGCGGCGAACAGCGCCGGGCCCTCCTGCTCCACCATCCGCAGACAAAAGTCAATGCCCCCCATGAGCAGATAGGAGGGGCTGCTGGTCTGGAACACCGCCAGCTGCCGCTCCAGCCCCTCGGCGGGCACCCGGTCGCTGCACAGGTGCAGCAAAGCGGTCTGGGTGGGGCTGGGCAAAGTCTTGTGAAGGCTCTGCACCACAATATCGGCCCCGCAGGCCACGGCCCCGGCGGGAAAGGCGGGGTCAAAGCCCAGATGAGCCCCGTGGGCTTCGTCCACCAGCAGCGGAATGCCCCGCCGGTGGCACAGGGCTGCCAGGGCCGCGATATCGCTGACCACCCCTTCGTAGGTGGGGCTGGTGAGGATCACCAGTTTGGCGTCGGGATAGGCTTCCAGGGCGGCGGCCAGCTGGTCCGGCTGCACCGAGCCAGCCACCCCGAAGGCGGCATCGGCATCCGGCTGGAGATACACCGGCTGCAGCCCCCGCAGTTCCAAGGCGTGGTAGACCGATTTGTGACAGCCCCGGGCCAGGATCACCCGGCTGCCGGGGGCGGCCGCCGCCGCAATGCCGGCCAGAATGCCGCCGCTGGAGCCGTTGATGAGGTAATAGGCCCGGCGGGAGCCCCAGAGCCGGGCCGCCCGGTCCATACCTTGGCGCAGGATACCCCGGGCCTCGTGGAGATTGTCGAAGCCGGTGATCTCGGTGATGTCCAGCTCCAGGGGCAGAGGGCTGCCCAGAGCCTTGCGCTTGTGGCCCGGCATGTGCATGGGGCAGACATTCCCGGCCGCGTAGGCGGCCAGCTGATCAAAGAGGGAACCGGAAAATTTATCGCTGTTCAAACATATCCTCCACTTTCGGGTTATGGGCATAGACGCTGAGCACCAGGCCCATACACAAATACATCATCAGGGCCGAGCTGCCGCCCGAGGAGAAGAAAGGCAAGGTGACGCCGATCACCGGCAGCAGCCGCAGGTTCATGCCCAGGTTCACGATAATCTGGAACAGCAGACTGGCAAAGACGCCGGCGCAGATGTGGGTTCCCAGAGGTTCCCGGCTGCGCAGGGCGGTGGCCAGTGTCTTGAAGGCGATGCTGAACAGCACAATGAGCACAATGACGCAGCCCACAAAGCCGATGCCCTCGGCCATATAGCTGAACAAAAAGTCGTTGCGGGCCTCGGGGACATAGTTGTGGTCGGGCTGGAAAAGCCCGCGGCCGAAGATCTGCCCCGAACCGATGCTCACCCGGCCGGCGTCCTGCTGGTACATCACCTCGTTGTACAGCTGGGGGTTGGTGGTGGCCAGAGAAGAATCATACAGGGCCATGACACGCTGGATCTGGTAGCTGGAAAGGCCCTTGCCGGTGACCAGCATAGCCGCCACGCCGCACACCGCCAGAGTGATGGCACCAAAGACATACCGCAGGCTGATGCCCGCCGAAAAGAGCATCACCGCACCGATGGACAAGAAAATCAGCACCGTGCCGTCGTCGCCTTGGATGTGGATGAGGGCCGCCGGCACCAGGATGTGCAGCAGCAGCTTTGCCAGCACCGCCGGCTGGTTCACCTTTTCCCGCACATTGTCCAGATGCATGGCAAAGGTGAGGATAAAGCTGATTTTGGCCAGCTCGGTGGGCTGCAGGCTCAAGGGGCCCACCCGAATCCAGGAATAGTTTTCGGTGCCGCTGGGGGCATAGCCCAAGGTGATGGGACCGATGGTCTTGTTTTTCACCAAGGTCAGCAGCACCAGGCCCCAGGTGAGCACCACATGCACCGGCCAGACGTTGGCCAGCAGCCGGTAGTCGATGCGGGAGAGAATCAGCGCTCCCACAATGCCCAGCAAACTGGCCGCACCCTGGACGATGGCATCCCGCCAGCCTCCCTGCTGGTACAGACCATAGGAGATCAGCACCGTCACCGACATGGCCGAACAGCTCATGCACAAAAACAGCAGCACCCAGTCGCTCTGGGTGAAATATCGCTTGATGGTTTTCACTTGTCCGTGTCCTCCCTCTCCGGCGGCCTTTCCGCCGGGCGTTCTATTCAAAAGCACAATGGCAAAAAGCGGCTTTTATCTGGGATTATACCACACCCGCCGCCACCCATACAAGGCGCGGAAAGCCCTCTATGACCATACGATGCCTCCGGCAGAAAAATTTCACATCCGGTTACAAAATTTTCCCTCCGCCGGTTTTGTCGAAAGAGGGATTGCGCTTTTGCCAAAACTGTATTACAATAAAAAAGAATGAACCGCCCCGCACAGGGCGGCAGGGTGCGGACCTTTTTCTGCCGGCTGGACACTGCCGGGGAAAACGGGCCGCGTTTTTTCGGAAAGGAGGGCACTCCTGTGGCTGTCTATCATACAGAAAGCCGGCAGCAGACGGTGGAACTGGGCCGTCGGCTGGCACAAACCCTCTCCCCCGGCAGTCTGGTGCTGTTCACCGGCGGTCTGGGTGCGGGGAAAACCGCCTTCTGCGAGGGCATCGCCCAGGGGCTGGGCTGCGCCGATCCGGCCAGCAGCCCCACCTTCACCATTGTCAACTATTACCGGGGCCCCCGGCCCTTCGCCCATTTTGATCTGTACCGGCTGCAGAACCAGGAGGACCTGGAGGTGGCGGGTTTTTACGATTATCTGGACCAGGGAGCGGTGGTGGCCGCCGAATGGAGCGAAAACTTCGCCGATCTGCTGGCCGATGAAAAGGCCGTGCGGGTGGATATCCAGGTGGACGGCGAAAACAGCCGCACCATCACCATAGAGGGGGAAACGATTTGATCTGTCTGGGCATTGAATCCGCCGGCAAAACCGCCGGCGTTGCCATCTGGAAAGAGGACGAGCCCCTCTACGAGGCCACCCTCAGCGCCGGCTTCACCCACAGCGAAAGCCTGCTGGAGATGATCCAGACGGCCCTCACCGCCGCCCGGCTCACCGCCGCCGACATCGACCTGTGGGCCGTCTGCGCCGGGCCCGGCAGCTTTACCGGACTGCGCATCGGGCTGGCGCTGGTGAAGGGTCTGACCTTTGCCACCGGCGCCCCTTGCGTGGGGGTAAGCACTCTGGAAGCTTTGGCCTGGTGCGCCGGCCCTGCCGCCACCGTTGTGCCCGCTCTGGACGCCCGCCGGGGGCAGGTATATGCCGCCGCTTTCCAGGCCGGTCAGTCTCCTCGCCGTCTGCTGGAGGACGCCGCCCGAGACCCCGCCAGCCTGGCTGATTTTGTAGAAAGCTGCAAAAAACCGCTGGTTTTTGTTGGTGACGGCGCGGAAATATGCTATAATAGATACAAGGATGTTCCCGGCGTGGCGCGGCTGCCCGGTTTTCTGGCGGCCAGCCGCGCCGCCGGCGTCTGCCTGGCTGCCATGGAGCAGGCCCGGCAGGGCAATACCCAATCCGGCGAGCAGCTGCGCCCGCAGTATCTGCGGCTGAGCCAGGCCGAGCGGGAACGGGCCGAAAAACTGGCCGCAAAACCCCAATAACGAGGAGTAGCACTATGACAAAACTGGACAAACCCATCGCTCTGGCCGCCGACCATGGCGGCTTTGCACTGAAAGAGGCCATCAAGGCCCACCTGCAGGAAAAAGGCCTGGAATTTGTGGACTTCGGCACCACCGATGGCGCCGCCTGCGATTACCCCGACGTGGCCCTGCCCGCCTGCAACGCCGTAGTGGAAGGCCGCTGCGGCCTGGCTCTGCTGTTCTGCGGCACCGGCGTGGGCATCTCCATGGCCGCCAACAAGGTGCGCGGCATCCGCGCCTGCTGCTGCTCTGACGTGTTCAGCGCCGAATTCACCCGCCGCCACAACGACGCCAACGCCCTGTGCATGGGCGGCCGCGTAGTGGGCGCCGGTCTGGCCTGCAGCCTGGCGGACGCTTTCCTGTCCGCCGAATACGAAGGCGGCCGCCACGATGCCCGTGTGGCAAAGCTGACCGCCATCGAAAACCAGCAGGCCGCTCTGTAAGGCCCGCTGCACTTTTCTTCGCATCAACCGGGCCGGCTTTGTGCCTGCCCGGCCGGCGTCGGGTCTGCGCCCGCGCCCGGAAATATTGCATACAGCATAACAAAGGAGCTTGACGACATGAACAAGGAACCCATGATTCTGGACCATCCCCTGGTACAGCACAAGATCAGCCTGCTGCGAAGCAAGGCCACCGGCACCAAGGAGTTCCGCGACCTGGTGAGCGAGATTGCCACCCTGATGTGCTACGAAGCCACCCGTGACCTGCCCACCGAAGAGGTTGAGGTGGAAACTCCCGTTGCCGTGGCCCACACCCGTATGCTCAGCGGCCGTAAACTGGCCTTTGTCCCCATTCTGCGGGCCGGCCTGGGTATGGTGGACGGTATGCTCACTCTGATTCCCGCTGCCAAGGTAGGCCATATCGGCCTGTACCGCAACGAGGAGACCCTGGAGCCTGTGGAGTACTACTGCAAGCTGCCCAAGGACATCGACGAGCGGGACGTGATCGTGCTGGACCCCATGCTGGCCACCGGCGGCTCCGCCTGCGACGCCATCACCATGATCAAAAAGCGCAACGCCAAGAGCATCAAGTTCCTCTGCCTCATTGCGGCTCCCGAGGGTGTAAAGCGCCTGCAGGAGACCCATCCCGATGTGGACATCTACATCGGCGCTCTGGATGAAAAGCTGAACGAGAACGGCTACATCGTGCCCGGTCTGGGTGACGCTGGCGACCGCATCTTCGGCACCAAATAATTTTCCATCGCTTCCGGCGGGCCGCCCCGTGGAAGGCGGCCCGCTTTTTTGTGCCCTTTTTGCGGAAATTCTTCCGCAAATTGCACAAGGATATTATCTGTTTTTTTCCGTATTGCACAACAGTTGTTGGGTTGTCCACCGCCGCGGCCAGCCTGGCCGTGATACTATGAAAGGAAGAAATGCCATGCAAACCATCCGTGAAGTGTACGCAAAGCCGGTCTACGACGTCTTCGTCGCCTGGTGCAACGCCAAGGGCCTGCACAATATGGCCGACCTGGCCGGTGCCGATCTGTCCGTTCCCGCCGCCCGGGGTGAGCTGCCCCCTGCTCTGCTGAGCCGCATCAAGGTGATGTACACCGCCTACCGCCACCAGCATCCGGAAGATTTCGTCACCCGTTCCACTCCCCATCGGCGCCCGGCTCCCACCGTAAGCAAGGTGGCCAGCGTGGCTGTCTACGACTATTTCGCCGCCCACACCGACCAGCTGATCCGTCTGGCCGACGTGGTGAAAAGCCTGGGCATCAAGCGCAGCGAGGTACAGCGGGTGCTGGCCGATGCTCCCTGGGCCCGCATGGTGGACAGCACCACCTATTTCTTCGTGCCCCAGAACTGAATATCCTTCTGCTGCAGGGTCCGCTGAGGCGGGCCCTGTTTTTTTACATCCAGCCGGGCATTTCTTGCATATTGCCGGTCCCTGTGGTAAGCTAATATCAAAATCCCGCCGGCCGATGCTGCCTGTTTTTCCCGCGCCCGGCCGATCTCTTCCGCAAAGGAATGAACGCCAATGAAATCCAACAAGCTGAAACGCATAAATCTCACCGCCGCTTTGGAGGTGGCGCTGCTGCTCACCCTTTTGCTGCTGCTCTCCTGGGGATTGTATCTGGTGCGAGACAAGCTGCTGCGCAACGCCAACGAGCTGGGCACCCATCTGGCCCAGAGCTATGCCACCGAGGAAGAAAACCGGATGAACGTGTACCGGATGTTCCTCAATCTTTCCTCCATCTACATCAACCAGCAGATCGACACCGGCACCTCGCCGGAGGAGCTGCACCAGTGGATGGCGGAGTTTTCCGACCACATCGCCCAGACCCTGGATTTCACCATCATCGATCCTTATGCCGTCATCGATGGACAGATCGTGGCCGCCGTGCCCCGGACCGGGGACGACAACTACGACTATGCCGGCACCCAATGGTACAGCCAGGCCCTGGAGGCCGACGGGGAGATCATCTTCACCAACGCCTACCAGGATGCCATCACCGGCAAAAGTCTGATCACCATGGCCAAAAAGCTCCACGGCGAAAACAATGTGCTCTGCTTTGACATTCTGCTGGAAAACTTCCATGCCCACAAGAACAAGGCCAGCATTCCGGACCAGAGCTCCTATCTTCTCTACGACGGCGGCGGCAATCTGATCTACACCACCAGCAGCCGCATAGACGTCGATTCTCCCCAAAGCCAGGAATACGCCCGGAAGCTGCTGCAAGCCATTCAGGACGGCAACCTCCAGAGTTATTCCTCCTCCATCCAGGATCTGGACGGCAACCAGCGGGGTGTATATTACTATCTCATGGACAACGGCTGGATGTCGGTGATCACCATTCCCATCCAGAACATCCTCCAGGACGGCTGGGATGAGGTGATCGTGATACTGGGGGTGATCTGCGCCGGGCTGCTGCTCTCCATGGCCTGGGTTCTGCTCTATGGCTATCTGCGGGACCGCAAGATGCGCCATATCGCCGACACACTGCAGATTCTGGGCGACACCTTCTACGCCATCTACCGGGTGGACTACAAAACCGGCCTGTATGAAACCATCAAATCCTCCCCCGACGTCGCCGATTCTCTGAAAAAACACGGCACCTTCGATGACCTGATGGAGGTAATGGAAAAATTTGTGGAGCCCAAAACCTTCCAGGAATTCCGGGAGAGCTTTTCGCCCCAGAACATCCAGCATCTGGTGGAGGAAGGCATCTTCGAGTTCGGCGGAGATTACCGCCGCCGTTTCGGCGAAGAGTACCGCTGGGTGAGCGTCCGGGCCATCTACAACCAGGGTCTGGACATCAACGAGGTGATCCTCTGTTTCCGGGACATCCACCGGGAAAAGCAGATCCAGCTGCAGCAGCAGCAACTGCTGGAAAACGCCCTGGCCACCGCCCGGCAGAACGCCCACAAAAAGAGCGCCTTCTTCAGCAATGCCTCTCACGACATGCGCACCCCCCTCAACGCCATCATCGGCCTGGCGGGGCTGGCCCACAACACCGATTCCGCCGACAAAAAGGAGGAATATGTCCAGAAGATCGAGCAGGCCGGCCGCCAGATGCTCACTTTGGTGAACGATTTGCTGGACATGTCCCACATCGAATACAGCGAAAACACCGTGCTGGACTACTCCCCCATGAGCCTGAAGCAGTGTATTCTGGACTGCGCGGCCCTCTTTGAGGACCAGGCCCACAGCCAGCACAAAACCTTTACCGTGCGCACCGAGCCCGAGGATCTCATCGTCTACTGCGACCAGTTCCGCATGAACCAGATTCTCAACAACCTTCTCTCCAACGCCTTCAAGTACAGCCTGGAGGGAGCCGAGATCACGTTGGAGCTCAAGCTGACCAGCCGGATGGAAAAGATGTGCAAATACCAGATCGTGGTCAGCGACACCGGCATCGGCATGTCGGAGGAGTTTTTGGAGCGCATCTTCGAGCCCTTCTCCCGGGAAACCTCCTTCTCCCCCATCCGGGTATCGGGTACCGGCCTGGGCATGCCCATTGTAAAAAGCCTGGTGGTGCAGATGAGCGGCGAGATCACGGTGGAGAGCAAGCTGGGCAAGGGCAGCGTTTTCACCGTCACCTTGCCTTTGCAGCTGGCCGACCAGCAGCTGCCTGACCCCCAGCCCGTCAACCCGCAGCTCTCCCCCGAGGACCTCACCGGCCGCCGGATTCTGGTGGCCGAGGACAACGAGATCAACATGGAGATCGTCACCGAATACCTGTCCATGCTGGGGGCCCAGGTCTTCCCCGCCTGGAACGGCCGGGAAGCGGTGGATGTATTTTCCACCTTGCCGCCGGGCAGCGTGGACGCCATTCTCATGGATATGCAGATGCCCGAGATGGACGGCTGCGAGGCCTGCCGGGCCATCCGTGCCCTGGACCGCCCCGACGCCCAGACCGTGCCCATCATCGCGGTGACGGCCAACGCCTTTGCCGAGGACATCGCCAAAACCACCCAGGCGGGCATGAACGCCCATGTGTCCAAGCCCATCGACTTCGGCCAGCTGGTACAGGTGCTGCACCAGTATTTCCCCTCCGCCTGACCTTCTGCTTTATCCCCCGCCGGCCCTTCCCAAAGGGCTGGCGTTTTTTGCGTTTTAAAGCGGGAAAATCCGCCCCTTTTCGCAAAAGTGCCGCCAGATGGTGGAATGAGCCGTGGATTTGTGGTATACTAACATACAAATGAGGGGTCCGGCTGCTGCCGTACCAAAACCCGCACACCAACCAGGAGGTTTATTCCCATGAAATACTGTAAAAAGTGCACCATGCCCGATACCCGCCCCGGCATCACCTTCGATGCCGAGGGAGTGTGCAGCGCCTGCCGCCACTACGAACACCGCAAGGATGTGGACTGGAACGCCCGGTGGAAGGAATTTGAAGCCATGTGCGACAAGTACCGCGGCATGAACGGCCCCGGCGGCTACGACTGTGCCGTGGCGGTTTCCGGCGGCAAGGACAGTCATTTCCAGGTA